>PXSM01000070.1:17666-23698 GCA_003023465.1 Halobacteriales archaeon SW_6_65_15 | reverse complement strand
GCAGACGGTCCTGCTCGCTTCGCTGTGCGGGCTGCGACTGCCGAGGTCACCCTCGCTCACTGCGTTCGCTCGCGTGACCGCCGAGGGTCGCACGTTCCCCTCGCTTCCTCCCCGCGTTGCTCACGGCTTCGCCGAAAGACTCGCGTTGCTCGTCTTTCGAGCCTTCCTTCGCTCGGCTCAGGAAAACGCCGTTCGCGTGCCGAAACGCGTGGCGTCTCGGGGCTCGGGCACGAGGCCCTCGCGGCGCGTCCCGTGGTTTGGGTACTTTGCGCGATCCGGTCCATGGCAGAGTGGCAACCTCTGGCAAAACATCTAAATATAATCTAAAGGATAAAATTAAAGTCTCTAAATTCCCTGTAGTTGGCTAAAGACCGGTCGAGCAGGAGGCTTTCTCCACCCACTCCCACCAGCTACAATCGGAGGTGCGTCTCGGAATTTCTCGTCCCCACGGCCGAGAGCTTTTTTCCGTGGGGCGCGTCGTATCGAGTATGAGCGAGACCGAGGAGTCCGACGAGCGCGGTCGGGAGTACGACCCGGACGCCGACCACGCGTTTCCCGACGAGCGGTTGAACGAGACGCTGGAGTTCATCGAGAACGACGCCGAGATTCAGGCGTATCTCGACGCCCAGAACGTCAACCCCGTCCTCCGGAAGGGGTACAACGACCACGGCAGCAAGCACATCGAGATCGTTCGCAACCGGGCGCTCTCGCTGTACGACCTCCTCAAGCGGGGCGGCGGCGATTTTAACGGCGCGGCCCAGCAGGGACTGGAGGAGGCCGACGAGAGCGTCATCGTCGCGCTGGCCGCGACCATCCACGACATCGGCCACGTGGTCCACCGCGACGACCACGCCTACTGGTCGATCCCGCTCGCGGCCGATCTGCTCGACCGCGTGCTCGACGACCTCGGGTTCTACGACACCGCCGAAATCGTCCGGATGAAGGGCGAAATCCTCCACGCCATCCTCTGCCATCACACCGAGGAGGACCCGCTCACGACCGAGGCGGGCGTCCTCCGGGTCGCCGACGCCCTCGACATGGAGAAGGGCCGCTCGCGGATGCCCTACGAGAAGGGGGGTCGCGGCATCGACACCGTGTCGAGTCAGGCCATCCAGCGCGTCACGCTCATGCAGGGCGACGCCGTGCCGGTACTCGTGGAGATCGAGATGCTCAACGCCGCGGGCGTGTATCAGGTGGACAACCTCCTGAAGGCGAAGCTCCGGGACTCCGGACTGGAGGACGACATCCGCATCGTCGCGGTCAACATCCGCGAGGACGGCAACCAGTTGGTCGAGCGCGTGGAACTCTGAGGCGGAGCTGACCCAGCGCGGAGCCTCCTACCGAATCGAGTCGTACACGTCCTGTAACTTCTCGACTGCGTGCTCGACGCTCATCGACTCCCGACGCGCCAGACACGTCTCCCGCAGTTCCTCGCGCTCGGCCAAGGTCCGTTCGATTGCGTCCCGGAAGTCCTCGACGTTCCCGCTCTCGTAGTTGTAACCCGTCTCGCCGTCGTCGATGGTGTTGGCGAGGGCACCCGCGTTCGCGCCGACCACGGGCGTCCCGCAGGCGTTGGCCTCCAGCGCGACGAGGCCCTGCGTCTCGACCGGGCTGGGGAACGCGAAGGCGTCGAGCGCCGAGTAGAACGCCGCCATCTCCTCGCGGTCGAGGAAGCCGAGGAAGCGGGCGTCCGCGCCGAGGTCGTCGGCCCGGCGTTCTAACTCCGCGCGGGCCGGGCCGTCGCCGCCGAAGACGACCGTCACGTCCAGTAGCGCGGCGGCCTCGACGAGTTCCGAGAGGCGCTTCTCGTAGCCGTGACGGCCGGTGTAGCCGATCAGGGGTCGGTCGCCTCGGAGGTCGTAACGGTCGAGGAAGTCGTCTGGCTCGACCGGTCGGAATCGCTCGACGTCAACGCCGTTGGGAACCACCTCGACGGTGGTGTCCACGCCGACCTCGTTCTGGAGGTGATCTCTGGTCGCAGCGCTCGGCGCGAGCACGGCGTCGGCCCGCCTGAAGAACCAACGTTCGTAGGTCTCCGACGCTCGGCCGACCAGCGACGCGATGGCGTCTGTCGGGGAGACGTACGCGGCGTACTCGCTGGTCGGGGTGTGGTACGACGCCACCAGCGGGAGGTCGCGGGCGCGGGCGAGCCGGAGACCGCCCAACCCGAGGCTGAACGGCGTGTGGGCGTGGACGCCCTCCGCGTCTCGGACCGCCTCCGGAACGCGGGGCGTCCCGAGCCGGAAGCCGTCGTAGAACGGGAACGGGAGACTCCCGACCGGGTGCTCGCCGTCCGCGGGGGAGTGGCCGTCCGCGCCCGGATACACCACGTCCATCTGGCCACCCGACCGCTCCCAGCGCTCACGCCACGAGGCGATTGTGTAGGACACGCCGTTGACCGTCGGAAGGTACGTGTCCGTGAACGCCGCGACCCGGTAGCTCATCGTTTCGCCCTTTGCGGAGGGGATGTTAATGGTTTGTGTCTTCCGTTCGATACCCGTCCGCAGTGTCTGAGGGTAGACGTAGGCAGTATCCGACCGGCCACAAGAAGTTTCCCTGACTGGAAGAATTAATATTTGTAGTATAAATAAAGATAAAAACTGTTGTCGAGACGAAACCGAACGAAAGGGAAGCATCTCGCGACGAGACGTGATGGCTCTCGCCGGAGTAGCGGGTCTCGGAGTCGGCGTCGGTAGCGGCGGTTTCGGAACCGCGCGCGCGGCCTCCTCCGACTACCTCGCAATCGACGGGTCGAACTCGATGAACGCGCGCCTCGACATGGGCGGGTTCAGCGTGGAGAACGTCGATGACGTTCTCGCTAACGCGCAGTACTCCTCGCACAGCACGCGGGGGAACGGAAACGACGTCGTCCAGTTCTGGGACCGGGCCAACGGTAACTACCTCGTCCGCGCCCGCGAGGGTGGCCCCGTGAGCGTCGGACAGGACCTCGTCGCGGAGCGCGGCCTCTCGGTGGACGGCTGGAACGTCGTAGACGTCGGAGCCGACTTGGATGTCGAACCCGGCTCCGACGCGGACGTCGCCGCCGAAATCGACTCGTTCGTCGGGAGCGACGCCTCGGCCAACTACCTGTTCGTCTTCCCGAACGGGACGTACAAGTGGAACACGACCCTCGACAAGACCGGCTTCGAGTTCCTCGGGTTCGTCGGCAAACCCCGCGCCACCCTCGACGTGACCGACCCGGACGCGAACCTCCTGATGGACCTCGGCAGCGACAGCACGGACTCCTCGCGGCTGGTCGTCCGGAACCTCACTGTCGACATCACCGACAGAAGCGACGGCACCGTCATCGACGCGAAGTATCAGGACCGCGACAGCGACGGAAGCGTGGACCACGACACCGACGAACGCTTCTCGTTCCAGGTCCAGATGGCCGAGGAGACGGGCGTCTGTTTCATGAGGAACGTGAAACAGCCCGACGGCGGGACGTTCTGGCCGGAGAAAGACGCGGTGGGCCACGTCATCCCGTTCAGTTCCGACCCCAAGCACCGCGGGACGAAGATCTACGAGCAGTGTTACGTGGAGGGGTTCGTCGACAACGGATTCTACGTGATGAACTCGCCCGGTCGAAACGTCCTCCGAGGATGTACGGCGAAGAACAACGGCGGTGGCAACGTCAGACTTGGCGTCGACGACGTCTGTCGAGACTCCACCATCGTCATCGACAACGCCAACTCGGTCGGCTACAACGGCGCGGGGCTCTGGCTCACGGGGTCGAGCGACGATTACGAGGGCCAACAACCGTTCGCCGAGAACGTCCGCATCTACGGCCCCGAGGCCCAGAACGACCTCCTCCGGATCAACTCCGGAGCCAACGGCGCGACGGCGAAGAACGTCGAGATATACGCTGGTCCCAACTCGTTCACGAACAGCGGATTCGCTGTGGACGTGACCGAAGGGTCCAGCACGCCCGACCGTCGGATACTGCTCGAAGACGTCACGGTCCGAGACGAGGCGGGCGACGACATCGTCGAGATACGCGAACCGAACGCGACGTTCACCAACTGTCGGTTCGAGGGGTCCTCCTCGAAGAACGGACGGTTCGCGGCGTACGACGCCGCGTCGGACGGGCTGTACGTGGACGGCTGTCGGTTCGTCAACGCCGACCTGTACAGCCTTTCGAGTTCGGACCTGACCACCAGCGGGAACTTCGGGATATAGACAGTCCCGAGTCGCTCCCCGCTTTCAGCGCCACTGCTCGCCGCCACTGTTCGTTACGCTAAACTCCGATACAAGTCCACGAGGTCGTCGCCGATGCTCTCCAGCGTGAACTCCTCGCTCTTCTCCTTCGCGTTCGCCCCCAGTCGCTCGCGCAGGTCCGGCTGATGAGCAGCGGCTTCCCGCAGGCCATCGCTTCGAGGAGCGCGATGCCCTCGTTCTCGTTCTTGCTCGGCCAGAAGAACGCGTCGCCCGCGGCGTAGGCTCCGCGGATGTCCTCGACGTAGCCCGTGAACTGGCAGTTGTCGGGCGCTCTCTCGACCAGTCGCTTGGTGTCCCGGCTCTTGAGGAAGCGGTCGAGTTCGCCGCCCGCGGGGTTGAGGTAGCCGAACCACACGAAGTCGAGGTCGGGCATCTCGCGGGCGGTCTCGACGAACGCCTCCAATCCCTTGCGCTTGATGACGTGGCCGACGTTGAACACGACCGGCGGGCTGAGGTCGTAGCGGTCGAGGTACTCCTCGCGCAGAGTACCGTCGTCGAACCCAGCCACCTTGTCGGGGTCGAAGCCGTTGCTAATGACCGTCTTGGGCGCGTCCGAGTACTCCTCGATGACCCGCCGGTTGTACTCCGAGGGGCAGACGAGGTGGTCGGCCAGCGAGTAGGCGTACCGGAGGTAGGGCTTCATCGGCCGAGCGAGGGCGTTCGAGAGCGCGAAGCTCTCCCGGAAGTCCTCGGCGGTCTGGTGGGTGTGGACCAGCACCGGCACGTCGCTCTTGCGGGCTTTCCGGGCCCAGTACAGCGACTTCGGCCCCATGTTGTTGAGATGGAGCACGTCGGCGTCGAGGGTCGGTTCGGTCGTGTACTCGATCCCTCGTCGGTCCATGACCTTGCGCTGGTTGTCCACCGACTGGGCGTGCCCGCCCGTGATATATTCCTCCCACTCGAAGTAGTGGCTTACCTTCATCGTTCTCGTCCGAGTCCGCGTCTGCACCCCGAGACGGCGATTCCGGGGGCGTCGTGCGCGCTCACTATCGGACCGGAGACGCGGACGCGGCAAAATCCTACCGGAACGCGAACGGTGACGGACGCGTATGGACGACGACCGAGAACTACGGAGTCGATTCAGCCGATAGAAACCAAAAACTATTTTACCCAAACGGAGAATGGCCCCCATGGGGCAACACAGGAAGTTTCTATCCTTGTCCTGTCTCGCCCCGGAAACCCCCACCCCCCATTCCCATACTTCATGACGATAGCCGAAGAGCGCATCGAGCGCCTCGCCTCGCTCGCTCGGGACGCCGCCGCGGAGTGTCACGACGACCGCGCGCGCGAGTACGTCCGACTCGCGCGACGCCTCGCCGAGCGCAACCGCGTCTCGCTTCCCAAGGAACTCAAGCGCTTCACCTGCGACGCTTGCGACAGCTACCTCCGTCCCGGAAAGAACGCCCGGGTCCGACTCCAGGACGGTCACGTCGTCGTCACCTGTGACTGCGGCGAGCAGGCTCGGTATCCGTACGACTCCTAATTCTCGTTCGCCGTGTAGCCGTCAGACGACCGAACTTGAAGCAATCTATAGACGTCTCAGATACTCATATTGGTCGTTAATGCATCCTATACATGATTCAGGAAATTATAAAATTGTCTGACGGGGTTCAGTCGGTGAACCGGACATCGTCGGCGTGCGCTGGCGAGCCCCCGTGGCAAGCCCACAGCGCGCGAGGGATGAGCATCGCAAGGCGGAACGAAGTGACGACTGAGACGCGCAATCGGCTGGGGAGGACGTGGCTCTTGCGGTCGCGGTGCGGTTGCGGTCCCCTAGGCTTCGGGAGTAGCTAGCGTCTCGTTCGTCTCGATTT
>PXSM01000070.1:10830-17546 GCA_003023465.1 Halobacteriales archaeon SW_6_65_15 | reverse complement strand
GGACGCGGGTTGTCCTCCGGCGTCGTCAGCTTCGCTGACGGCTCGGAGGGCACGTGTTGCCCTCCGGCGGTTGTGAGCAGGGAGGTGGCACTTCGCGCACCAGCGTCGATGACCTCGCACACCGCCAGTCCGACTACCCCGAAAGGGCTGAGCCAAGGAGAATAGAATCGCCGCGTTCACGCCCCGAACCGTCGCGCGAGGAGCGCACTCGTCGCCATCTCGACGACGCCGAACGACACGGCCGGGAGCGACGCGCTCGCCGGGAATCCGGCCGCCGTGACCAGCGCCGCGGCGACCGCGAAGTCCCGCATCCCGACCGAGAGGGTGCCAGCGACCCGAACGGGCGTCGGCGCGGGCCACGTTCCCCACCAGCCGAGCGCGTAGCCCGCGAGGTTGAGCGCGAGCGCGCCCGCGCCGACGCGGACGAGCAGGTCGGCGTTCGCGCGGATCAGTCCGGCGTTGGTCGCGGTGACGCCGCCGATGATGAGTACCACCATGACCGCGGAGACGGACGCGTAGTACTCCTCGTAGCGAGCGACCCGGTCGTCGTAGCGAGTCCGGATCGCAACGGCCAGACCCATCGGGGCGACGACCGCGACCAGCAGACTCTCGGCGATGCGCCACCCGTCGGCCTCGACGCCCGACCCCAGAGCGAGGGACGCGACGGCAGGGGTGAAGCCGACGCTTCCGACTCCGATGAGGACCAGCGCCGCCGAGGCCAGCGCGGTGTCGCCGTCGGCGAGCGCGGTCATCGTCGGCGTCACGAGCTCCGGCGTGACTGCACCGAGGAGGACGAACCCGACCGTCAGCGCGGGCGAGAGCCCGAGCGCGCGAGCGACCCCGAATGCGACCACCGGCATGGCGACGTGGCCGAGCAGGATGCGCCCGAGCGCTCGCCAATCGACCGCCAGAAACCGCGACACCGAGAGCGTCAGCGAGACGCTGCCGACCATCACCGCGAGGATGGGCGTCGAGAACTCCGCGACGACCGATAGCTGTGGAAACAGGACGCCGAGGACGACCGACAGCAGGACCCACGCGAACAGGTAGTCGTCAATCGCCTCGGTGACTCGCATGGAGCGGGGTTCGGACCGGCGTCGGAAAAAGCCCGCAGTTCACGTTCTTTAAGGCGCTTCGCCGCCCAGACGCGAGTATGACCGACGACGAACTCCGGAAGCAGGCCCACGACCTCGACGTGACGGTGTGGGTCGGTAAGTCCGGCATCGAGTCCGTCACCGACGAACTGAGCGACCAGCTGGCCGACCGCGACCTCGTGAAGGTGAAGTTCCTCCGCGCGGCCCGCGGTGGAACGACGACCGAGGAGCTGGCCGAGACCCTCGCCGAGCGAGTAAACGCCGAGCTGATCGAGACCCGGGGCAACACCGCGGTCCTGCACTGACGGTCCGTCGTTGCTATCTGGAAGCATTCGCGAATCGAAAGCAAGGACCGGAGGCCGCTTTAGCGGCCGAAGGGACGTGGGTTGTCCTTTTCATCAACGTTTTGCAAGCGAGTCACTCGGAGAGTGAATCGCGCAGGAAAAGGTTGTAGCGTATGAATGTGGACAACCGGATTTGCCCGGCGTTCCGTACCGGGGAATCCCGGTCGCGTCCTCCACCCCGCAACCCTGCGAGCGACAGGTGTCCAGTGGTCCGCTGCTCGCTTCCGCGCCTGACGGATTGCCACCGGTTAACTCCGACTGCGACACTCCTGCGAGTGCCCGCCGGAGACCGCTGTCCCCGCAGGACGAGGCTTCGAAGTCGGCTTCCGGGGCCCGGTACGGTCTGACCGGACGCCTCCGGAGTTCGGCCCCCGCTGAAGACCATAGTGCGGGTAGTGAGCAGGGCCTAACTGCCCGACCTAGTCCATCTACAAGTAAGCGTGTTCGAACTTAAGGACCTTTCGCAAATCGCGCGGCCGTGCTGTCACCGGGTTCTGCGATTCGATGGTCTCGGAGTCACCCGACCGCGACGAACAGCGCCCACGCGTTCGCGACTACGGCGAGCAGGCCGACGGCGACGACGCCCGCGAGGCTCGCGCGAGCAGTCTGGCGAGTGCTGTCGGTGACGCCGGGAACCAACAGCAGGAAAACCGCGGCCATCGCCTTCAGGAGGACGAGGCCGCCGAGGCCGAGTTCCGCGACGATGGTAGTCGCCACGGGGTGGGTCGCCTCCAGCCCTATCGCCGCCGCGACGCCGATGGTTACAGCGACCGCCGGTCGCGCAACACGTACTCGCGGTCCGCGTCGAGCAGGAACTCGTCGTCCCGACGCATCCACTCTTCGGGGTCCCCGGGAACGGTGGTGGCGTCGGAAGTCTGCGACGTGGCAGAGAGCCGCGGGACGTTGGATTCAGCCCCACCGACGGTGGTCTCCGCCTCGCGCTCACCTGCGTCGGGTCCGGACACGGACCGAGTTTGGCGTCGCTACCGCTTTGTTATGCGTCGGCTGACGGAGTCGTAACCGGGGTCTGACCCGCGAAATTCACAGTACCTCGCGGGTGAACCACCAGCCGCTTCCCGCGACGGCGACCGTCGCCGCGAGCAGGAGCCATCGGTGGTAGTCGAACGACGCGGACACGTCGAAGCTCCCGACGAGGTCTCCGACCGCGATAGCCCACCAGAGGACCAGCAAGGCCATGAATCCGCCGAGGACCAGCGTCGCGCCCGCAGCGGTCGGCGGGTCGGTCCGGCCGTTGCGTCCCGCGGCGAAGATCACGATGGCGACCGTGGCGAACAGGCCGATCACGAGGTGTATCGGGACGAACGTCGGCGCGCCGTAGTAGATTCCGACGTCCCGGGCCGGGATGAGAAAGTACGGTACGACGACGACAGCGAGCACTGCGAGGGAGGCCACGACGCCCGCCGTCGGCGCGCTCGCCTCGGGCACCGCTTCGTGCGACATGACCGATAGTTTACGGAGGGACTTAAAAAGGCCAGCGGTCCGAGGTACTGACCGGAACGGCGATAGCCGGTGTCGGTCTTTACAGAGCTGCGCTCGGTGACGCAGACCACCGGGATGCGCCCGGTGACGCAGCCCATCGAGAGTACCCGATGGCGCAGACCACCAGCGAAAGTTCGGCCGACCAATCCTCCGTCTGGGATGGCTGAAAGGGGCCGCCGGCTCGCGGGCCGCAGGCCCGTGGTCGGCTCAGCGACCCCTATCGCGGGCCGGCGCGTTGCTGTGCGGTGAGGTCCGCGATATGTCGCTGAGCGACCGCGAGCAGGCGGGGGCTTTCCAAACGTTCTCGGATACAACCCGTCAGTAGCTGGGCCGACACCCCGAATCAAGTTCCGACGAATGGGGTGAATCCTGAAAGTGTGTGCTAGTCGAGTCGGAAAACTCACGTATCGGGCGACGCAACCGTCTGGTATGGGACTTGGAGGCACGGCGAAGAAGATCCAGAAGCTGGCCGACACGGCCGAGAAACTGTACAGCAAGCTCAACGAACTCCGCGAACAGGTCGCCGAGATGCGCGAGCAACTCGACGCGACCAGCGAGCGGGTCGAGACCCTCGAACGGCAGGCCGCCGAGCAGCACGCCCTGCTGGAGGCGCTCGCCGAGGAGCAGGGCATCGACCCCGAGGAGGTCGAAGCCGAGGTCTCCGGAGTCGGCTCTGACGGGGAAGCCGCAGAAGGTGGCGAGGACGCCGACGAGGAGACCGAGGCACAAGCGTAGTCGCCGATTGGCCTCTGAGATTCCGGCGAATCGCGGTCGTACGAAAACCATTAACCACCCCCGCAACTTTTGCCTATTCAATGACGGACCACCGGACGCCCCTCGACTCCGTGCTCGAAACGGTCGGGGAGACGCCCCTCGTCCGCGTGCAGGCGGCACCCGACGAGGTGCCGGTGTACGCCAAGCTAGAGACGTTCAACCCCGGCGCGAGCGTCAAGGACCGCATCGGCAAGTACATGGTCGAGCAGATGCTCGAACGCGGGGAACTCGAACCCGGCGGCACCGTGATCGAGCCAACCGCTGGAAACACCGGCATCGGGTTCGCCATCGCGGCCCAGCAACTCGGCGTGGACGCCGTCTTCGTCGTCCCCGAGCGGTTCAGCGTCGAGAAACAGCAGTTGATGTCGGCGCTCGGCGCGGAGGTCATCAACACCCCGACCGACGAGGGCATGGGCGGAGCTATCGACCGCGCCCACGAACTCGCGGCGGAACTGGACGACGCCGTGGTGCCCCAGCAGTTCGGCAACCCGCTCAACGTCGAGGCTCACTACGAGACCACCGGCCCCGAAATCTTCGAGGCGCTCGACGGCGAGGTCGGCGCGGTCGTTGCCGGCTGTGGCACCGCGGGCACGCTCATGGGCATCGCCAAGTACGCGCTCGAACAGGACGAGGACACCTACGTCGCGGCGGTCGAACCCGAGGGGTCGCTGTACAGCGAGACCAAGGGCGAGGACGCCGAGGAGGCCGACTACAAGATTGAGGGCATCGGCACCCACGACCCCGACACGAACGAACTCTTCGAGCCGGACCTCGTGGACGAGATTCTGCAGGTGCCCGACCGTCGCGCCCACGACGAACTGAAGCGCCTCGCCAGCGAGGAGGGCCACCTCGTCGCCTCCAGTTCGGGCGCGGCCAGCGCGGCGGCCCGCCACGTCGCCGAGCAGATTCGGGACGGCGAGGGAGACGCTCCTCACGACACCGTCGTGACGGTGTTCGCCGACTCCAGCGAGCGCTACCTCTCGAAGGGCATCTACCGCTCGTTCGAGGAGTGGGAAGGATAGTACGACGGTATAACAAACTTTATATTTGCTTTGACTATATAATTGCATCTTTTACACTCATATTTCAATCTCTGCCATCCTTAGCTGGCGCGCGCAGGAGCGCCCTCGTGGCGCGACGAACCGCGCGAGGTCTGCACGAGCGACGCGCTTTCGTCATCCGGAAAATCGGAGATGTTCCGAGACAACGGAGCGAAGCGGAGTGAGTAACGGGGGAGGCTGGGAAGGACCGAGGTGCGGTTGCGGTCTCCCCTCGGCTTCGGGAATAGCTAGCTCTCAGAACTTCTACTCGAAGAGAAACGCTAGCTAACACTTGAGCCTATGAAAACCGCACCGCGACCGCAAGAGCCACGTCCTCCCCAGCTGATTGCGCGTCTCAGTCGTCACTTCGTTCCGCCTTGCGATGCTCATCCCTCGCGCGACTGATGGCGGACCACGAGGGTCCGCCAGCGCGCGCCGAGGGAGAAAGTTCTGCTAGCGCACGTCAGAGAGTTACCTCGCTTCGTTCAAACCCAGGGCGGCGCGTGCAGGCCGTGCATCGACTCGATGGTGTGGTCCGGTACGTGCTCGTCGATAGTCGCATCGGGGTGTTCGAGCCACACCGACCCCACGCCTGCGGCGTGCGCGCCGGCCACGTCCGAGCGCAGGGAGTTCCCGACGTGCACAGTCTCGTCGGCCCCAACGCCCATCACCCCGAGGGTGTGGTGGAAGGGCTCCGGGTCGGGCTTGACCGAGTGGTCCGATCCGGCGAACGTCAGGGCGTCGAAGTGGTGGTCGATGCCGAGGGCGTCGAGTTTGGCGGTCTGGGTCTCCCGACCGCCGTTGGTCACCAGCGCGAGGTCGTGGCCGGTGGCGAGACGTTCGAGCGCCGCCTCCGCGCCGGGGAGGAACTCGACGGTCGTGGGGTCGGGGTCTTCGTAGGCGCGGGCCACGGCGTGCGCGTCGGCGGAGTCCCGGCCCAACTCGTCGGCGATGGCGGTGAAGCACTTCTCGCGGAGTTCGAGCGCGGAGTCGGCACTCACCTTCGGAAGCCACCGCCGGAAGTCCGTCACGTCGAAGAACGGGTCGAGTCCGGCGCGCTCGAAGGCGTCGGCGAGCCGGTCGCCGACCGAGCGGGGATGCCGGCAGATGGTGTCGTCGAGATCGAGGAACACCGTCGAGATAGCGGTCATTACGCTGGCATAAGCGCCCCACGGACAAAAGTGGCTCGTCGCCCGAGGCCACCTCGAAGTGGCGGGCCGGGTGACCCCACCTCCAGACGTGGTCCGGCGACGAACCACTTCGAAGTAGCTCGTCGGAGGTCCACCTCGAACTGGCGTCAGGCGACCAGCCGTTGGTGCTCGACCCTGATGCACCGGTCCTGGACGACCCGCTTTCCGGCGTCGGTCGCGCGCTCGGCGGCCTCGTCGTCGGCGATGCCCAGTTGGGTCCAGACCACCCGTACGTCGTCGCGGTCGAGCGCCTCCTCGACGATGCCCGCCACCTCCTCGCTCGGCCGGAACACGTCCACGATCTCGACCGTCTCCTCGACCTCGGAGAGCGAGTCGTAGGCCGTCCGGCCGAATATCTCGTCGGCGGTGGGGTTGACGGGGATCACCTCGTAGCCGTGGTCGAGGAGGTACTTCGGGATTTCGTGGGCGTCCTTGCCGGGTGTAGACGAACACCCGACGACTGCGACCCGCGTCATCCCGAGTATCTCGCGCAGTTCGGCGTCGCTCTCGACTACCATGCTTCGATAGTGGTGGTCGGCGTGCAAAAGGATTCAGGTGGCTGGCGGGTGGTTGGTTCTCGTCCGAGGCCATCTCGAACGTCCGATCCGGTCGCTAGGAGTTCGAAAGCCTACTGGAGAACGAAAGCGCCCGTCTCTACAGCAGAATCGCGAGCGAGACGACGAGCGCGACGACGACGACCAGGACGCCGTTGCGGATGTCGGTCCGGAGTTCTATCCGGCGGTCGAGCACCGTCACGACGCCTCGGCCGAGCGT
>PXSM01000070.1:0-10744 GCA_003023465.1 Halobacteriales archaeon SW_6_65_15 | reverse complement strand
AAGCCGACGAGCGCGACCGCCGCGATGACCAGCACCTCGCCGACGTGGCTCAGCGTGTACGGGTGGGCCTGTTCGTGCCACTCGTGGTATCGCGGTAGCAGTTCGAACAGCGCCTCGTAGTAGACGCCGTAGAGGACGCAGAGCCCGGCGACGACGAACATCGCTACGGACTGGAGCGGGTTGGCGTCCTCGACCGGGCCGTCGTGGTCGCCGTGGAGGAAGGCGTAGTATCCGAACTTGATGAACGACATAAACGTTCCGACGCCCCCTATCATGAGGAGCCACCAGAGCGCGTCGATGTGCTCGTGGTGGGCCGCCTCGGTGATCATCCCCTTGCTGACGAAGCCGTTGAAGCCGGGGAAGCCGCTGATTGACAGCGCGGCGATGGCGAACGCGATGGCGGTCAGGGGCATCTCGCGGCCGAGGCCGCCGACCTTCTTGAGGTTCTCGCCGCCGGTCCGGTAGATGATGACGCCTGCGGTCATGAACAGCAGGCTCTTGTAGAGGATGTGGTTGTACACGTGGGCCATCGCGCCCGCGGTCGCCAGCGCCGTGCCGATGCCGACCCCGGCGACCATGTAGCCGACCTGCGACTGGATGTGATACGAGAGCAGGCGGCGCATGTCGTTCTGGAGGAGCGCGAAGCCCGCGCCGAAGACCGCCATCGCGCCGCCCATGTAGGCGATGGCGAGTTCTCCCTCGGGGAACGCCCGGTACATGCCGTACACGCCCGTCTTGGTGGTGTACACGCAGAGGAACACGCTGGCCGCGAGGTGCGGGCGCGGGTAGGTGTCGGGCAGCCACGCGTGCAGGCCGACGAAGCCGACGTTGACGCCGATGCCGACCGCCGCGAGGACGGCCGGGAGGCCGGGCGTGATGCCTTCGCTCGCGCCGAACAGGAACGACCCGACCTCGGCGTAGTGCCAGATGATTCCCGCCATGAGCAGGCTCCCGCCGATGCCGTGCAGGATGGCGTACCGGAAGCCCGCCCGGACCGCCTCGCCGCCGTAGTGCCAGACGAGCACCGTACTCGTGATGGCCATCAGCTCCCAGAAAAACAGCAAGACGAGCCAGTCGCCCGCGAACACGGCCCCGAAGCTGGTCCCGACGTACGAGAGGGCGTACGCGGTCTGCACGTTGTCTGCGTCGCTGGCGTACGAGTACAGCACCGCGACGGTGCCGATGAGCCCGAAGATGACGCCCATCAGCCGCGAGAAGTCGTCCACGTTGAACAGGACGACCTCGAAGCCGAGGAACGTCGTCTGCAGGTAGGTTCCGGCGGGGACGCCGTAGCTCCAGACGGTGACGATAGCGGTCGTGGCCGCACCTATCGCGTGCCCGACTCGCCGCGAGGCGAACGGCACCGCGAGCGCGGCCGCGAGTACGAGGAACGCGGGCGGGAACGCGGTGAACTCGACCATCAGAGGCTCACCCCCGTCGCGCCCGCGACGACGAGATTCACCAGTTCGAGGAACACCGCCCGACCGGGAACGATTCCCAGCACGATTGCGCCGGTCGCCGCGGCCAGAATCGGCCCGAGCATGAACCACGTCGTCTCGGTACTCGGAGTCCGGCGCTCCCAGCCGCCGGCCGGCGGGCCGTGCTGGTGGCCGTTCGCCACGTGGTCCTGGTGCTCGGGTCGGACGTGGTCGCTCGGGTTGCGGTCAACGGCGTACTCGCCCTCGTCGGGGTCGGCGGGCCTGGCGGTCGAATCGGCCGCCTCGTTAGCGGAATCGTCGGACTCCCGGCCGCCGTCGGACCGGGTCCGACGAGGTTGGGAGTCCGACGACTCACAACCGCCGTCCGGCACTGCGGTACTCCGGCCACCGAAGGGGTTCTCGATGAGCGGCTTCGAGCCGAGGGCGTCCTCGCTCTCGAAGAACGCCTGATACACGATGGGCCAGAAGTACGCGATGTTGAGCACGCCCGAGAGCAGCAGCGCGGCGGCGAACACGACCTGTCCGGCCTCGACGCTCCCGATCAGCAGGTACCACTTGCTGACGAAGCCCGCGACCAGCGGGATGCCCGCCATCCCGAGCGAGGCAATCGCGAACGCGACCATCGTCGCGGGCATGCGCTTGCCGATGCCCGCCATCTCGGAGATGTCGTCGCGCAGAAGAACAGCGTGAGCTTCATGAACGCGTGGGCGGGGATGTGGAGCAACCCGCCGGTCAGCGCCCGCGGGTGGAGTACCGCCAGCCCGAGCACGATGTACGAGAGCTGGCTCACCGTCGAGAACGCGAGCCTGCGCTTCAGATTGTCCTGCCGGAGCGCGATGATGCTCGCCGCGATGAGCGTGAACGCCGCGACCGCGGCCAGCGGGAGACCCATCCCGAGGTCGCCGACGGTCTCCGGCCCGAACACGTCGAGGACGACCCGCGCGATGCCGAACACGCCGGACTTGACGACCGCGACCGCGTGGAGGAGTCCCGAGACGGGCGTCGGCGCGACCATCGCGTCCGGGAGCCACGAGTGCAGGGGCATCAGCGCCGCCTTCACGCCGAATCCGCCGACCAGCAGGGCGAACGCCACCCGTGCGAGCGCGGGGTCCGCCTCCGCCAAGGCCGCGATGCCGCCCGCCGAGAAGTCGACCGTGCCGGTCAGCCACACGACCAGCAGGGTCCCGGCCAGCACCGCGACCCCGCCGCCGAAGGTGTACGCGAGGTACTTCCGCCCTGCTCGGCGGGCCTCGTCGGTCTGGTCGTGGGCGACCAGCGGGTAGGTCGCCACGGTCAGCAGTTCGTAGAAGACGAACAGCACGACCAGATTGTCCGCGAGCGCCACGCCGACGGCCGCCGAGACCGACCCCGCGAACGCCGCGAAGTACCGCGTCTGGTCGTTCTCGTTCAGACCGCGCATGTAGCCGATGCTGTAGAGGCTCGTGATGACCCAGAGCGTGCTCGCCAGCAGGGCGAACAGGAGCCCCAGCGGGTCAACCCGGAGCGCGAACGCCACGTTCGACTCCACGCCGGGGACGAACGTGCCGAAGTCGGTGACGTAAGTGTCCCCGGCGAGCACGCCGGGCACCATGCTTGCGACGAGCCCGAACGTGGTCAGGGCCGCCAGCATCGTCCACCCCTCCCGGAGGTTCGGACGCCGGTAGGAGGCGAGGATGGGAGCGATTGCGACGGCCGAGACCAGCACCGCTGCGAGCGGTCGGAGGGAATCGATTTCTGTCATGGTGTCAGGAGGCGAGTGATCGTCGGTTCGAGGAACTCTGCGTACTCGAAGACGGCGAGACCGAGCGCCACCGCGAGGACGGCCGTCACGACGACGACCGCGTACATCCCGAAGGTGACGCGGTCGGTCGAGGGTGCGTCGTCGCCGCCGTCGGTAGCGGGGTCGGAGCCGCTGGTGACCACGCCGTCGGTCGCCCCGAGGTCAGAGCCGTCGGCGACCACCTCGGCCTCGTCCTCGCTGGCCGCGACCCCGACCTCGTCGGCGAGTGCGGTCGCGGGGTCGCGGAAGAACATCCGCTCGACGAGCCGGGCGAAGTACGCGAGAGTCAGCAGGGTGCTGGCGACGATGACGACGACCAGCACCCACGACCCGGACTCGACCGCGCCGAGCGCGATGTACCACTTGCCGACGAAGCCCAGCGTCGGGGGCACGCCGACCATCGCCAGCGCGAGGACGCCGAACGCGCCCGCACCGACGGGCAGGCGGTCCACCAGTCCGTCGTACTCCGAGACCGTGCGCGCCCCGGTCGCGGTCGCCACGACGCCCGCCGCGAGGAACAGGCTCCCCTTCATCAGCGCGTGGCCGACGAGGTGGACGACCGCGCCGATCATCGCGGTCTCGTTGACCAGCGAGGCGGCCGCGACCACGAGGCCGAACTGGGCCACCGACGAGTAGGCCAGCATCCGCTTGACCTCCGACTGAGCCACCGCCAGCAGGCTCCCGGCGACGATGCTCACCGCGGCCGCCGCGCCCAGCAGGTCGGCCGCCAGCGGGTTGGCTTCGAGGAAGTCCGCGGTGAAGGCGGTGTAGACGACCCGTACGAGCGCGTACGCGGAGACCGTCGAGACCAGCGCCGAGATGAGGGCGCTGACCGAGTCGGGCGCGCTCGCGTAGGCCTCCGGCTGCCACGTGTGCAGCGGGAAGATGGCGACCTTGATGAACAGGCCGACGACGACGAACGCGAACGCCGCCTGCACCAGCGTCGCGGTGTAGCCGACCTCGGCGATCTGGGTGGCGAGGTCGCCCATGTTGAGCGTCCCGGTCGCGATGTAGGCGTAGCCGATGCCGAGCAGGAACAGCGACGCGCCGACCGTGCCGATGAGGAGGTAGCGAAGCGCCGCGATGGCCGACCGACCGCTGTCGTCGCTGGCGACCAGCACGTACGCCGCCAGTCCCGTGATTTCGAGGAAGACGTACAGGTTGAACAGGTCGCCCGTGACGCTCATGCCGGTCAGTCCGGCGACCAGCAGGAGGTAGGCCGCGTAGAAGGGGTTCGAGCGCGGACCTGCGGCCCGGGCGTAACTGAGCACGCCCAACGCGCTGACCGCCACGAGGACGATCATCGTCCCGGACAGCCCGTCGATCACGAGTTCGATGCCGTAGGGGACGGAGAAGCGGTTCTCGCGCGGACGAGTCCCGCCAACAGTGCGACCACCGAGCCGACGATAGGGAGCGCGACCGCGAGGGGGACGAGGTCAGTCATCGTGGCGCACCTCCCAGAGGACCTCGGCGTCGAGCGTGCCGTAGTCGGCGTAGATGCGCACGATCAGCCCCAGCGCGACCGCGGTGAGGCTCACCCCGACGACGATGGCGGTGAGGATGAGCACGTGGGGCAGGGGACTGACGTGCGGGGCCTCCGCCGTCAGCACGGGTGGACTGGCACCTTCGAGGTAGGCCGCCGCGATGAAGAACAGGAAGATGCCCGTCTGGAAGATGTTCATCCCGATGACCTTCTTCACGAGGTTGCGATTGCCGATCATCATGTACGCACCGACGCCCAGCAGTAGGAACGTCACGAGGTAGTAGTACCGCGTCGCGAGGAGGTCGATCACGCCGTCTCACCTCCTCGGACTCCGGCCGCGATGGCGAAGAACAGGCCGGTGATGATGCCAGGCGCGACCGTCGCCACGCCGATAGACACGAACCCGGCCGTCCCGAGGCCGACCAGCCCGACGATGGTCGCGGGGTCGGCCCACTCGCGGGTCGGCTCGATGCCGAACGCGATACCGAGCATCAGGATGACCGTGCCGACGATGACGCCTCCTTGGAAGCCCCCGCCCGAGGAGTCCGCGCCGTGGAACATGATGAACAGCCCGAACGTGAACACGAACGGCGCGACGACCCGGACGGTCGCCATGATGATGGGGCTCTCGACGTAGGGGCGGACCGCGGTCTCCTCGCCGACTGCCGTCGCGTCGCGATCACTCTCGACGGCGTCGGGCGAGCGTTCCGGGGAGCGCTCGCCGGGGGCGTCGCTCACGCGAACACCTCCCTGTGGAGGACGACGAGGATGCCGACGCCCGCGGAGTACACCACGACGGCCTCGCCCAACGTGTCGAACCCGCGGTAGGCCGCCAGCACCGCGGTGACGGCGTTCTTCACGCCCGCTTCTTTGTACGCGTGTTCGAGGTAGTACGCGGTCACCTCGGAGGTGATGACGGGCGTCTCCGAACCGCCGACCGGCGGGAGCGCGCCGAGGGTCGTAGCGAGGACGCCGACCAGCGCGACGGCCACGCCGAGCGCCGGGAGGTCGAGGCGTTCGAGGATGCGCTCGCCCGACGGCCGAACCGTCTTGGCGATGGTCAGCAGGAAGAGGACGGTGGTCACGCCCGCGCCGACGGCCGCCTCGGTGAGCCCCACGTCGGGTGCGCGAAGCACGACCCAAATGACCGCGATGCCGAGGCTGTAGGCGGCGAACGCGATGATCGACCCGAGTACGTCGCGCAACACCGCGGTGGCGAGCGCGCAGGCGAGGACGAACGCCACCAGCGCGAACTCGATGGGGCTCATTCGTCCACCTCCTCGTCGCGGGTCCACGGCTCGATACCTTCTTCCGCGGCCGCCCGCGCGATGGCGTGGGCGGCGGTCGGGTTCGTGATGAACATGAACAACAGCAACAGCAGGGTCTTGATGGTCGAACCGCTGGCGCTGAACGTCAGCGCGGCGGCGGCCAACGTCAGTCCGGCCGCCAGAGTGTCGCTCTTCGAGGCGCTGTGCGACCGGGTGTAGAGGTCGGGGAGCCGGAGGATGCCGACCGCGGCGACGATGGCGAAGAAGAGTCCGCCAGCCGCCAACGCGACGATAGCGATCTCGGTCGGCGTCACAGCACACCACCTCGCTCGACCGTGAACTTCGAGATAGCGATGCTCATCAGGAAGTTCAGCAGGGCGTACACGATGGCGATGTCCAGCGCGCCGGGGCTGTCGGTCGCCGCCGCGACCAGTGCGATGGTGATCACGATGTTCGAACCGATGACGTTGACCGCGATGACCCGGTCCTGCATCGTCGGGCCGCGGACCAGTCGGTAGACGAGCACGAGCGAGACGAGGACGAACCCCGCGGCCGCCGCCAGCAGTACGTCACTTACGAGCGTCACGTTCGATCACCCTCCATCGTTTGCTCGTCGTCCTCGGTCGCCTGCTCCTCGTCGTTCGGCCCCGCGGCGTTTCGCTCGGTTGGACTGGCGATGCGGGCCGCCGCCCGCCCGTAGAAGACGAACCGGACAGCCCGTTCAAGCCCACCGGCGAGGAGGCCCTCGCGCGACCCGGTCGTGAGCGCGTGGACCGTGAAGTGCTGTCGGGTCACGTCCACCGTGAGCGTCCCCGGCGTGAGGGTGATGCTGTTGGCCAGCGTCGCCACGGGAAGCTCCGACCACACCGCGGCGTCGAACTCGACCATCTCGGGGTCTATCGGGAGGTCCGGATGGAGGACCACGTAGGCGATCTGGAGGTTGGCCTTCGCGATCTCCCACAGCAGGTAGGGGACGTACAGCGCCATCCGGCCGAGGCGACCGGCCAACCGGCTCACGTTGGCGAACCCGCTCAGCGAGATGCGCCACAGCAGCCCCGCGACGACGATGCCGCTGTCCCGGAACCCGAAACGGCTCGACGTCGATGCCCGCCCGTTCGAGTTCGGTCTCCAGCGGGGGCAACAGCGGCGTCATCCCCGCGGGGTTGAACTCCCGGTCGAGCAGGACCGTCCCGACGCCGTGCTCGGCGACGTATCGGCCCAGTACGTGGGCGTAGTCGCCCGGATTGAACATGTACTCCTCGTGGCCGACGAAGCAGGTGACGACCTCGACCTCATCCGCGCGCTCGCCGAGGTCCTCCTCTACCCACGCGTCGACTCGGTCGAGGAGTTCGCGGGCGTCCTCGGGTGGCTCACCGACGACGACCCGGCGCGCGAGGGGGTAGACGAAGTGGATAGTCGGCTCGGACTCGGGAGCGGAGTCGAGCGCACTGTCTATCGCGTACGCGACCGTGTTCCTGAGCGTGACCGAATCACGGACCGGAACCAGGACGTTCGTCCCCGTCATAGCAGTAGCTCTCTGGACGCGACTCTCCCGGAACGACTGTACGCCAGTGCGTGGCCGACCATCGTGAGGTTCCTACCTGAAAAGGGCGGCCAGTGTATAAAGATTGCTTCGGTTTCTCGATATCCCGAGACGCCGTCCCCGGACGACTGGTCGCGGTCTCCCCGACCACGCGGGGAAAATTGATTTCGTACGTGTTATACAAAAAGTATGAGCCACTGGACGCAAGAACTGTTCGTCGATCAGGCCGAGCACTACGCCGCGGACATCGAGATGCGACTGGACGAGGCCGCAGAAGAGACCGAGGACCTCCTCGACCTGCTCGAAGACGACCACGACCTCGACCTCGACTCGGCGCTCGACGTGGCCTGTGGTTGCGGCCGCCACCCCGGAGTTCGTAGAGCGAGCCGGAGACCGGGCCGACGCGGACGGCGTGGCCGACCGGACCCTGTTCGTGGAGGGCGACATGCGCGACCTCGGTGACGCACCGCTCCGCGAGGAGTACGACCTCGTGACATGCTTTTTCACCTCGTTCGGCTACTTCGAAGACGAGACCAACCGCGAAGTGCTGGCGGAGATGGCCGACCACGTAGCTCCCGGCGGCGCAGTTGTCCTGCAGTTAGCGAACAAAGACCGGCTCCTCGCGAACTTCAACACGTCGTCGGCCTTCGAACACGGGGGTTACCTCGTCACCGAACAGCGAGAGTTCGACGTGACGTACTCGCGGGTCGAGACGACGCGACGGATGTTCGAGGAGAACGGGGACGAGTACGAGTTCGCCTTCGAAGGGGAGCTGTCGATTCGGCTCTACTCGCCGGTCGAACTCCGGAAACTGTTCGAGGACGTGGGTCTCGAACCTCACCTCTACGGCAGTCCCGACGGCGAAGACCTCGACCGCGAGTCCGACCAGCAGTACGTCGTCGGCCTAGCGTAGCTCCTCGGCCAACTCCTCGGCTACCTTCCGGCCTAACTCGGCTTTCGTCCCCGCGTACTCACGGACGCTGTGCTCGCGGACGAACAGCGTCCGGGTCCGGTCGTCGCCCATCACGCTGGCGTCGTTGGCGACCACGAAGGAGAGGTCCGCCCGCCGGAGGGTCTCGCGGGCCTGCTCGACCATCGCCTCGTCGTCCCCGCTCGTCTCGGCCTTGAAGCCCACGATGGGGAGGTCGCTCTCGGCGCGAATCTCGTCGATGAGCTTCGGCGTCGGCGAGAGGTCGAGCGAGAGGTCCTGCCCGGACCGGATCTTCTCGTCGGCGGCCTCGACGGTGTAGTCCGAGATGGCGGCCGCCGAGACGAAGGCGTCTGCGCCTTCTGACACGCCGTTTCGTACTTCTTCGAGCATCTCCGCGGCGGTCTCGACTCGGGACACGTCGGCGTAGGGCACGTCTTCCGAATCGTGGACGAGGGTCACGTCCGCACCGAGAGTGTAGCACGCGCGGGCGACGGCCCGGCCGGTCTTGCCCGACGCCCGGTTCGTGAGGACGCGCACGGGGTCTACGGGTTCGCTGGTCGCACCGCTGGTGACGACGACTCGGATTCCGTCGAGGGGCGTCGGGCCGGTCGCACGCGCGACCGCCAGTGCGATGGCGTCCTCGGTGGCGATCTTGGCCTTCCCCTCCTCGATTCTGGGGGCCACGAACTCGACGCCCCACGACTCGACGCGTTCGATGGCGTCGAGGACGCCCGGGTGGTCGTACATGGGTTCGTGCATCGCGGGCGCGACCACCACGGGGACGCCCGCGCCGACTGCGGTGGTCGCGCAGGTCGTGACGGGGGTGTCATCGATGGCTCCCGCGATTTTCCCGACCGTGTTGGCAGTCGCGGGGGCGAGCAGGAGTACGTCGGCCCAGCCGTCGCGCCCGCACAACTCGACGTGTTCGACCTGCCCGGTGATCTCGGTGACGACCGGTTCGTCGGTGGCGAACTCGACCGCCCACGGATGGACGATTCCGCGGGCGCTGTCGCTCATCACCGCGCGGACCGAGGCTCCGCGTCGCCGGAGTTCGTGGGCCAACTCGACTACCTTCACCGCCGCGATGCTGCCGGTCACCCCGAGCGCGACGTTGACTCCCGCGAGCATTACCTGACGTTCGGTCCCTGATAGGTTAAAGAGGTGTGGGTTCCGGCCGGTCGAGCGGGGGACTCGCTCTGCGGTCGGCGCGCAGCACTCGCTCGTCGTCGCTCGCCCCGCTACGCAGTCTTTAAAAAACAGTAATGTAACATTGAAACAGTTGCAACGGTCGGGAACAACCCGTTGCAACGGCCGGGAACGAGACCCCGGTTAATGTGACCCCGATTCCAAGGGAGTCGTGTATGTCGAAGCAAATCGATACCCGAGTCGTCGAGGACGTAAGTTCCGCTTTCGAGCTGCTCCAGGACGCCCGCCGACGGGGCGTTCTCTACACTGTCAAGCGTAACGGCGAGACCAGCGTCGAAGAGGTCGCCCATCGCATCGCGGCGTGGGAGTCGGCCGACGACCAGCGCGCGACCGAACCGAAGGCGGTCGAGACCTCGCTCGTCCACTCTCACCTCCCGAAGCTCGACGCCGCGGGCGTCATCGACTACGACAGCAAACGCGGGTCGGTCGAACTCGCCGCCGACGCGACCGGTCTCGAACCGTTCCTCCAGTGTACCCGCGAGCGAGAACCCACGCTCTTTCACGCCGCTCGGACCTCGAACCTCGACCGCGTGAAAGAAGTTACCCAGTAATTCCGCACCTGCCGCCGCGACCGCGTGCCACTTGCGACTGCGTGCCACTACGACCGCGTGCCACTACGACCGCGTGCCGCTACTTCTCGGCGTTCCGTTCGCGCGCCTCGGCCACGAACGCTTCCGGTAGTTCCTCTATCTCGCCAGCCTGCACGCGCCAGAGGTTGGCGTACAGGCCGTCCGTATCGGGTAGCTCCTCGTGGGTGCCGCGTTCGACGATTCGCCCGTCCTCGATCACGAGGATGGTGTCGGCGTCCCGGACCGTCGAGAGCCGGTGAGCGATGATGAAGGTGGTTCGGTTCTCGGTCACCCGGTCGAGGCTCTGCTGGATGAGGAGTTCGGTCTCGGTGTCCACGGCACTCGTGGCCTCGTCGAACACGAGGACGGCGGGGTCGGCGAGTATCGTCCGCGCGATGGAGACGCGCTGGCGCTTGGCCCCCGGAGAGTTTCACGCCGCGCTCACCGACTTCGGTGTCGTAGCCCTCGGGCAGGTTGGTGATGAACTCGTGGACCTCCGCGGCCTTCGCGGCCTCGACGACCTCT
>PXSM01000069.1:935-5452 GCA_003023465.1 Halobacteriales archaeon SW_6_65_15 | reverse complement strand
CCAGCGCTCCTTCTGGTCCTCGCTCCCGTAGGCGTAGATGGGGTACATCACGAGCGCACCCTGCACGCTCGCCATCGACCGGATGCCGGAGTCGCCCGCTTCGAGTTCCTGCATCAGCAGGCCGTAGGCCGTCTCGCTCACGTTCGGCAGGCCGTACCCGTCCAGATTGGGCGCGTAGAATCCGAGTTCGCCCATCTCGGGGATGAGTTCGGTCGGGAAGGTCCCCGCCTCGAAGTGGTTGGCGATGTCGGGCTTGACCCGGTCCTCGACGAACTCCCGGGCGGTGTCCCGGATCATCCGCTCCTCCTCGCCGAGGTCCGATTCCAGCGAAACGTAGTCGAGCATGCCCGGAGCTCCGGGCGGAACCGTGAAAAACGCTCCTACTCGGTTGGCCGGACGTTCGTTACCCCGACCTGACCGGGTTCCAACTCCACCCATCGTCCCGACGTCGGACGTGGCCGAGCCCGGGCGAGGGGAAGTGGTCTCCAAAGACCTCCGCGTCCGTCTGCACCGCCCGCGAGTACAGCTCTCGCCGCGTTGCCACCGTCTGCTCGGGTGCGATGTCGAGCGCACTCACCCAGTCGGGGCGTGGGACGTGGAGCGGGTGAAGCGCGGCGTCGCCGAGATGCAGCAACCGCTCGCCCGCGGAGGCAACTTCGCCCGCGAAATGGACGGGAGTGTGACCCGATGCTGGCACCGCCGTCACGCCGGGCGCGAGTTCCGTCTCGCCATCGATTAGCTCCGCCTGAGCTTCCACCGACGGAAGGAGTGCCTTCGGGGCCGCTCGCAACGCCTCCTTCAACTCCTCGCCGACGCGAAGCGAACTCAGGTCGGGGTCGCCGAGCCAGAACTCCCACTCGTCCTGCGACACTGCGTACGTCGCCCTCGGAAATGCGGGCTGCCCCGTCTCGTCCACCACTCCGCCGATGTGGTCGGGATGGGCGTGCGTGAGGAAGACGACGTCGACGTCGGCCGGGTCGATGCCGGCGGTGCGCAGGTTCTCTCGGAGTTCACTCGCGGTCGGCGCGGTTTCGCCAGCCCCGGTATTGATCAGCACCGTCTGGCCGTCGGCCTCGACGACGAAACCCCAGTAGGGGCTCCGATAGAAATTCCACGTCGCTAACTCGATCCCCCGGTCGGCGAGTGCGTCGGCCAACTCGTCCCGCGGCGCGGACGTGAAGAACAACTCACCGGGACGAGGATACTCGAAGAAGCCATCGCTGACGAGTGTACAGTCGTAGTCGCCGACCGAGAGGAACACGAGGTCGCTCCCGGTCGGCCGGGAGTCCGCATTCTGGTCTGTGCGCGCGACCCGGTCTGCCGTCGTGCGTGCAGTCGCTCGTCCGCTGGTGGCAGCGAGTGGGGTCGCTGCTGCAAGCACTCCGAGTACGTGGCGTCGGCTGATAGCGCCGCGTTCGAGCTCCTGTTCCTCGGTGTCGGTTTCGCGCATCGTCATGGGCGTCGGTCACCGGTTTCGACACGCCACCACTCCCCATCAACAACCCTGATTGTTTATCGTGTGCATCTCTGCTTCCGTATCGTGTCCGGATACAACCAGAACCGATCCACGACCAATCCGTTCTTCAACATCATAAAGAGGCACTCTCGGCCGAGGCGAGCGATCCCTGTATGAGCAGTACGGGAGAGATATATCCGGAATGTAAATATCACTCACCGAGGTTAAACGGCCGAAAGCCAGGCGAGAAATCGGAGCGGTAACTGCGGTAATTCGTATTGAGAGCGATTATCGGTTACCGCTCCGAGCGACGCACGCCGAGACGTGGTAGCTATCGGTCCAATCGAAGCGTTCGCGAGTACGGCGCTTTCTCCGTCGAAGCACCACGTCAAATCTCCACGTTCTCGTCGCGGGCCGCCGCGATGTCGAGATACGCGTCCACCTGCTCGGCGTAGGGGCCGCGCGCGACCACCTCGTCCCCCTCGTCGTACTCGATCAAGCCCATCATCGCCAGTTTGGGTAGCTGAGAGTGACAGAGCGACGTGTACACTCGCTTACAGTGCTCCTCCGAGACGAGGTCGATGGGCTTGCCCGTCTCCCACGCCGCGACGGTGTCCACGAGTTCGTCTACCTCTATCGTCCCGTCGGACTCCCGAAGCGTGAGGAGGACGTACCGGCTCCGGCGCGAGGCCAGAGCGTCGAAGACGTTGTCCTGGGACAGCGGCGGCACGTCGAAGTCGGGCTCGCGCGGGGACGCGGTGGGCGACTTCGAGTTCCCGTTACCGTCGGCTAGCTCGTCTTTCATTCCCCTATGGTAATCCGCGAATCGGGGTGTCTTTGATGGCTAACTAGTAAGGGTATTTAAAACAAAGGCTCAATATTGAAGGAATTGGCCGCGGAGAGTACGTCGGTCGAACCGTCAATTCTCGTCCGTCGCGTTGGTCACCGTCTTCGCGTCCTCGACCCACGCAGGGACCTCGACCGTCGTCTCGCCGACTCCGGAGTAGCGAACCGTCATCGTCCGATGGCCCGAGACGTTCCCGCGCACGAAGTCGAACTCGTAGGTGACGTTGCGCACGAACCCGGACGGTGCGACGACCGCGGTCGCAGTGACGTTCGTCGCCTCGACCGCGACGGTGCCGTTCGGCGCGTCGTAGGTGAGCGTCTCGCTCCCGTTCTCGGCCCGGACGCGGTACCACGTCCCATCGCCCATCCCGTCGTCGGAGTCGCCTTCCGGTTCGACCTCCGTCACCCTCGTCTCGGCGGCGTTCACCGCGTCGGCGAGGAGTTGTTCGCTGCTGAACGTCTCGGCGGCGAAGCCCCGGCCGGGTTCCCGCCGGAAGCCGTCGCGGAAGGCGTCGGCCTTCCAGAACGTGACCGACCCGTCGGTGTACACCTGCGAGTCCTCGATGTCGGTCCCGGAGACGCTGAGGCCCTCGCCGGTCTGGGTGTGGTTGAACTCCAGCCGGTCGGCTCCGACCTGCACGTGCTGGCTCCAGCCGCCGACTTCGGTGCCGTTGGCCGCGACGACCCGCACCTCGCGGTCGTAGGTGTACGACTGCCCCGCGAGCGCCTCCTCGTGAGCGGCCGCGAGCGCCGCGGCGTCGGTCACCCCGTCCGTCGAGAGCCCCGGCGGCAGGTCGGCGTCGCTCCCGGTCGAGTCCCTATCCGTCGCCTCTGTCTCGGTCTCCGCGTCGTCGCCTTCGGTCGTCTCCGCAGCGGCTCCTCCGTCGTTGCCCGGTGCGGCGCTGCACCCCGCGAGGACGAGCAGGACGCAGACCGCCAGAACCCCCACTTTGCGCATGTCGCCGGATTCGACGTTTTCGGATAAAGGTTTACGGGATGACCTGTTGGTCGTGGTTCGAATATCACGCCGAGACCGCGTCGCTCCCCGACTCGGCGTCCAGATCGCGCACCTCGCGGACGTAATCGCAGAAGTTCTCGAAGACGAGTTTGGCCTCGCAGGCCGCCCGGTAGTTCTCCTCGGTGATGCCGTCGAGGACCTCCTGCAGACGCTCGTCGACGAGGTCCTTGCCCTTGGTGACCGTCTCGGCGGTCTCGGCGTCGTACTCGGGGTGGAACTGCACGCCGAAGGCGTGGCCCTTCCGGAAACCGTGGTTGGAGTAGTCGTTGGCCGCGATCTCCTCCGCGCCCGGCGGGAGTTCGGCCACCTCGTCGGAGTGGGTCGTGAATGCGGTGAACCGCTCGCCGACGCCCTCGAACAGCCGGGAGTCGCCCGACTGCTCGACCTCGCGGTAGCCGATCTCGTACTCGTCCATGTCCCGGACCTCGCCGCCCAGCACGTCCGCGAGGAGCTGGTGGCCCCAGCAGACGCCGAGGCAAGGCAGGCCCGCATCTACGGCTTCTCGCACCCACTCCTTCGTGGGCGGAATCCACTCCTCGTCCCAGTAGACCGACGACCGGGAACCGGAGACGACCACCCCGTCGAAGTCGAGGGTGTCCGGCAGGTGGCCGCCCGTCGCGTCGAACTCCACGAGGTCGGCGTCCAGTTCCCGGCGGAAGTTCCGCCGCGTGTCGGCCCCGTCGTGGGCGGCGTTGATAAACGCGATTCGCAGTCGTTCCATCGTGATACACAAACCGCTTCGCCGACAAAAGGCGTTTCGCTGCGGGGAGTTCTGCCGGTAATCGAGCGTTCGCGCAATACTCGCCACAGACTCGCCGCGGGCCGTCGATGGACCGGGGCGCGTCGAGGTCCGGTGCGCTTTCGTCCATCAATCCTTCTCGAAGCGCTCCTCGCCCTCGAACTGCCGTCGAATCTCCGCGCGGTCGGGTTCGCCCGTAGGCCGCCGCGGGAGCGAGTCCACCCTGTTGATCTCCCGGACGGTCGCACCTTCCGGAAGCGCGTCGGCCGCGACCGACTGGAGTTCGCCCGGGCCGGCGTTGCCGACGAAGGCCACCAACACGCCCTCCGAGTGGGGTACCACCCCGGCCGCGGTCACGTCCTCGCGGGCTTCCAGTGCCCGTTCGACCTGCCGGGGATGGACGCGCTCGCTCGCCGACTCGACGGTCTCGCCCGCGGGACCGAGGAGGTAGTAGTCGC
>PXSM01000069.1:0-811 GCA_003023465.1 Halobacteriales archaeon SW_6_65_15 | reverse complement strand
CTCGACGCTCCCGAAGTCGGCCGCCTCGAAGGCGTCACTCCCGACCAGTTCCCGGTACTCGGTCGCGCCCGCGAACGCGGCGGTCGCCCCTTCGTCCGCGATGGCCGCGAGCGCGTCGTCGGGGTCGAACACCCGGAGGAGGTCGACCCGGCCGCCGACGTACAGTAGCGGGAGTACGAGTCGGAGGAGGCCGTCGGCGTCCGAGAAGGGGAGCAGGGTGGGTGCGAAGTCGTCCTTCCCGAGACCCCACGCGGCCGCGGCGGTGATGCAGTTCCACTCGACGGCTCGCTCCGGCACGTCAACCACGCGCGAGGCGGTCTGCGGATTCTCGTTCAGGGACTCGCCCCGCCTGTGGTCACCGTCGTCGCCGTCTTTTCCACTGCTCTCCCCGACTCCGTCCTCCCCACCGCCAGTCTCTCCAACCGCGGGTCGGTCGGCGCGACCGACCTCGTGGAGGTAGAGCAACGAGTCCTCGGGGTCGCGGTCGGCGCGCTCGTAGTCCTCGCCGTCTATCCGGCCGAACTCCTCGAAGGAGTGTCCGAGATCGTCGGACAACTCCCGGACGAGGTCGCGCTGGGCGGCCTCGTGGACGACCACGGTAGGCTCGACGGTCTCCAGCAGCTCCTCGACGGTCGCGGGCGTGAGTCGGTGCGAGACGGGTGCCAACACCCCGCCGAGTCGCCGGACCGCGAACGACAGCGCCAGCGTCTCGATGCGGTTGCGCGAGAGCACCGCGACCGCGTCGCCCGGTCCGACCCCGAGCGACGAGAGCCTGCGAGCCATCGCGTCGGCCTCCGATTCGAGGTCGGCG
>PXSM01000068.1:19346-22125 GCA_003023465.1 Halobacteriales archaeon SW_6_65_15 | reverse complement strand
CCGGGAGGAGGGTCAACCCCGCCGCGTCGAGGCCCATCCGTTCGCGGGCGAGATCGAGCAATCTGTGGAGTTTCTCCTCGAAGTCGAGTGCGGCGTCGGCGGTGATCTTGTACCCCTCGCGCAGGAAGCGTTCCCGTTGGTGGAGATCGACTTTCGCGTCGGTTTGCTCCCGGAGCGTCCCCAGAAGACGTTCGACCTCGCGCTCGGTCTTGTCGGGGCCGAAGAACTCCCCGGGCGGCGTGTAGTAGACGTTGTGACTGACGCGCCCGTCGTGGACGAGGAGGGGATGGGTACTGACGACGTCGCGGATGACCGCGGCGGGGAATCGGTTCCGGTTGTACTGGCAGAGGGCGAGACCGTCGACGTCGTCGAAGAGGTAGTTGACCTTGGCCTCGCACTTGACGAGTTCCTCGCACTCGGGGTCCTCCTGCAGGACGCTGCTCATCTCGCCGGTCATGCGGAGCGCCTCGTACTCCTCGGTGGCCTCCTCGACGGCGGCGTCGATGAACTCAATCGTCTCGTCGGCGTCGAACGTCTCGTTCCGGAGGTAGGTCTCCTGCTCGTCGTGGATGGAGAGCTGTCCCGAGTCGAGCGCGTCGTCCACGTCGATGCCCCGGTCGCGCATCGCCGCCTCGACTTCCTCGCGGGAGTTCTCGTAGGTGATGTACAGACATCGCTCGCCGCGTTCGAGGCCCTGGCGGATGAACGGGACGGCGGTCGCGAACTGCTCCTGCTGGGACTCGTAGACGAGCGCGAAGTGGTCGTTCGCGTGGGGGTGGTCCTCGAGGGGTTCGACCGGACCGCGGAACTCCGGGCTCGACTGGAGTGCTTCGAGTCCCGTCTCCGCGGTCACGGGATCGTCCGTCGTGGGAGTGGGGCCCGCGTGCTCACTCACGGTATCGCCCTCCGTTGCGGGGAGGCAGCCATCTTTCTGGGGGTGTCGCTCGTATCATTATGCACGAAGAGTGGGTCCCGAACGGGAAAAGACTGCTGTACTCTCCCACCGGTACTCGAACCCAGTCGCCGCCTCGACCGCCGACTCACCACTTCGGTCGCCGATTCGTCCCCGACTAGTCGCCTCTATCGCCTACTCGCGACGCTTCTCGCGTCGGGGCGTTCCGGCAGATGCGGAGGGCGGTCACGACGTTCGCGGGTCACTCGTCCAGGAACGCGGACAGGAGCTTCCGCTCGCCCACGCGGAGGTGCTGGTGGAACGTCGGAGCAGAGACGCCCAGCGACTCCGAGACCTCCTCGCCGTTGGACTCGCGGGGCCACTCGAAGAATCCGGCGTAGAATGCCGCCTCCAGCGCCGACCGCTGGCGCTCGGTGAGGTCGTCTTCGAGCGTGGCCCGGAACTCCTCGACGGTTCGGGCGGGGCGCTCGCGCTCGCGCCGGGCGACGACCTCCGAGTCCGGTACCGCGTTCTGGATGGACTCGACGACCGACCGCACGTCCACGTTCTGTGGGAGTTCCACGACGCTCCGGCCGCCCTCCTCCGTGAACGTCGCGTCCGTGAGGGTGCCGCCGTGGTCGGCCAGTCCTTGGAGTGGGGACGGACCCGTGTAGACGAACTCGAAGAGGTGGCCGTCGTCGTGCTCGTTGACGAGGCGGGCCTGCTCTACGTCGTCGGCTTCGTCGGCGAGGTCCAGCACGCAGTCGGGGCCGAGGCCGTCAACGGTCATGAAGTAGACGAACGACCCTTCGGCGGTCATGGTCACGCCTTCGAGTGCGAACCTGCCACCCTCCTCCTGCGGGACGCGGGAGAAGAAGCCCTCGCCGCCGTCGGTTTCGAGTTCGATCTCGACGACGCCGTCCGAGAGGAGCGCCTTCTTGTTCTTGGCCGCGTTGATGGCGTGGCCGATGGTCTCGCCGAGTTCCGCGAGGACGGCCTGCTCGCGGGCGTCGAAGGCGTGGGCCCGTTCGGCGTAGACGCAGAGGACGCCGTACACCGTCTCCCGATAGCGAAGCGGGATGGCCGCCACGGACCGATAGCCGCGTTCGACTGCCTCGTCGCGCCACGAATCGGACGCGTCGGCCTCGGAGACGTTCTGGACGACCTGCACCTCGCCCGTCCGGATGGCCGTCCCGGCGGGTCCGTTCCCGTGCTCGTCGTCCTGGTCGTACGTGACTGTCACCGCGTCGAGGTAGCCGTCCTCGACGCCCGCCGAGGCCGTGGGCCGGACGCGCCTGCTCCCCGCGGCGGCCTCCCCGGTCCACGCGAACCGGTAGTGGTCGGAGTCGGCGAGTCGGTCGCAGACGGCCTGCACGATCTCCTCGCGGGTCGAGGCGCGAACCAGCAGCTGGTCCACGTCCCGGATGACCTCGTTGATGCGGTCGAGTTCGGCCAGTTGGCTCCGCTGCTCGGCCAGTTCGGCCTCGCGGGCCGCGCGGTCGAGCGCGACCTCGGTGTTGGCCGCCAGCACCCGCACGAGGTCGATGTCGTACTCGTCGAACACGCCGACCGACCCGGAGGTGATGGTCAGCACGCCCCACTCCCCGAGGGGGAACGCGCCGAAGGCACGGATCGCCTCGGTTCCGTCCTCGTGCGCCCAGGGGTCGTCCCAGGCGTTCTCGAAGTACTCGCTCTCGCCAGCTTCGAAGACGCTTCCCACCAGCCCCTCGCCGCGTCCGAAGGTCGGCGGGTTACCCATCTCGTTGGCGGTGTCCTCGGGCAGAACGTACGGTTCGAGCTGCTCCTGCGCTTCGTTCCACCGGAAGACCGTCGCGTGCGGGACTTCCAGAACCTCGCGGGCCGTCTCGACCGTCGTCTTGCAGATCG
>PXSM01000068.1:0-19306 GCA_003023465.1 Halobacteriales archaeon SW_6_65_15 | reverse complement strand
AGATCGCTCGCTGGTCGTTCGTCGTCATCAACTCCCGGCTCGCGCCGTGGAGCGCGTCGAGCATCTCCTCGCGCTCGGTGCGCTCGGTCACGTCGTAGTACAGCTCGACCCGGCCGCCGGCGTACAGCCCCGACTCGATGGGGCGGCTTCTGTGCTGGAGGTGTCGCTCGGCTCGCCCCTCGCCGGGCGTGACCTGACAGGTGAACTCCTCGACGGAGCTGTTGTCGTCGTAGGTCGCGAGCACCCGTTCCGCGAACGACTCGAAGTCCCCGACGGCGTGCTTGATCCGGTCCTCGACGAGTGCCCGCTTGTCGGCTCCGACGACCGACTCGCGGTCGAGACCGAAGTAGTCCTCCACCGTGGCGTTCATCCACGCCACGTCGAACTCGTCGTCGAGGACGAAGATGCCGACGTCCGTGTTGTCCAGCACGTCCTCGGTCATCGATCGGTGGCGCTTCTCGCTGCGCTTGCGCTCGGTGATGTCGGTGTAGATGACGTACCCGCCGGTGTCGCCGCCGGGCACGCTCGCGGTCCGCAGGAGGAAGTCACGCATGCCGTCGGCCGTCTTCCGCTGGACCTCCGCGTCGAATTGTTCGTCGTTCCGGATCCGCTCTAGGTCTCGCTCGACCTCCTTACGGCTGTCCGACGGAATCATCTCGTGATCGAGAATCGACCGCCCGCGGACCTCCTCGCCGTCGTATCCGAACGCCTCCTCGAAGGCGTCGTTGACCGCCCGGAAGACGGGTTCGCCGTCCTCCATCTCGTAGTAGACGATGGCGTCGCGGGTGTTCTCGAACAGCGCGGCGAACCGGTCGCGCTCGGCCTCCAGCTTGCGCTCGGACCGGATGCGCTGGAGCGCCTGCGCGACGTGGGAGGTCAGAAGCTCCGCGAGTTCCCGGTCGCTCTCGTCGAAGACCCCGACCTCCTTCGAGAGCGCCTGGAAGACGCCGACGTCGCCGACCGGAACCGTCAGCACCGCGCGGTACTCGTCGAGGGGCGTGTCGAGGTTCTCCTCGCGGAGGTCCGCGGTCTCGATGGACTCGCCCCGACGGATCGCGCGCACCACGAGGCTGTTCTCGTCTTCGGCCGACGTGGTGTAGTACTCGTCGCTCGGGAGGTCTTCGGACACTGCGGCCGGGACGTACTCGCCATCGTCGAGGAGGCCCAGGACGCACCGGTCGAACTCCAGCAGTTCCTCGGCGGTCTCGACGGCCAGCTCGCTCACCTGCTCGGGTGTGTCGCAGGCCTCGAGCATGACCGCAACCTCGTGGAGTTCCTTCGTCTTTCGCTTCTCGGCTTTGAGGGCGTCTTCCGACTTGATACGCTTGAGCGCCTGCGTGACGTGGGAGGTGAGCAGTTCGGCGAGTTCGCGGTCGCTCTCGCCGAAGGCGCCGGTCTCCTTCGAGACGGCCTGAAAGACGCCGATGTCGCCTATCGGCACCGACAGCGCCGCCCGGTAGCCGCTCGCGTGGAGGTTGGCGGTCCGGAGCGACTCGCCTTGCCGATAGGCGCGGGCCGCGAGGTTGTCCTCGGCGTCGAGGGGCGTCGTCGTGTAGTAGCCGTCGTTCGGGACGCCCTTCGAGACCGCCTGCGGGACGAGTTCGCCGTCTTCCACGGTGTCCACCGCGGCGAGGTCGAACTCCAGCAGTTGCTCGGCGGTCTCGACCGCCAGCCGACACACCTCCTCGGGGGTGTCGCACTCCTCGAACATGACCGCGACCTCGTGGAGTTCCTTGGTCTTGCGCTTCTCGGCTTCGAGGTTTTCCTCCAGTCGCTTGCGCTCGCTCACGTCGCGGACGATGGCCGAGAAGTAGTGTCTGCCGTCGCGCTCGGTCTCGTTGAACGAGATCGCCAGCGGCACCTCGTGGCCCTCGCTGTGCTTGCCCGGCAGTTCCACGTAGTCGCGGTGGACCGTCCCCTCCGCTTCGATCAGTTCCTTAATCTCCTCCTCGAAGCAGTCCCGGACCGTCTCGTCGAGCAGTTCCAGCACGGACTCGCCGACGACCGACTCCGGGCCGACGCCGAACACTCGCTCGATGGCCTCGTTGGCGAACACCACGCGACGGTCCTCGTCGATGGTCAGGATGGGGTCGGGCGACCCCTCGACTAACGTGGCGAACCGGTCGGTCAGGCTGTCGAACCTGTCGGCGAGGCGGTCGAATTTGCGCTCCGTCACCCGGTGTTCGACCGCGCGCTCGACCCGGCGGACGACTCTGGCCGGAAGCCCGGCCCGCGGTCGCGTCGGAACGAACTCGACGCCCGCCGGAGCCGCCTCGACGGACTCGGCGAGCAGGACTCGCGCGACGGCCGGGTAGAGTTTTCCGACCGTCGAGAGCAGTTCCGAACCGTCCACGTCCGCGAGGTCGGTCTCCGCGACGACGCAATCGACCTCGGCCGTTTCGAGGTAATCCAGCGCCTCCGCACCGCTTTGCACGGTCTCGACCTCGGTCCCAGCCAGTTCGTCGGTCGTGGCTGATTCTGCGGTCCCGGCTGACCTCTCGGTCGTCGTTGACCCCTCACTCGCGGCCGATCCTTTGGTCGTGGCCGACCCCTCGGCCGCAGTCAGCTCCTCGGCGACGGCGGCCCCCCGCGCCCCCTCGCCGACATACACCACGCGGAGCGATTTCCCTTGCGTGGAACGACGTTCCCCCTCCGGCGATAGCATCGTATCGTGGGAGACACTCCGTGAACCTTAGCGTTTCGTCTCTGGCTCTTACCGTTACGGGCGTAAATTCTCGTGACGGGATAGCGGTGTCCGACCCATAGATGCGCCTATTAGTCAAACTACGCGACGCGCTGAGAGAACTTAACAAGGGAACGCGCTGAGGAAACTCGACCACAGGACGCGCCAAGAGGATCGAACCACTGGAAGCGCCGCGAGCACTCTATGTGCGAGCAAGCGGGGAGGAAGCGAGGGGAACGTGTGATCCTGGTGGATGAAGGGCGAGCGACGGTGAGTGAGCGAAGCGCCCGAACCGAGTGAGGGCTTCTTCCTCATTGGATTCGGGAGTAGCTAGCTACAATCGGCCTTAGAAATGGACTGAGACAACCGAGAACGCTAGCTTCTGTCGAAGCCGAGGGGAGACCGCAACCGCACCGTCGGAGGCAAGCTCCGACGAGCCTTCGCTCACTGCGTTCACGAAGACGCCGCGACAGCACCGCGCCTCGAACCTCCCCAGCCTTTTGCGCGTCTCACTCCACTTCGTTCCGTTGCGATGCTCGTCCACCGGCAGACGGTTCTGCTCGGTCGCTCCACTCCCTGCGCGGACTGCGACTGCCGAGCCGTCGGTCGCTTCGCTCCCGAAGACCTCGCGCGACTGACGCGCGCGCTGGATGGATGGACAAACAATTCTATGTTGATGTTTGAGAATATTATAGATGTGAATAGAAAATATATAGAGTTCTCAAGCGGCCAATCTCACCCGTGCGAGCAACGAACGGCTCACCCCGCCGAATCCCGAGAGTCGTTCTGCAACCCTTAAGAGCCGGGGGTGTTACCTCTCGCGTATGCGACTGGAGGAGTACTGGGGAGTCGGTCCGAAGACGCGAGAGCGCCTCGAAGCCGAGTTGGGAACCGAACGGGCGGTCGAGGCCATCGAATCCGGCGAGGTGCGGTCGCTCGTCTCGGCGGGGCTGTCGCGCGGCCGGGCGACCCGCATCCTCCGGCGGGCCAACGGCGGCGAGGGCATGTCGGTGCTGGCGACCCGCGACACCCGCGCCGTCTACAAGGAACTGCTCGACGTGGCCAGCGACTACGCCGTCACCGAGGACGCGGCCGACCGCATCCGGGGGTTGACGCCACTGCTGGACCGCGACGAAGCCGCGTCCCGGCTCGAATCCGTGGTGGACGCCGCCGAGTCGTGGGCCGAACTGGACGAGTCCACCCGCGAGACCGTCCTCGCGGCGTTCGCGGAGGACGCCGAGAACGACCGCATCGGCGAGGACGAGGCCGCGGTCCGGACCGCGCTCGCGCTCCACGAAGCGGGACTCTCCGAGGGCGCGTTCGCTCGAATCGCCGACATCGACCGCGAGGACCTCGAATTCGCGGCCGGGGCGCTCGCCGACCTCGACGGCGGGGACGTGGCCCGGGGCGTGGACGAGGAGCTCGACGACCTCCGGGACGCCCTCGACGGGGCGGAAGCCCTCTCCGCGGACTCGCTCGACGCGATGGAGGAGATCCGCGAGGAGACCCGCGCCGGGGCCGAGTTCGGCGAGGTCGTGGTGGACTACGTGGCCAGCGAGACCGACGCCGGGTTCCAGCGCGTCCGGGACGCCACGCCCGAGGAAGCCGTGGACGCGACCGACTTCTTCAACGTCACGCTCCGCGAGCTGATCGCCGACCTCCGGGAAGCGGTCGAAGAGCGCGAGCGATCTGTGGCCCGCAGACTCCGGGGCCGAATCGCCGAGTCCCAGGACGCCATCGACGCTGCGAAGGACGCCGTCTCGGACCTCGCCTTCCACCTCTCGCTGGCGCGGTTCGCCGCGGACTTCGACCTCTCGCGCCCGGAGTTCGTCGAGGAGGGCTTCGCGGTCCGGGCCGCCCGGAACGTCTCGCTCGAAGCGGGCGGCGAGAACGTCCAGCCCGTCAACTACGCGGTCGGTGACCACGACGTGTCCGGGGGCGACCCCTCCGCGCCCGCAGGCTCATCCGCGCACGCAGGACCCTCCCCGCCCGCGGGCGACCGCGTCTCCGTCCTCACCGGGGCGAACTCCGGCGGTAAGACGACCCTGCTCGAAACCCTGTGTCAGGTCGCACTGCTCGCCCAGATGGGCCTCCCGGTCCCGGCCGAGCGCGCGCAGGTCTCCATCTCCGAGGACATCGTGTTCCACCGCAGGCACGCCAGCTTCAACGCGGGCGTGCTGGAGTCCACCCTCCGGAGCATCGTCCCACCGCTGACCGAGGGCGCGAACACCCTGATGCTGGTGGACGAGTTCGAGGCCATCACGGAGCCGGGAAGCGCGGCCGACCTCCTCCACGGTCTCGTCAGGCTGACGGTGGACCGGGGCGCACTCGGCGTGTTCGTCACCCACCTCGCCGACGACCTGAAGCCGCTCCCCGAGAAGGCCCGCAAGGACGGCATCTTCGCGGAGGGGCTGGACGAGGACCTCGAACTCGAAGTGGACTACCAGCCGAGGTTCGAGACGGTCGGCAAGTCCACGCCCGAGTTCATCGTCTCTCGTCTGCTCGCGAGTTCGGAGGACCGCGCCGAGCGCGCGGGCTTCGAGATTCTCGCGCGGGCCGTCGGCGAGGAGGCCGTCCAGCGCACCCTCGACGACTGGTCGCCCGAGGCCAGCGCGGACGACTGACGACGACGCTCTTCTAGCTGAAGAACAGAACCCACGCCAGCAGTCCCATCGTGAGAATCGACAGGATAGCGGGCAGGAGCGCCAGCACTACGGTCGAGAACCTGTCCACTCGCTCCCGGTCGTCCACCGGGGTCAGCACGCTGTAGCCGCACTCGACGCACTGCTTGCGGTCGGTGTGGTGTCGCCGTCCGCAGTCCTTGCACTCCCAGCGCTTCGACCCGAAGCCCATGTGACATCGCGAATCCACGAACCCGGGGGTGTTAGCTTTTGCGACCTATCAGGAGTATGGTCAGAATCAGCCCGCCGGGATGCCGGCAGCTCCCGGGGGGTCGTTTCCGAACGAAATTTCAACTACTTCCCTTTCGACAGTTGACAAAATTTAAGTGGTCTCTTCACGATTTACCCCTGTGTCGCGTTCACTATCCGCGTCCACCAACACGCTGATCGAGGGTTCCGGGTCGCGCGAGAGCGTGACGCCGGAGGTGTACGACGTACTGGACCGTCCCGAGGAGACGAATCTACTGGTTCTCTCGTACTCGGACGGCTCGGACTCGTGGCTTCAGAACTGGCGAGCGCACGCGGGCGACCTCCCCGAGCAGATCGGGTTCGTCCACGTCGCTCGCGGAACCGACCTTCTCGGAGGCGGCGGCCCACGCCGATCCGTTGCTCCCCGACGCCGTCTCGGACCCGACCGACCTCGCCCGGCTCGGCATCTGCGCGAGCGAGTACCTCGAATCGTGGAACGACGACTGCCGAGAGACGGTCGTCTTCCTCGATTCGCTCACGGACCTGCTGGACCACGTGCCCCTCGCTCGCGCGTTCAAGTTCTTGCAAGTGCTCACGGCCCGAGTCGAGAACGTGGACGGCCGCGGCTACTATCTGGTGGACCCCTCGGCTCACAACACCACCTCGCTCGCGGCCATGCGCGAACTCGCGGACGCTGTGGTGGACCTCGACGACTCGCACCCGCAGTACTGACTCGCACGGCGGTGAGCAACTCGGTGACGGGATAACCGACACGAATCCGTTTCTAACACGTCTCTGTATTTGTTTACCAATCAAAGAAGCACCTGAAGTGCGTATCTCTCGCGACGGACAGGCTGTATTCGGAAACGCGATAGCGAACTGACCAAACCACGTCGGATGGATAAAGGGGCCGCCCGGTCGCACTTGCGTGGTCGTCTGCGCAGGCCCTATTCCCGAGCGGGCGGTGTCTCGGCGAACGGCGTGAGCCGAGGCTCGTCGGAGTTCATCTCCGACGGTGTGGAGAGCGAGGGAATATCCTGCTTGGTTCGAGAGAGCTTCGCTCTCTCGTCATCCCGAAAATCGGAGATTTTCGGAGACAGCGACCGCGACCGGGCGGGGGCTTTCGAAGCCTCGTTCACTACACTTTCCCCGTCAACAACAGCGACTATCGTTGAGCCGATGAAACCGCACAGAGACTCGGTGAGCTTTCACGCCTGCGGACGCCCGAAGGAACACTTATATCATCGGCGCGACACCGGTTTCCCGTACCGATGACGGACCGAGAGGGGGAGGACCGCGAGCGCGTCGAGCGACTCCGCGAGGCGGCCCGCGAGCAGTGGGGCGGCGAGGACGACCTCGACGCCATCGCCGCGAGGCTGGAGAGCGACGACGCCGAGGACCGGGCTCGCGCGGCGTGGGCGCTCGCGGAACTGGCGGCCGACGAGCCCGAGCGGTCGCGTGCCATCCCTGTCGATTCGAAGCTCGCGCCCCTGCTCGCGGACGACGACGAGTGGGTCAGGCGGGGTGCTTCGTGGGCCGTGGCCACCGTGGCCGACGAACACCCCCAGCGCGTCCGGCAGACCCTCTCGGCGGTCACCGAGGGGCTGGCGGACGACGACCCGCTCGTCAGGGAGAACAGCGTGCTCGCGCTCGGGGACGTGGCGACGGAGTACCCCCGCGCCGCCGAACCTGCGCTGTCGCACCTCGCCGACCTCGTGGACGACAACGACGGGCTCGCCAGCCGGTACGCCGCCGAGACGCTGCGCAAACTGGTCCGACGACTCGACGAGGACGGCTTTCCGATGACCGTCGCGGCCACGCCCGAACTCGCCGGGTTCCTGCCCGGTGACGCCGACGTGGTCGAGGTGACCGACGACCCGTCGGACGGCCAGCCGATCCAGATTCGGGGCGATGCGGGTGGGCAGGAGGTTCGTGAGGATCGAGACGACGGCGACGGCGGTGACGAGCGCGACGACGACGAAACGCTCGGCCCGCCCGACCAGATTCCCTCACCGCTACAGATCGTGGCCGACCGGCGGGCGTTCGACCGCCTCGCCGACCTCGGAAGCGGCCCCCTGACGACCGCCGTGAAGGCGCGCGCGCCGTCGCCCGGCGAGGGCGGCCAGCACGTCGTCGCGTCGGTCCGGACGCTCCGGTCGGACGCTCGCCTCGACCCCGGGCGCGTCGAGACCGCGTTCCGGGCGTGGGCTGGCGTGGACGACCACGCGCACGTCGTCCCGGTGCTGGCCCGCGGGACGAACCCCCGGCCGTGGCTCGCCACCGAGTTCCTCGACGGCGGGACGCTTCGAGATCGCCTCGACTCGGTCGAATTCGAGCGCGCGCTCTGGTACGCCCACTGCGTCACCACGGCGGTCTGCCACGCGCACGCTCGCGGCGTCGTCCACGGCGCGCTCCGGCCCGGCGCGGTCGGACTCTCGCGCACCCTCGGGGCGTGGCCGGTCCCGAAGGTCGGCGAGTGGGCGCTGGGCGACCTCTTTGCGGAGGTCCGGGAGGTGCCGGTCCCGCCGGCCTACGCCGCGCCGGAGCACGTCGCCCCGGAGGCGTTCGGCCGCCCCGACCCCTCGACAGACGTGTACCAACTCGGCGCGCTCTGTTACGGCCTCTTCGCGGGCCGACCGCCGTTCTCGGGGGACGCCCACGAAGTCGTGCGGAAGGTCGAGACGGAGGACCCCCGACCGCCGAGCGAGTTCGCGCCGGAGTTACCCGCCGAGGTGGACGACCTGCTCGGTCGGGCGCTGACGAAGGAGAAACCCGCGCGGTTCGAGACGGCCGAGGACTTCCGTCGGGAACTGGAACTTCTCGTCGAGGAGCACGGACCGGACGACTGGTAGGTTTTCTACGGACCGGACGACTGCCTGTGATTTTCGACGACCAATACGCCGAGCTACTGTCGTCCCGACGGTACTCTATCGTCGTCCCGCGGGGCCGTCGTCGTGGAAGTAGATGGCGCTGGTACTTCGAGAGAACCGAGTACGGCGGCCCGCCGAACACGTCCGCCCATCGGTCGCCGCGCTCCACGACGACGCGCTGGTCGTAGGCTTTGCCACAGACCGGGCAGGGCGTCTCGTCCGGGTCGCGCGAGTGCATGGTTCAGTGAACGGGGCCGAGACGCTTCAAACCCCCGCCGGTCGGTCCGCCCCGTTTTAAGTGCCCTCGCTTCCCTATCTCAGAAAAGCATGGCGCTCGCGCCCCTCACCGCGCACGCCTCCGGAGACCCCAGCGCCGCGGTCGTCCACTTCCTCGGGTCGGTGCTGATCGCGGCCGCCGCGCTACTCTTCGGCTACTACGCCGTACTGAACATCCGGCTGAACCGGCTGGAATCACAGGGGCCGTTCTGGCGCTACCTCGTGGCGGTGGGCGCGACCGCCGGATGCTACGGCTTGCTCGGGGTGGCCGAGACCGTGGCCGACTCGCGAGTTCTGGCCGCCTTCGGTGACGGGGCGCTCCTGTTCTGCATCGTCTTCCTCGCCTTCTCGATGCGAGAGGTGTACTACAACTCCGCGCTGGCTCCGCCGCCGGACGACCGCCGGTTCTCGCTCGAATCCCTGCGTCGAATCGAGGCCGCATTCGTCGTGGTCATCCTCGCGGAGTGGGTCGCGGTCCTGCTCATCGACCAGACGACCGTGGCCCGGATCGTCAAGGGTCTCGGAAGCGTGGCGTTCGCGGCCTACGGCGCGGTGTTCGCCGAGAAACTGGAGTCGATGGCCCGCGGGACGACCCTCGACACGCTCAGGCGTCACCTCCTCCCGGTACTCGTCTGTCTGGGCGCGCTCGGTGTCGCGGACCTCGGCCTCGCGGTCGGCGTCAGTCCGGTCGTAGTGCAGGGAATCAAGAGCGTCTTCGTCGTGCTCGTCGCCGGCTTCCTCGTCACTGCTACCATCCGACTTCAGCAGAACGTCGAGGGGCTATCGACCGCGTAGCGTTGGTTTGCAACGCGGCTGTCGCTTTGCAACGTTGCTCCCATTTTGCACTATAGCTATCGCTTCGCCTCACAGCCGTCGCTCCGGGGAGTGGAAATCAGGGCGGCGAGTCGTGACCGCCCCGGTTGTCAGAGGCACAGTGTTTGTACTGCCTGCGACGCCGGGGCGTCTCCACGCACGGGATGCGCGGGGGGTCGACGAACGAATCCGTCGTCCTCCGGGCCAGAGTAACCGGGGCCGACAGATCGAACGCCTGACCGGCTCAGACCCCTGCAGGCGCTTCATAAGTGGACCCGTTAGCTTCAAAGGTGTACTGCATGGTATGCCGCCTCTTTAAGTCCCCTCGCGAATCTGGCCCGGATGGTCCGGTGCGCCGAGAACCTACTCCGGCAGTTCCACCTCTTCGGGGTCGGCGATGGACCGCGGCGCGTACAACCGCTTTCGGGCGTCGGGAACGTACAACTGCTCCTCGACGAGGTCCGCGTCCTTCAGTTTGGTCAGCGCGTCGCGAGTCGTCCGCGCCGGGAGGAGCGCCTCCAGCACCTTGTAGACGAGTTTCGAACTCGGCGGGAGGTTCAGCAGCCGCTCGAATCGTTGCTTCGGCGTCGTTTCGGATTCACTGCCCGTGACAAAAACGATCACTGGTCTTCGACATAGCCGCTAGGCCGTACGAACCCCCCGTACATATTTGTTTTCATCACGAAGATGAATAAAAACGGCCCGCGCTACTTCGTGACGGATTCGGCCATCCGCCGCGGGAAGCCGACGATCAGCTCCCACAGCCCCAGCCGTTCCTCGTCCGAGCGTAGTCGGGACCGGAGTCGCTGGCTGAACAGTTCGACGGAGATGATGAGCAGGAAGATGGCCAACAGCGTCGCCATCATGTTCGTGAACCTGAGCAGGTTCTGCTGGGCGGTCACGATGTACCCCAACCCACCCGCGCCCAGGACGCCGACCGTGACGGCGATCCGGACGTTGATCTCGAAGATGTACAGCGTCCAGGCGATGAACGCCGTCCGGACCTGACTCAACATCCCGAAGAACACGATCTGTGGCTTGCTCGCGCCGGTCGTGCGCATCGCCTCTATCGGGCCGTCTTCGATCTCTTCGAGTTCGTCCACGAACAGCCGGCCCAGATTGCCGATGGTGTCGAAGGCGATGGCGATGGCGGCGGAGGCCGGTCCGAGTCCGAGGAAGGGGATGAAGATCAGCGTCCAGATGATGGCGGGGATCGCCCGGATGAACGACATCGTCCCGCGGAAGACGAAGTTGAACGGGAACGGGACGACCCGCTCGGAGCCGAGCGTCCCGAACACCAGCGCGAACGGGAATCCGAGGATGGTTCCGACGAACCCCATCGCGAGCGTGATTCCGGCCTCGCCAAAGATGCTGAAGATGCCGAGCTCCCGGAAGAAAAAGGCGTACGCGTCTCCGAGGTCGGGCGGCCACTGGAACAGCAGACCGCCGATTTCGGGGTCGTACAGCAGGTTCTCGCCCTGGATGAAATCGACGTACTGCCCGACGTCGAGAAACGGGAGCACGTCGAAGTAGAACGTGACCGGGAAGAACTCGCCCAGCGACTCGACGAACGTGCTCAGCCGGGCGTCGGGGTTCAGCAACTCGGTCGCCGCGAACGCTTGCACCGTGACGAAGGCGAGAAACGCGATCAGCGCGAGCCAACCGAAGGCTCTGCGTCGCCGGGTCCGCTTGATGCTCTCGAATTGACTCGCGACGTCGGTCGCGATTTCGGACTCCTCCTGCGGTGTGACGCCCCCGTCGGTCGTGGTGACGTTCTCGAAACCGGAATCGACGTCTGAGTCCTCCGTATCGTCCTCCGGGTCGCTCTCGCGGCGAGTCACGTTCTCGCCTCCTCTTCCTCCCCGCCAGATTGCTCGCTGTCGCCGTCCGCCCCGACGAACATCCCCTCCGTCTCGATGTCGCCGTAGATTTCGTCTATCGCGTCGATGGTGAGTTCGTCGCGGTAGCCGTCGAACACCTTCTCGCCCGCGTTGAGTCCGACGAACCGGTGGCCGAACTTTCGCGCGATGTTGACCTGATGGAGGCTACAAAACGTCGTCAGGCCGCGCTCCTCGGAGGCCGTCCGGAGGTACCCCATCACGTCCTGTGCGCTGCCGGGGTCGAGGCTCGCGACCGGCTCGTCCGCGAGCAACACCTCCGGGCGTTGAACCAGCGCACGCGCGATGCCGACGCGCTGTTGCTGGCCGCCGCTCATCCGGCGCGCTTTCTTCTTGGCCTCGTCGAGGAGGCCGACCGTTTCGAGCGCTTCGAGCGCTCTGTACTTCTCGTCCTTGCTCTGGAGCTGGAGGACGCTCGACAGGAACCCGCTCCGGTGGACGCCGCCCGACAGCGCGTTCGAGTAGGCCGACATGTCGCCGATGATGTTGTGCTGCTGGAATATCATCGCGATCTCCGGTCGAGGCTCGTCCACCGGTTCGTCGCCGATTATTATCTCTCCCTCCGTGGGCGAGGTCAACCCACACATCGTCCGGAGTAGCGTCGATTTTCCGGACCCGGAGACGCCGAGGATGATCACGAACTCCCCCTCCGGAACCTCGAAGGAGACGTCGTTCAGGGCGACGGTCTCCCCGAAGGTCTTCGTGACGCCGTCCACCACGATCTGGCTCATGGTTTGCTGTTGGCGTCCGTCACATCAGAGGTCCTCCCAGTTCAGACCGAGCTCTTGGCCGAGATTCGCAATCGGCTGGTAGTCCTCGACCGTGGCCGGCTCGATTCCGCTGAACCAGAGTTCGTGGTCCTCGACCAACTGGACGTCCGCCAGCTCTTGGTCCGAAAGTTCGCTCTCGTTCCTCTCGAGCAGGCTGGAATCGACGCCGAGTTGCTCGGCGAGTTCGGCCTGCGAGTCGTGCTCGAACGCTTCCTGCGGTGCGTCGATCATCAGTTGTCTGAGTTCGTCCTTGAGCGGCTCGTCCCACGCCGCGTTGCTCACGATGGGAGCCCGCGGAATCGGGTCGGAGACGGCCAGCAGGTCGAGTTGCGGTTCCCGCTCGCCCGCGCCCTCGTACTCGGCCGACATCTCCACGAACTCCTGAGACATCTCCTCGAACTGCTCCTGCGGGACGTGCGGGGCGGTCGAGAACGCACCCGTGCCGGCGGCCGCTATCCTGTCGTCGTTGATGAGTTGCTCGCGGGCGGTGCTGTGATCCGAGGTCCGTATCTCGAAGTCCTCGGGCGAGCCTCCCGGAGCGCTCCCGATGTCCAGACCCGCGTTCTTGAGCATCAGCAGCGGGAACAGCGTTCCCGACACCGACGTCGGAGCGCCGGTCGCTATCGTCTCCCCTTCGAGGTCGGCTAGCTCCTCGATGCCGCTGTCGGGCGTCGTCGTGATCAGCGAGAAGTACCGGTCGGCACCGAACGCGACCCGTATCCCCGTCACGTCGATCTCCTCGGGAATCTGTGCGACCGCCCCCGGCGAGGTGTCCGCGAATATCCGGTCGCCCTCCTGAGCGCGTCGGAGTTCCTGGACCGTCCCGGAGTAGCTCGCCGTCGGCACCTCGTTTATCGTGACGTCGGCCTCGGATTCGAGGTACTCGAACAGCGGCTGATACTGTACCGTGATGTCGATCTCCTCTTCCGCCGGGTTCATCACCCACGAGACTTCCGTCGCGGACCCGTCCTGTGTGCTCCCGACAACCTCGCCGGAAACTCCGCTGGCTCCACCGGCGTACCCCCCTAGCAGCGCAGTCCCCGTCACCCCAGTCGCGGTGAGAAATCGGCGTCGTGTCGTTCGTCCGTCTGCATCTCTTTCGGACATCTCCCCGTCATACGTGACCAATTGACATAGTTCTTACCTGTTTATTACGTGTCCACCATTAGGTCCAATGTAGATATGTGACGGGGTGCGCACCGACCGCGTGCGACCCGTTCGCTCAGACGGACGCCAACGGGTACCCACTCGATTGGACCACCCTTGCGGACAATCGTCCCGAACGACCCATTTCGTTTTCCACGCTAACCACAAGATATAAGTCCATCTTGTGGCATGATTCACTCGGTAACCAGAGGTTACGAGCCGCGTTCGACTATGTCCCCCGACCAATCTACCGTTCTCGTCGTCGACGACGAGCAAGACGTTGCCGACCTCTACGCGATGTGGTTGGAAGACGACTATCGCGTGCGGAGTGCCTACGAAGGCGACGCGGCGCTCGACGTTCTCGACGAGTCAGTCGACATCGTTCTCCTCGACCGTCGCATGCCGGGCCAGTCCGGCGACGAGGTGCTCGAAGAGATTCGCGACCGCGAATTGAACTGTCGCGTCGTCATGGTGACCGCGGTCAAGCCCGACTTCGACATCCTCGAGATGGGCTTCGACGACTACCTCGTCAAACCCGTCTCGAAGGACGACCTTCACGAGACCGTCGAACGGATGCTCACCCGCGTCGATTACGGCGAGAAACTCCAGGAGTACTTCTCGCTCGTCTCCAAGAAGGCGGTCCTCGAAGCCGAGAAGGACCAACAGGCGCTCGAGGAGAGCGAGGGGTACGCCGAGCTGGAGGCCGACATCGAGGGGCTCCGTTCGCAGGTGGACGACACCCGCGACGAACTCGACGACCACGAGGACTTCGTCGGGGCGTTCCAAGACCTGACGTAGCGAGCTTTCCTTTCTGTTGGTTCGCCACGTCTTGACCTTGGTGAATATATTTCTCAAACAACTATACAATTGTCTCCCGGACGTTTTTGATTTCTAGAGTGGATTAGAGATGGTCAGCTTCGATCCGACTTCGCTAGCTACTCCCGAAGCCGAGGGGAGACCCCACCGCAACAGCACCGCACCTCGGACCTCCCCAACCTCCTGCGTTACGAGCGCGCCGGAGTTCAGATTGTGGGAATATCTCGCATTGTGGGAATATCTCGCATTGTGGGAATATCTCGCTCCTCAGAACTCCACGTCGTCGTACTCGACGCCGGGAATCCAACTGGAGATGCCCGACTCGCCGGCGTCGAACTGCTCGCGCGTGATGACCCACTCGTGATGTGGAAGCGTCGCCGTCTCGGCGTCGAGGTTCCGGGTAGAGACGGTGGGTGCCAACCCGAAGTACGCTCCGCCGTACCGGCGGACGAACTTCTCGATGGCGTTGCGCGACCGGTCGTTGGGCGGCAGGCACCCGGCGACGACGTCCGGGGCGTCGAGGTGCTCGAAGGCGACGTGGACGAGCGCGTCCCCGCCTTCGCCACAGAATCCGCGTCCCCAGTGGGGCTTGCGGAGCCAGAATCCGAACTCGACGGAGCCGTCGTTCGCCGAGCGGTCGATGACCGCCGTGCCGACGTACTCGCCGTCGGCTTCCATGACGTACTCGTGGGACTCTCCTCGCTCTCACGCTTCCACCTGCTGGTCGAGGTACTCCCGAGTCTCGGCCTCGTCCTCTTGAACGTTCCACGCACATAGCTCGAAGACCTCCTCGGCGTCCGTGGGATCTGCGAACAGGGCGTGCAACCGTTCGAACTCGATTTCGTCCGGATGAAGGCGACGGAGGAGAAGCCCGTCGGTCTCGACCCGACGCGGGACTGGTCGGTCGCCAGCGTCCCCGGCGCTCCCGGCGTCCGGCCCCTCGGCGTCGAGGAGTCGGTCGTCGCGCTGGGATGGGGCTCCATCGTGACTCGACGGTCGTCCCCCGGAACAAGAAACGTGTCGATTCGTGTAGATTAGGAGCGACGCTCGAAAGCCGGGACCGCCCCGACCGGCGTCAGTACGTCTTCTCGGTGTGCAGCGTCCCGTCCGGTTCGTACAGGTAGACGGTGTCGCCCGAGTTGTTCCAGACGTACGACCCCGAACCCCAGTAGAGGTCGCCGTCGGTGCTGGAGTCGGTGCCGCTTCCGGTGTGGAGGCGCACCGTGCCGCCCGACGTGAGGGTGTAGTTATCGGGGAACTGGTAGGCGTAGCCCGCCTCGTCCTCGACGGTCCAGCCGGTCATGTCGTGGTCGCTACTGCCGGTGTTGTCGAACTCGACCCACTCGTCGTTGAGAGTGCTCCCGTCCTCGTTTATCTGGCCGACGCAGAGCTTCGACCCGCAACTTCCGCCGGAGTCGCCTGACGCCTGCTCGTCGGCGAGCCGCGCGTTGTCGTCGTAGAGGTAGGCCGTGTCGCCGTCGTCGTTCCAGATACTGATGCCCATGCCCCAGTAGAGGTCGGTCTGGGTGTCCTCGCCCTCGCCGGTGTGGACTCGCACCGTGTCACCGGCACCGAGAGTGAACGAGTCGGGGAAGGCGTAGGTGTATCCGGCCTCGTCCTCCAGCGTCCACCCGGACATGTCGAGCAGGCTCGACCCCTCGTTCGTCACGTCCACGTACTCCGACTGGACGGCGACTTCCGTGACGGACGCGCTGTACGGCGCGGGATAGGTGTGCTTCTGGACGAGGTTGCTGTCGCCGTCGTAGAGGTAGGCCGTGTCGCCGGAGTTGTTCCAGACGGCCGAGCCGCGGCCCCAGTAGAGGTCGGTGCTGGAGTCGGTGCCGCTTCCGGTGTGGAGGCGCACCTCGCTACCGGAACCGAGGCTGAATCCGTCGGGGAACTGGTAGGTGTAGCCCGCCTCGTCCCCGACGGTCCAGTCGGTCATGTCCACCGCGGAATCGCCTACGTTGCGGAAGTCCACGTACTCGTCGTTCAGGGTCGCCCCGTCCTCGCTGACGGTCGGGATGATCACGTCGTCGAGCGCCCACGAGGTTTCCCGGACCAGCGAGCCCTGATCGTCGTAGAGGGAAGCCGCGTCCTCGTCGTTGTCCCAGCGGAAGGTCGAAGCTCCCCAGTAGAGGTCGGCGCTGGAGTCGGTGCCGCTTCCAGTGTGGACTCGCACGCTACTCCCCGCCGTGAGCGTGAAGCCGTCGGGGAACTGGTAGGCGTCGCCGTCGCCGTTCTCCAGCGTCCATCCGGTCATGTCTTGATCGGCCGACCCGCTGTTCGTGAACTCGACGTACTCGTCGTTCAGGCTCTCGTGGGGGTACTGCTCGACGGTACCGAACTCGACGACGGACTCGTCGCTGCCACCCCCGCCCGAACTGCCGTAGGCGCTCCACAGCGAGAAGTCCGCGGTGTTGAGGTTCGCGGTCTTCACGAGTTTCCGGGTTCCGACGTTGTTGGCGTCGTCGCGCACGTCGTCGTAGTTGAGCCGCAGGTCGGTGCCGACGCCCGCCGCGAGGTCGTCGAGGTTGGACCGCTCGCTCGCGGTCTCGCTCCCGGTTCCCATCAGCAGGAGGACGCCCCCGTCGTCGAGGAAGCTGTTGACTTCGCTGATCTCCGAACTGGTCCACGCGTCCGGACTCGCGGAGGCGACGAGTGCCCGCGCCTCCGACAGACTGTACCCCTTCCCGTTGCCGTAGGTGTGGATGCCGTGTAGCTCGATGCCGACCCCTTCGAGGTATCGCTGGTAGAAGGCGGTGTCCTCGGCCGACACCGCGTTGTCCTCGCCGAAGGTGTGGTGGCCGCCGTCTACCAGCACGGGTCCGGACGGGTCGCTGCTGTCGTGGAGGTAGTCCACGAGATTCGTGACGAACACGAAGTGTTCCAGCGCCGAGGACTCGTCCTCCCAGCGCTCGTTTATCGTACAGCCGCCGAAGTACGCGACGTTGTTGGTTTCGTCGACGCCGACCAGCGGGACGTTCCCACTCTCGTAATCGACGGTGTAGTTCGCGGTGTTCTCCTGGACGGCGTCGGATTCGGCCCAGACCGGCACTCTCGAACTGTCCAGCCTTCCGTTCCCGTTCGTCGTCCTGATGCTAGACGTGTGCGGGTGGAACGTCTCGGCCACGTCGCGGTTGCGCCACTCCGGGGCGGCCCCGTCGGCACCCGACCAGACGCCGGCCCCGTCGGCGCGCGCGGCCCGTTCGAGGTCGAAGTACTCGTCGGCGTTGGTCAGACTCGCCGAGTAGACGCGGGCGTACCCCTCCCGCACGGTCAACTCGTTCCAGATCGCGTCCATCGCGCCGTCGCCGTCGCGGTCGTAGCGGATCTTGGCGAGGAGCCGGTCGTACTGGTCGATCTCGTCGGACTCGCAGTCGAGTTTGATCTGGACCTGCGTGCCGACCGGGAGCTCGTCCTCGGCGAACTGGCTCGCCCTGTTGCCCCAGTCTTCGAGGTGTGTCGCGTCCTCGATGAACTCCCACTCCTCGGTCTTCTCGTACCGGGTGTTGCCGGATTTCTCCGGGGTGTCGTGGCCGAGAGTCCGGACGTTGTACTCCGTTCCGTTCGAGTAGACGTACATGTCGAACGTGTCGCCGTCGATGGTGTCGGTGATCTCGGCGTCGTGCCAGACGCCGCAGTCGAGTTCGGAGTCAGCCGCGAGGGTCGCTTCTGTGCCTACCGCAAGCCCACCTGCGGTACCGCCCAGCAACTTCAGGAAACTTCGCCGTTGCATGGAACGCGTAGTACCACCCAGTCACTGGATAAATAGTTCATTGTTAATTAATAAATATAAGATGGCTATTTCGAGTCAATCAACTATACCTGAGTGACTGGAACTCGACTCGCCGGTCCGAAGGAGTGTGAATGCGTCTGTGAGGGCTGTGTATAACCCCTTTTGAAATTGATTTCTCTTCGAGAACTGCGAGCCGTCGGCTTACTCGCGAATTTCGGCCTCGCTCGGTGCGATTCGTTCGATAGGGTGGGGAACCTCCTCGTCGCGGAGCGCCCCCAACTGTTCGCAACACGACGTGCCGCTGGCGACCACGCGACTCGCGTCCGCGAACTCCTCGCGGAGGTCGCTTCCCACGTCCACGCTGAGTTCGTAGTACTCGCGCTTGTAGCCGAAGCTCCCGGCCCTCCCGCAACACTCCGCGTTCGAGGTCCGGACCTCGTAGCCCAACTCTTCGAGGACCGCCGTGGTGTAGGTTTCCAGCCCGAGGGTTCGCTGCTGGCAGTGGGAGTGGTAGGCGAGGGACTCGTTGTCGGTTCCATCTTCCACCCGGAGCACCCCTGCATCCGCCCCGTTCTCCAGCAGGCCGTAGAGGTACTCGAACAGTTCGTAGCTCCGGTCGCCGATCTCGGTCGCTCGCTCCTCGGGGAGGAGTTTCCGGTAGTCGGCGCGGAACATGGCGAGGTCACTGGGTTCGATCACGACCACGTCCCGCCCGGTAGCGAGGTGGGGCCGAAGCGCCTCGAGAGGGGCGCGCGACCCGACGCCGGGAGGTCGGGAACCCGCACCGCGACGCCGAGGGCCTCCAGCGTCCGAACCGCGGCCTTCCCGCGCTCGACGGCGACGTAGTTCGTGTAGGCGTCGGGGTAGAGGACGGTCTCGCGCGAAGGCCCGTTCGCGTTTTCGTTGACGAACTGGCCGTCTACATCCGGACTTGCGTCTGCACGACGCACGCGCCGCGCGGACTCGCTCGCGCCGCCTCGCTTCTCGAACCAGTCTCGCAGGGTCTCGCGCTCGAACTCCGGCAGGTCCCGTCTCGCGTCCACGCCCAGCGCGCGCTCGGCGAGCGCGCGGACGCCGGGGGCGCGCGCGAGCCAGTTCGAGACCGGGGCCGTCGCGCTCCCGAGTTTCGCCACGGTGGGGAAGTTGCCGAACAGGCGCTTCTGGAGGTCGAGGCCCGCGGGCTCCTCGTCCGGCGTCAGCCCCGCCACGAGGAAGTCGAACTTCCCATCGGCGTCCCCGCCAGCCCCGCCCTCGCCTCGATTGAGGCGGTCCCGGACGACCGTGTTGATCCACGGCACGTCTATCTTGACGGGGCACTGGTTGACGCACCGGGTGCATCCCGTGCAGAGGTCGTTGAACTCCGCGGCCGAGTCGAAGCCGTGGACCCCGGCCTCCCACCCGGTTCCGATGCCGCCGGAGTAGGTC
>PXSM01000067.1:6506-20556 GCA_003023465.1 Halobacteriales archaeon SW_6_65_15 | reverse complement strand
GTCGCCGAGCCCACCCTCGAAATCGTCTTCGGCGAGAAGTGGGTGGGTGCCGCGCCCGTGTTGCAGGTGTTCGCGGTGTACGTCGTCCTGCACGCAGTCACGTACGTCACCGGGGACACGCTGGACTTCCTCGGGCGAGCCCGCGCCCGCGCCTACGCGAAGGGCGGCGGCTCGATAGCCAACTTCCTGCTCAACCTCGTGATGATTCCGGCGTACGGGGTCGTGGGCGCGGCGGCCGCGACGGTCGTCCCCCACGGCGGGCTGGTGGTGGTCACGCTCTGGGTCATCCACGACGAACTGTCGCTGGCGGTCGGCAGGCTCGTCCGCCACCTCGTCGGCGTCCTCGCGGTGACCGGCGCGATGTCGCTGGCAGTGGTCACGGTTCTGTCCAACGGCGGCGGCGTGTTCGCGCTCGTCGCGTCGATTCTGGCGGGCGTGGCGGTCTGGGCCGGGCTGTCGGTCGCGGGCGGCCTGCTCAACCTCCGGCGGGTCAGGACGATCCTCAGCTGAAAGTCGAAACCAACCCTACCCTGAAAGTCAAACCTATCCTACCTGAAACCATGACCTCCACGCACGAACTCCGGGTTATTTGGCGGAGCGCCGAGAGGGTATCGACATGAACGACGCCACAGAGCGCATGCCGGACGTGTCTGACCGGACAGTGCTGATAACCGGCGGAGCGGGCTTCGTCGGGAGCCACCTCGCGGAGGCGCTGGTCGCGGACAACGACGTGCGCGTGCTGGACATCCTGTCGAGCGGATCGCGCGAACACGTTCCCGACGGGGCGGAGCTGATAGTCGGCGACGTGACCGACCCCGAGACGGTCGCCGAGGCGATGGACGGCGTGGACCTCGTGTTCCACGAGGCAGCGATGGTCAGCGTGGAGGACTCGGTCGAGAACCCGCCCGCGAGTAATCGGGTCAACGCCGCGGCGACCGTGAACCTGCTCGAGTGCGCCCGGCGGGAGGACGCCCGGGTGGTGCTGGCCTCGTCGTCGGCCATCTACGGCCACCCCGACTCGGTGCCGGTCTCCGAGGACGACCCGAAGGAACCCACGTCGCCGTACGGCATCGACAAGCTCGCTCTCGATCACTACGCTCGCCGATACCACGACCTCTACGGCCTCGAAACCGTCGCGCTGCGCTACTTCAACGTCTTCGGGCCGCGCCAGAATCCGGAGTACAGCGCGGTCGTGAGCGTCTTCTTCGATCAGGCGGCCGACGGCGGCCCACTGACTATCGAGGGCGACCCCGCGACTTCGTCCACGTCTCGGACGTGGTGCGGGCCAACCTGCTCGCGGCGACCACCGACCACGTGGGCGAAGCCTTCAACGTCGGCACCCAACACAGCGTGACCATCAACAAACTCGCCGAGATGGTGGCCGAGTTGGCGGACGAGAAGGTCGAGATCTCCCACGTCGAGCCGCGACCGGGTGACATCCGACACAGCGAGGCTGACGTCTCGAAGATTCGGGACGCCCTCGGCTACGAACCAACGGTGTCACTGGAGACGGGACTAAAACAACTGACCGAGCATACCGGCCTCAGATAGCCGAATTTCTCCTCCAGTAGTCCCCTTCATTCGACACCAATAGTTCTGTAAACATATTCCATACCGTACTGTCCCTCGGTAATCCCGGGCCAAACTCGTCTTCAGTTTATTTCCGTAATGTAAACACTTATGGGAGGAGTTACCGATGTATCAAGTGGAATGTCAAACCATAGCAGACGTACGTTCCTCAAGGCGGTCGGGACCGCCGCGGGAACCGCAGCACTGGTCAGCGGTCCGGCGAGTGCCGGAGACGGCGGAACGAATAGGCGATTCCTCATCGACCTACAGGAAGTCTCGCAGAGCGAGGTGCCCGACGACGTGGAGATCATCCACGACATCTCCCAGATCGACATCCTCGCGGCGCGGGGCAACCCCGAGGCGGTACCGGGCACGTCCTCGACGATCCCGGACATCGCGCTCTACCGGAACGACGAGACGCCCCGAAACGGTACTGTCGCGGACGTTTCGGTGAACAATCGGGAGAGCGGTACTCCGGCGTGGGACAGCGGCGAACCCACGAACACGGAACTCCAGTGGGACAAGCGCGACCAGCGCGTCGGCGACCTGACCGAGCGCCCCGACAACCGTCGGGTCGTCCACGACACGACGACCGGCGAGGGCACCCGGGTCGCGGTCGTGGACACCGGCGTCTCTGACGCCCACCCCGACCTCGCCGACGTCGTCAACGCAGAACTGTCGGAGAACTTCACGACCGACGACAAAGACTGGCGACCCAACGGCGTGAGCTACCACGGCACGCACGTCGCGGGCATCGTCGCCGCGACGAACGCGAACGGCGACGGCGTCCTCGGCACCGCCCCGGACACCGAGATCGTCTCCCACCGCGTGTTCTCTAACGTCGCAGGCGCGACCGGTGACTCGCTGGCCGCACTCGTCGCGGCCGCGGACAAGGGCTGTGACGCCGCGAACTTCAGCGTCGGCTACCCCTACCCGTACGTGGACCCGGAGGAATACCCATGGCTTCTCGACGTCAAGGAGGCCTACGAGCGCGTCGCCGCCTATGCACGCGCGAACGACATGGTGTTCGTCAACTCCGCCGGCAACGACGGCCTCGACATGACCCCCGAGGGCATCCTCAGCCTCCCCACGGAAGCCGAGGGCGTCTTCGGCGTCTCGGCGACCGGCCCTATCGGCTACCTCTGGGACGACGAGCAGGAGAGCCGCGAGGACGTCACGGGGGTAACTACGACCCCGAGGCGCTCGAAGAGGGCGTCCCCGGCTGGTACTACGACCTCGTCTTCTCGTGCTACGTCGAGGGGACCGGAGACGACCTCTCTACGAGCTACAGCTGGGCGGCCGGCACGTCCATGGCGGCCCCGCAGGTCTCGGGCGCGGTGGCACTCGTCCGCTCACTCCGCCCCGACGCCAGCGCCGAGGAAGTCGAGCAGTTGATCCGCGAGACCGCGGACACGGAGGACGCACCCGGTGGCGAACTCTACCACGGCGACGGTCACCTCGACCTGCGTCGGCTGGTCCGCCGCGCGAGGAAGTAGAACCGAACTCCGCCTTCCTCGTCCGTCGCGTTTCTTTTACTGCGTTTCGCCGTACTGTGTTCCGGTTTCCATGCGGTTTCGGAGTGTGCGGTTTCGGAACTGGGGATTTACAGCGGTAGCGAGGCGAAAGCCCACCCCTTTAGGGGTGGGATGAAGCAGACAACCGGGAATCTATCCACGTTCGTAGCCACGGCTGGGGTTGGATGTTTGCGTAACATCTTTAGGTGAGGATTTTCTATATACTGACGATGCCTCGTGGGTTCGACAGGGAACGTACCAACGTCCACAAACTCCAGTACCACTTCATCTGGTGTCCGAAGTACCGAAAGTCGGTACTCGAAAGCGAGGTGCGTGACCGCCTCGAAGCACTCATCGAGGACAAAGCCGACGAACTCGGCTTAGAGATACTGGAGTTGGCGATTCGTCCCGACCACGTACACTTGTTCATCACGGGTGACCCCACGCTCGCCCCGAACAAGATAATGCAACAGGTCAAAGGCTACTCCTCGCGCCACCTCCGTGACGAGTTCGACTTCGGCTTGCCTTCGTTGTGGACACGCTCGTACTTCATTTCAAGTGCGGGCGACGTATCCAGTGAGGTCATCGAGGAGTACATCGACGCCCAAGCAGGTGAATAGACCATGCAACGGAACGTCTCAACCACGGTGCGAGTCAAACTCCACTCGCTGACCAACAGGAAATCCGGCTTGCTCGCCCGTGAATACGAGGCGTTCCAGACAGAGGTTCACGGTGGAGACGCCGACCTCTACTCCGCGACCAAGCAACAGGCGTCGAAAGTTCAGCGACAGAAAGACCCGAACCAAGACACCGAACAACCCGTTGTTCTCCGCAACGACGTGTTCGACGTAGCCCACGACGAGGACACCGTTCTCTCGTCGTGGTGGGTGAAAGCCCCCGTCTACGACCCCGAACAGGAACGGGGCAACTCCGTCTGGTGTCCCGCCTACGTCCCGCACAAGGACGAACAACTCGTCCGTGAGGGCGATATTCGTGACAGCGAACTTGTGCGCCGTGACGGTGACTGGTACGTTCATCTCGTCGTCAAACGGTCTGTGACCGTCCAAGACGAGTACGACGAAGTGCTGGCTATCGACATGGGCGCACGGTGGGTCGCTACCTGCGCGTTTCTCTCCGACCGCAAAACCACCTTCTACGGTGAGGAAGTCCGCCGTACCCGCGAACACTACAAGCAGTTGCGGAAGTCCATCGGGAAGGCAAAACCGCGACAGGGACAGCAGGTGGTCGAGCGCATCAGTGATGCGGAAGCGCGGAAGGTGGACGACCGCCTCCACAAGATTGCTCGACAGATTGTGGAGGACGCCGAGGAGCGGAACGCGGTTATCGTAGTGGGTGACCTCGGTGGTATCCGCAAGGACAACGACAAGGGGCGGTACGTCAACGACAAGACGCACAAGATGCCGTTCGCCCGTCTGCTCAACTACATCGAGTACAAGGCACATGACGCTGGCATCGACGTGCAGTTGGTCGAAGAATACGACACGTCCAAGACGTGCAACCGCTGTGCTTGCGAGGGCGTCCGTGAAACGCAGGGACGCTTTGAGTGTCCTGAGTGTGGGTTAGACGACAACGCGGACAAGAACGGTACGCTGAATATCGGCAAACGAGCCTTGGGCAAGTTCTCGAAACCGCTGTCCGAGGCGGGGGCTTTACTGGCACAGCCCGAAACGCAGGTCATCGTCCACCGTGACCACGAACCTGCGAACCTCTCCGTATCCGTGGGTTCAACCCCCAGTGGGGGAACCCCACGGCTTTAGCCGTGGGAGGATGTCAGGGAGGTGAACGTCGGAGTGCTGTTGCGGTGCGGTTGCGGTTCCGATTTGCTCACGCGAAAGCTAGCCGCTCTCTCACCGTCCCCTCGTAGCAGAAACGCATCCACGACAGCTAAAGAAGGAATTATATTTCCGAAAGACAACTACACCAGTCCGGACGCTCGCCCGTCGCCTCACTTCTCGTTGATGGACTCGCTGGCGATGTTCCTGCCGCGGGTCTTCAGGCTCACCTCTCTGCGCTTCCGAACCTCCTCCAGCACGTCCACCTCGATGAGTCGCTCGAATATCTCCTCGACCTCGTCGACGTCCATCCCGAGGAAGTCGGGTATCTCGAACGACGAGACTCCCGAGTACAGCGCCATCAGTACCTCCTTCTCGACCTCGTCGAGTTCGACGCCGCCCTCGTTCTTGCGCTCGCCCTTGAGGAACAGCGATTCGAGGAGCAGCACCGTGCGCTGCTCGCCCTTGACGGTCCGAGTGGCGCGCTCGACCGAGCCGATGTCGTCCAGTTCGATGCCGACGAAGGTGCCGCTGGCGATGGCGACGTTGACCATCCCCTCCGAGATCTTGATGCGGGCCTTCTCCCAGTCGGTGTCCTGAACGACGCCCCCTTCGACCGCGGGGTGCTTGGTCAGGATCATCTTCTGGTTGAGCAGGGCACCGTACACGTCGGTCTCGAACTCCTCGATGTCGACGTTCGTGCCGATCAGCACGACGTTGTTGTCGAACTCCACGCTCAGGTAGTCCGAGACGGAGGCGACCGCCTGATTCACGTCGTACCGGCCCTTCAGTCCCTTCACGTCCGACAGCGGGATGGACCGCTTGCCGCCGTTGCCCGCTAGCACGAGGCGCTTGTTCGACAACAGAATGCGGCCGCTGGTCCAGTCGGGGTCGTTCAGCTTGCGGCCGTTCTTGACGACCTGGAGGAACTTCCCCTGCGTGTCGGTGATCTTGTGCTCGCCTTCCTTGCTCATGTGTCGTGTCTACGTACTCGGCGCGGTCGCTCGCGTAGGGGGACCGGCACCTCGCTGATCGTCGGTGGATTCATCCCGCGGGTCGCGGGGTTCGAGTTCGATTCGTTCATGGGAGGGATGGCCCGGCTCAGGACTCGTTTCGCATGTCGTCCACTCGGGCGGAGAGTTCGTCGATAGCCTCCGTCTGGACGCGGGTCGCCGAGACGATGTCGTCGGTCGCCTCCTCGACCTCGCGGGTCCGGTCGCGGACGTCCTCGACCGTCGCCATCACCTGCTCGACGTTGGCGGCCTGCTCGTCGTTGGCCTCCGCGACCTCGGTCACGCCGATGGCGGCCTCCTCGACCGCGTCGGCGATCTCCTCCAGCGCGACGAGCGCGTCCTCGATCTCGTCGCCGGCCCGCTTGACCTGCTCGTTGGACTCCTCGACCGCGACCACGGTCTCGTTGGCCTGCGACTGGATCTCCTCGATGCGGCCGGCGATCTCCTCGGTGTGTTCGCGGGTCTCGTTGGCGAGTTCCTTCACCTCGTCGGCGACGACCTCGAATCCGCTTCCGGCCTCGCCCGCGCGGGCGGCCTCGATGTTGGCGTTGAGCGCGAGGAGGTTGGTCTGGTCGGCCACCTCGGCGATGACCTCGACCACGTCTTCGATCTCGTCCATCTGGGATTCGAGTTCCGTCACCGTCCCCACGAGGTCCTCGCTCATCTCGATGACCTCGTCGGTCGCCTCGCGGGCACCCTCGCTGGATTCGAGGCCGCTGTCTGCGGAGGCCTTCGCCTGCTCGGCCGCCGACGCCACCTGATCGGAGCTGGCGGCGACCTCCTGCATGCTCGCCGAGAAGTTCTCCATCTGGGTGGCGACCTCCGAGAGCTGGTCGGTCTGCTCTTCGACTCGCTCGTCGATGACCTCGGCCGACTCGGTCGCCTGTTCGACCGAGTCTTCGAGGGCGTCGGCCTTCTCGCCCACGCGGGCGGTCAGGGTCTCGAACTGCTCGGCCATGGCGTTCACCTGATCGACCACCTCGACGAGCGCGTCGTCGACCACGCCGTGTTCGTCCTCGAACGACGCCCGCGCCGAGAGGTCGCCCATCTCCATGGCGGTCAGGGTGCCGATCAACTCCTCGACCAGCGAGGTGATGCCCTCCTGCCTGCGGATGTCCTCGGTGCGGTCGTGGACGGTCTCGACGACTGCCACGAGTTCGCCGTCCTCGTACACCGGCAGGGCCGAGAAGTCGAGGTGGCGTTCGACGTCGTCGCGCGTGAACATCGTGGCACTGTCCTGATACAGCGTCTCTTCCGAATCGACCTCCTCAACGTCGAACGTCTGGTGTGCGGACTTCGGGGCCTCGGCGACCTTGTCGGCGAGCGTCTTGGTGCGTCTGCCGTCTGGGTAGAACGCCTCGCTCGCGTGTTCCAGTCCGATGGCGTCGTCGGCCGCTACCCCGGTGAGTTCCGCCATGGCTCTGTTCCACGCCGCGACTTCGTTACGTTCCGTGTCGAGGATGAAGATGGGCGTGTCGATGCCGTTGAGAAGGTCCTCGTCGTCGAGGTCGAACTCTTCCTCGTCTTCCTTGGCCACCTCGTAGGCGTCCAGGCCGGTCTGCATGTCGGCGAACGTGGCCGACAGCGACGACCGAAGCTCTTCTTCGGCGCGCTGGAGTTCCTCGGCGACCGCCTCGTTGCCCGCGCCCAGTCGGTGTTCGAGTTGCTCGAACGTCTCGGCGACTAGTTGCTCGACGCCCGCCTCGTAGGTACCCGCGAACGTCGCGGCCGACACCGCGGCGTCGGCGTGTCGCTGGCCGAGGTTCGCGGCGTCTTCGGCGTTGTCCGCGGGGTCTTTCAACACGTTTCCGAGGTGGACCGCCTGTGCCTGCCGCAGGTCGTCGCTCGCGTCGGTGTCCCGGTAGGCCTCGGCGAGCTGCGACCGCGTGACGGTACGTCCGGCCGAGACCGACACGTCTCCGGTCTGAGTCCCGCCGTCGAAGGTGACGTTCCGCTGGCGGGCGGCCGGATTGGTGCCGTTTCGTAATTCCTTTAAAATTTTCACTAGCCTGTCCCTGACCATCTTGTTCCGGAAAGAGACGCCAACCGGATATAAAGTTTTACGCAAATTTCACGCGCGATAACCTCGTCGCGCGAACGCAATCTGTCAAGATCGAGTACGACTCGGCCGCGTCGACCTCGTTCGCTCGGGGCTCGCTCGCGTCGGCTCCGACTCAGCTCCGACCGCCGAGCTTCGACAGCGCGGAGAATGCGCGTTTGCGCACCTCTTCGTCGTCGGTCCGGTCGATGAGGCCGTCCAGCTGTTGGCGGGCCTGCTCCCCGCCGACCTTCCCGAGCGTGAACGCCGCCTTCGCGCGGGCGTCGCTGCTCGCTTCGGGGTCGTCGAGCACGTCGAGCAGGGCGTCCTCGGCGGCTTCGCCCCCGACGTTGGCGATGCTGGTCGCGGCAAACTGGGCCGTCATCCCGTCGTCGTCGTCTAACACCGACGCCAGCGCCTCGATGGCGGCCTCGCGGTTGTTCTCGCCAGTGACCCGGCCGAGCAACCACGCCGCGTTCCGTCGCTGGTGGGGCTGGTTACCCTGTTCGAGGATGTCCACCAGCGAGGTCACCACGCTCCGGTGGTCGTTGGCGCTCAGCTTCTCGACCATGGTCTCACGGAGCTTGTGGCTCTGCTGGCCGGGTGCGTTCGAGAGTATCTCGATGAGCGAGAACACCGACGCCCGACGGACCGTTTCGCTCTCGTCGGACAGCAGCGAGATGAGCGCGTCGATGGGTTTCGCGCTCCCGAAGTTGCCGAGCGAACTGGCGGCGATGCGCCGGACCGTCTCGCTCTCGTCGTCCAAGAGGTCCAGCAGTGCCGCGAGCGCCTCCTCGCCCCCGATGCGCCCGAGTGAGTCGGCAGCCTCCCGCCGGACCTCGACGCTCTCGTCGTCCAGTCGGCTCCGGAGCGCCGAGACGGCCCGCGGGTCGCCGATGCGGCCGAGCGCCCGCGCCACCCGCGCTCTGACTCGCTGGTCGGGGTCGCCGAGTCGTCCGACCAGCGCCTTGGTCCCCGCGCGGTTGCCGAGGCGGCCGAGCGCGTTGGCCGACGCCATCCGGAGTTCGGGGCGCTCGGCCGAGAGCGTCTCCACGAGCGCCTCCGCCCGCGCCCACTCGGCCCCCTCCGTCGGTACCTCCTCGCCGGTCAGCGCGGCGACCAATTTCTCGACCGCGTGGCGCTGGTCCAGCGCGTCGATGGCCGCGGCCCGCACCCCGTCGCTGTCGTCCTGCTGGGCGGCGGTCACCAGCGGCCCGACGACCTCCTCGTCGGGAGCGTCCACCTCGCCGAGGATCTCGGCCGCGCGCCGCCGGACCGGCTCGCTGTCGCTGCGGGTCAACAGCGAAGTGAGCTGGGCCACGTCACCCGTCTTCTCCAGTTCGAACAGCGAAGTCACGACTGTTTCGACGGAGCGCCCCGAGAAAAAACGTTGTGGTACCGCGCGATTCGAGAGGAAGGTCGGTTCGCTGGCCGTGCTACCTGCTTACACCGTCACGGCGCTCTCCTGGGAGAGCGACTGCGGGATGTTGGCGCGGTAGAGCGTGACTGCACCGTACTGGGTGGTGAGCTTGAGCTTGACGGATTCGCCCTCCCCGAGCGGCTCGGAGATCTTATCCGCGTCCATCATGATGGTGAAGCGGTCGTTCTGTGTGTTCAAGACCGGCGAGGAATTATCGCCGTCTTTGATCTGGCCGACCCCGAACTCACCCGATCCGGGCTCTTCACCGTCACTCAGATTTGCGCCGTAGGTCAGCGTCTTTGCTTGCTCTGGCCCGATCCACTCGATGGTGGCCGCCGAGAGGTTGATGTCGTCGGAGCCGGAGCCGCGCATCACCGTCAGGTTGATCTCGTCGACTTCCTCGTTAGCGACGTTCCCGAAGCCGCTCACGACCTGCACGCGGTTCGACACTTGCGCACTGCTTTCTTCACCGGTCTGTTCACTCTTGGTCTGGAGGAAGCCGGCCGTGTTGATGAGTACGCATCGCGATGAACACGATGAGGGTACCAATACCCACCTGACCTCTGTCATTTAGCCGTTCTTCGATTTTCTCTTTCATGTTTTCACGTCCTGTCCGATCGTCAATGTCGCATTGACTACGGACTCTACCCGGAACGAAACGAACCTGCCTAATAAATGTAGGGGACGGATTATCAGACGTGATATTGACTAAGCAGACACGACCGAACAGAGATACGTCCTGAATCCATTGCCAGATCTATCGAAAATGGAGAATTCTCGGGATGTAGTCACTCGTCGGCGGTGATGCTGTAGATGACGAACAGATAGCCGACCGTCGTGATGAGGTAGTTGACCGACAGTAGCATGCGAGTCTGCTCGAAGCGCGTCACGAAGGCGCTGACCGTGGTCGCGATGGCGGCCGCGACGATGAGCGCGAACCCGACCGAAAGGTGAAACATGGCCCGTCGAGACGTGCGTTCGTACGCGCGCACCGCGAATCCAACCATCGACAGACCGGCCGTTGCTAGCGTGACGCTGAACGCGCTCCGGTTCCGGGTCACTCCGCCTTGAGATCGCGCCACACGTCCGCCAGCGAGTTGTCCACGTCCGGGCGGTCGTCGACGGACACCTCGATGGCTTCCGGTTCGAATTCGATCTCGAGCGCTTCCACGTTCCGGCGGTAGACCTTCGTGCGCCGTCCCTCGTCGGAGAACTCTCTGCCCGACAGTTCGAGTAGATCGACCTCCGTGAGCTCCTCTATCCGGCGGTAGCTCGTCGCTATCGGGATCTCCAGCTCGTCGCTGAGCTCCTGTGCCGACTTGGGCTCGTTCGTGGCGCGGAGTATCTCGGCATTGTACTTGTTGCCGAGCACCCGGAGGAGTTCCACGGCCTCCATCAATTATCGCGTTTGAAAACGTGGGTTAAAAAGGTACCGTAGCCGACCCGTCATTCTTGGCGGGAGAGGGCGTCGCAACAATAAAGTGGTCGCCGCGGAACCCACCGAGTATGCCAGAGACCGTCGGCGACGTTCAGGTCCTCGAATTCCGGCTCGAGGACCGCAACTACTGCATCGACATCGCGCACGTGGACGAGATCGTGGACAAGGAGGAACTGACGCCCCTCCCGAACTCCGCGCCGCGCGTCGAGGGCGTGATGGACCTCCGGGGCACGACCACGACCATCATCAACCCCAAGACGGTCCTCGACCTCGACGAGACCGAGACCGGCGACCGGGTCGTCGTCCTCGAAAGCGACGGCGAGGGCAACGTCGGTTGGCTCATCGACGCGGTGAATCAGGTCGTCGGCGTCGATCCCGACGCCGTCGACGAGAGCGTCGAGAACGAGTCTGTCCGCGGAATCGTTCGACAGGACGATGGGTTCGTGGTCTGGGTCAAGCCCGAGCAGATAAACGCCTGACCGTCTCAGGTGTCTCTGTAAGAACAACATGTTCTCCTTTCTCCGACGGTCATTCACCAGTCTCGACGGCAGTCTGCCGCTGATCACCGATCTCGACGGCCGTCTCCGTCTCACCGGTCGCGCGTAACCGTCTCGCCGGGCGGAATCCCCACGCCGGACGAGAGCTTCGTCCCGACGTTGAGTGCGACGTCGATGCCGGTCTTGGCGTCGTCGCCGGCCACGACGCCGAACTTCCGGCGGCCGGTCGAGACCCGCTCGCCCTTGACCGTGAATCGCACGTCCTCGTCGTCGTGGCGCAGGTTCGCCACCGTGGTGCCCGCGCCGAAGTTGACGTTCCGGCCGAGTACGCTGTCACCGACGTAACCGAGGTGACCGACGGTCGCACCTTCCAGAAAGACGCTGTTCTTGACTTCGACGCTGTGGCCGACCTTCGCGTCCTCGCCGACGAGAGTCGCGCCCCGGACGTAGGCGTTGGGACCCACGGTTGCGCCCGACCGGATGAGGGCCGGTCCCTCGATGACGACGCCCGCATCGATAGTCGCGCCCTCCTCGACCACGACGTCGCCGCGGAGGTCGGCGTCGTCGTGAACGTCACCTTGGATATCCCGCCCCAGTTCGTCCAGTTTCCACTCGTTGGCTTCGAGGAGTTCCCACGGCCGGCCCACGTCGAGCCACCTATCGATCTCGACCGGTGAGACCTCGTACTCGGCGACGACCTGTGCGAGCACGTCGGTGATCTCGCGCTCGCCCCGCTCGCTCTCGGACACGTCCAGCCACTCGCGAGCCTCCTCGGGGAAGACGTAGGCCCCGGTGTTGGCGAGATTGGTGGGCGGGTCAGCGGGTTTCTCGACGATGTCGGTGACGACCCCACCCTCGGTCGAGAGCACGCCGTAGTTCGAGGGGTCGGCCACGCGGTGCGCGCCGACTGCGGGGCCGTCCTCGAAGAGGGTCTTGATTGCGGCGGGGTCGTAAAGGTTGTCGCCGTTGAGCACGGCGAACGGGCCGTCGATGAGGTCACGGGCCGCCCGGACCGCGTCGGCCGTACCAGCCTGCTCGTCCTGAACCGCGTAGCTCACCGGAACGCCAGCGTATTCGCGGTCGAAGTACTTCCGGACCGTCTCGGCCTCGTAGCCGACCACGAATATGAGTTCGTCCGCGCCCGCGCGTACGGCCGCGTCGGCAGCGTGCGCGGCCAGCGGTCGGTCCGCCACCGGCAGCATCGGCTTCGGGACCGACGCCGACAGCGGCCGCATCCGAGTCCCCTCGCCCGCAGCGAGAATCACCGCCTGAATCCTCTCGGCTGTCATTGTCGGAACGACTCGCGGCGGAGACTTTGTTACCACCTCCTTGTGACCGGGTAAGTGAGCAGTACCGGCTGCGTGTGGCGTCGCTTCCTCGGGAACACCCGGCCCTGAAGGGGCCGCCGGAAGGCGTTACGGGCCGTGGAAAGTCGGCCGAGAATTCGGATAAGTCTCCCCTACGAGCGACGTATTTACCCCTACTCGTCGAACAGCGAGCGTATAACAAAGGGGCCCGCTGGCAATGTGTCGGACATCACCGCTCCCCGTGCGTCGGGGCGGACAGGACGGTACAACCGGTGATGGACCGTGACGACGGGACCCTAGGCGAGGATTACCCGAGGACCCGTCGACCCCCGTCCCGAACGACCATCGCACTACGAGGACCCGACCATGATAGCTACGAACTCGATTGAGGTGAACTCCTGATGTGTGGTATCATTGCGCGTATCGGCGGCGAGGACAGGGCGGTAGACGAACTGCTCACGGGACTCGAGAACCTGGAGTACCGTGGGTACGACTCGGCCGGGCTGGCAGTGAAGAACGGTAGCGGCCCCGAAGTCGTCAAGCGTCAGGGCGAGATCTCCCGGCTCAAGGACGCCCTCGCAGACGAGATTCCGGAGGGCAAGCTCGGCATCGGTCACACGCGGTGGAGTACCCACGGGCCGCCGACGTCGCCGTGGTCCACAACGGCATCATCGAGAACTACGACGAACTCAAAGCGGAGTTGCAAGCCGACGGCCACGAGTTCACCAGCGACACCGACACCGAGGTCGTTCCCCACCTCGTCGAGGAGGAGCTGGCCGACGGCGCGGACCCCGAGACCGCCTTCCGGACGACCATCGAGAAGCTGTCGGGAAGCTACGCGGTGGCGATGATCACCGAGCACGACCACGCGGTGTACGCCACCCGACGGGGCTCCCCGCTGGTGCTCGGGGTGGACGACGGCGAGTACTTCCTCGCCAGCGACGTGCCCGCGTTCCTCGACTTCACCGACGACGTGATCTACCTCGACGACGGCGACGTGGTGGTCGTCAAGCCCGACGGCCACCACATCACGACCACCGACGGCGAAGTGGTCGAGCGGTCGATCCAGACGGTCGAGTGGGACCCCGAGGACGCAGGCAAAGGCGGGTACGACCACTACATGCTCAAGGAGATTCACGAACAACCCGCCGCGCTCCGACAGACTCTCCGAGGCCGGGCCGACCCCAAGACGGGGACGCTCGACCTCGAAGACTTCCCGCGGGGCACGTTCGAGGACGTGGACCGGGTCCACTTCGTCGCCTGCGGGACCTCGTATCACGCCGGACTCGTGGGTGCCAAGTACCTCTCGGACGGCGGCGTCCCGGCCCTGACGTTCCTCGCCAGCGAGTACGCCACCTCCCAGCCACCGGTAGACGAGGACACGCTGGTCATCGGCGTCACCCAGAGCGGCGAGACGGCCGACACGCTCGCGGCGCTCCGGCGGGCGAACGCCGCGGGTGC
>PXSM01000067.1:4361-6472 GCA_003023465.1 Halobacteriales archaeon SW_6_65_15 | reverse complement strand
TGTTCATCCGGGCCGGCCCGGAGATCGGCGTCGCCGCGACCAAGACGTACTCCTCGCAGGTGGTCTCGCTCGCGCTGCTGGGCGAGCGCCTCGTCCGGGACGCGACCGGGTCGTGGTCCGACGACGCCCGCGAGCGACTCGAAGCCCTCTCGGAGCTACCCGGGCACGTCCAGCAGATACTCGACTACTCGAGCGCCCGCCGCGTCGCCGAGAAGTACGAGGACAGCGATGCGTACTTCTTCATCGGCCGCGGGACGGTCCACCCGGTCGCGCTGGAGGGCGCGCTGAAGTTCAAGGAGATCTCCTACGAGCACGCCGAGGGGTTCGCCGCCGGGGAACTCAAGCACGGGCCGCTCGCGCTCGTCACGCCCCGGACGCCCGTGTTCGCGGTGTTCACCGGGCGGAACGACGAGAAGACCCTCGGCAACGTCAAGGAGGCCGAGGCGCGCGGCGCGCCCGTGGTCGCGGTCGCCAGCGAGGACCAGGAGGAGGCCGCCCAGTACGCCGACGAGGTACTCACCATTCCCGAGACCCACCCGGACGTGGCGGGCGTACTGGCGAACGTCCAGTTGCAGTTGCTGTCGTACCACGCCGCGAATCTGCTCGACAGAGCCATCGACAAGCCCAGAAACCTCGCAAAAAGCGTGACGGTCGAATAGAAAGCGGGCATTACCGTCCAGAACGTACCTGAACGGTCGGCCCGATTTACTCGCAGACCCACGATAGCTACGATACGATGGGTTCTGTCGTACTCTCGCTCGACGCCGAACTCGCGTGGGGCTTCCACGACCACGAAACGACGCCGGACTCACGGGGCGACGCGGCCCGCGAGTCGTGGCTCCGGCTCCTCGAACTCTTCGACGAGTTCGACGTCCCTGCCACGTGGGCGGTCGTCGGCCACCTCTTCCTCGACTCCTGCGACGGCGAGCACGCCGACTATCTGCGGACCGCCGGTTCGGATGCCGACGATCCGGAGAGCGAGGAGTCGAGTGCAGACGACCGGTTCGACCGGGACCCCGGAACGTGGGAGGGCCGGGACGAGGCGTGGTACGGGTCGAAGCTGATCGACGCCATCGAGGCGGCCGACGCCGACCACGACGTCGGCATCCACACCTTCTCGCACGTGGACATGAGCCAGGTATCCCGAGAGGTCGCGGCGGCCGAGGTCCGCGAGTCGGTCGAGCTGGTCGAGGAGCGTGGCCTCTCGGCCGAGTCGTTCACCTTTCCGGACGAGTGCGTGGCCCACCGGGACGTGCTGGCGGCCTACGGCGTCAGGAGCTACCGGGCCGCCCGACCCCGTCGGTGGTACGAGACGGGCCTCCTCGGGGCCGCCGTCGAACTCCTCGGATGGCCCACCGGGACGGTCTCGCCGACGCTGGTCGAACCCGAGGAGGACGATTACGGTCTGGTGAGCCTTCCGGCGTCGCTACACCTGTTCGGCTTCGAGGGCCGGACCCGGGACGCGGTCGCGCGGCTGACCGAGGACCCGGTCGTCGAGGCGACCAAGCAGGGCATCGACCGGGCCGCGACCGAGAACGGCGTCTTCCACGTCTGGTTCCGCCCGAACGACCTGACCGACGAGCGCGACTTCGACAGGGTCGAGGCCACGCTCGAACACCTCGCGGCGGTCCGCGACCGGACGGACCTGTCGGTCGAGACGATGGCCGACGTGGCCGCCGACGTGAAGGACGACGAACCCCTCCCGCGCGAGCCCATCGGCCCACGCTGAGGAACGGCACGCCACCAGAGAGACAACAAACCCTTATTTTGAGCTTTATAAATAAATATCTTAGAATTACAAATATATCTTTCAGTAGTTCGCGATCTTTCCACCGTCATCCGCGGGTGCGACAGTCCACCACCAGCCGGGTTCGCCCGAGGCGAATCCGGCGGCAAGGGCGCGCCATCGGGAAAGGGCCTGGCGGATGAAGGGCGAGCGGCGGTGAGGGCGCGACGCGGCCGAACCGAGCGAGGGCTTCTTTCTGATTTGCTCAAGGAGTAGCTAGCCTCAACGCGTCGTCCTACGGATCACACACGGTTTGGCGTAGCAGTCGCTCGGCGATGAACGCCTCGCAGGAAAACGGCGGGAGCGGAAGGGGCGGGAGTCGAAC
>PXSM01000067.1:0-4263 GCA_003023465.1 Halobacteriales archaeon SW_6_65_15 | reverse complement strand
CGCGTCGTCCTACGGATCACACACGGTTTGGCGTAGCAGTCGCTCGGCGATGAACGCCTCGCAGGAAAACGGCGGGAGCGGAAGGGGCGGGAGTCGAACCACGCGAAGCCTGAACGGCTGCCACCGGAAGAACCGGTGGCGCTCTACCACTGAGCAACCCTTCCTCGTTCCATAGATAGGCCGCTGGATGCATTGTTATGTCCCGCCTGAGTCGCTACAATCGGCCCCTCCCTCAGGAAAAATCATCGAGGTTTCGTCCGTTGAACCGCCTCAAGTTTCACTTTCGTTGACGCTTACCCGGGAGAACTCGAAGCGCGCGCCGCCATGCTCGCTGTCGGTCACTGCGACCTCCCAGCCGTGGGCGTCGGCGATGGAGGACACGATGGCGAGGCCGAAGCCAGTGCCGTTCTCGGCGGTCGTGAACCCGTGGTCGAAGATCTGGTCGCGCAGGTCCTCGGAGATGCCCGGTCCGTCGTCTTCGACGTAGAATCCTTCGCGGTCGTCGAGCGCCCCGACCTCGACCGCGGTGGCCGAGTCGGCGTGTTCGGCCGTGTTGCGAAAGAGATTCTCCAGCAGTTCCCGGAACCGGGCGTCGTCGGCCCGACAGCGACACCGGTTCGGTCTCGTCCACGACCTGTCCCTGCCGGGCCAGCGCGAGGAGGTCCTCGACCAGCGCGTCCATCCGGTCGAGCGACCGCCCGATGGGCGCGAGGTGGTCGCTGTCGCACTCGTCGGCCAGCAAATCGAATCGGCCGAGCGCGACGTTCAGGGGGTTGCGCAGGTCGTGGCTGACCACGCTGGCGAACTCCTCCAATCGCTCGTTCTGGCGCGCCAGCTTTCGCTCGCGCTCCTTCTGCTCGGTGATGTCCACGTAGATGGCGAACGCCTCGGTCCCGCCGCCGTCTCCGGCTGGCGCGGTGTGGAGCAGGAAGTCCCGGCCGCCCTCGTGGGTGTTGCGGTGGACCTCCGTGCCCTCGATCCGACTCCCGCGGCTCACCTGTTCGTTGAGCGACTCGCCCTCCGCGCGCAGGCCGTCGGGGGGGATGTAGTCGTCGATGGTGTCGCCGACGATCTCGTCGGCGTCCCAGCCGAACACGTCCTCGAACGCCGGGTTCACCGACTCGGTGACGGCCTCGTTGCCGTCGATCCGGTAGCGGACGACCGCGTTCGGGACGTTCTCGAACAGCGCGGCGAACCGGTCGCGCTCGGCCCGGAGTTCGGTCTCGGTCTGGACCCGGACCAGCGCCCGTCCTGGCGGAACGCCTCGAAGCCGTCGGTCTCCTTCGAGACCGCCTGAAAGATGGCGAAGTCGCCGATGGGAACCGTCAGCGCCGACCGGTACTCGCTCTCGGCGGGCACCGCGTCGGCCGCGTGGAGGTCCTCGACCAACGAGGACTCGCCCTCGCGATAGACGCGCGCGGCGAGGTTCCCCTCCCCGCCGACCGGCGTCTTCTCGTAGTAGCCGTCGGTCGGGACGACCTTGGAGACGGCCTTCGTGACGAGGAACCCGTCCTCGTGGGCGTCCACGGTGCAGAGGTCGAACTCGAGGATGTTCTCGGCGGACTCGATGGCGAGGTCGTAGATGTCCTGCTCGGAGTCGCAGGCGACCGCCCGCGCGGCCACGTCGTGGAGCGCCTCGATCTTCTGCTTGGTGTCGCGCACCTCCTGCTGGGCACGCTTGCGCTCGGTGACGTTCCGGAAGTACACCGACAACCCGTCCTCGGCCGGATAGATGCGAACTTCGAGCCAGCAACCGGGTCGATACGTGGACTCGGCCTCGACGGTGGTGGGTTCCTGCGTCTCGAAGGCTCGCTCGAAGGCGTCGTGAAAGGTGCTACCATTGCCGTTCGGGAACTCCTCGCGAATGTCCTTTCCGAGCAGTTCGTCCGGTTTCCGGTCGTAGAAGTCGGCGGCCCGCTCGTTGACGTGGGTGAACTGCCACTCGTCGTCTAGCGCGAAGAACGCGTCCGTGATGCGCTCGAAGATGCGGCGTATCTGCTCGTCGGCCTCCTCGGCCTCGCGTTCGGCGCGGTGTTGGGCGACGGCGTTTTCGACGCGATTGGCCAGCACTTCGTACTGCTCGGTGCCGGTCTCCTTCTGGAGGTAATCGGTCACGCCCGCCGAGATCGCTTCGGAGGCGATCTCCTCGCTCCCCTTGCCCGTGAACAGGATGAACGGGAGGGCGGGGCCGATTTCACGCACCTCCGCGAGGAACGCCAGGCCGTCCATCTCCGGCATCTCATAGTCGCTCACCACGCAATCGACGCCCCCGTCGGTTACGTGGTCGAGGGCGGCGTCCGGACAGGTTTCGACGATTGCCTCGATGTCGCCGCTGCTCCGCTCTAGGTACGTCGCCGTCAGCTCGGCGACCGCATCGTCGTCGTCGACCAACAGGACGCGGATGGCGTTCCCCATGGTATGTTGGTTGTTACCAATAGGGTGTATAAAAATCTACAGATGTATTCCGGTGAGATATGGTTCGAAATAAATTGTAACGAAGCCGTTTCGGTGACCAACCACCGATTCCCTTGCGCGACGACCGCCGACTCCGTCTCGGTACGATTCAGGTGTTGACCGACTCGATTTGGTCGCTGACGAGGAGTTGACCCTGCGCGGTCAGCGAGAGGCCGTTCTCGCCCTCGTCTATCAGTCCTTTCTCCCGGAGGTCGTTGAGCAACATCGTCACGCGACTCGAATCTACGCCCAGCATTCCGGCGAGGTCGGCGCTCGTCCCCCCGGAGTAGATGGCGACCAGCGCCTCCATCTCGGGCTCGGAGGTGTCCACGTCCTCGACTTCCTGGGCCAGTTCGGAGTACTCCAATCGGAGGTAGCGACCCAGCAGGTTGAGCTTCCGGTCGGACTCGACGGTGAACTCGGAGGTGACCGACTGGCCCTCATGGGCGTGGCGAACGACGACGACCGACCCGGCCTCGCGCTCCTCGCGCTGGAAGTAGGTGACGTTGGCGAGTTCGACCGTGACGGGGTCGGCCCCGGTGAACCGGACCTCTCCGGGCGCTATCTCGAGTTTCGCCGGGCGGAACGACGAGTTCGTCACCCGGCCGCCGACTCGCGCGGGATGCTTGACCCGCACGCGGGTCCCGTTGAGTTCTGCCTTGAACAGCACGGTCTTGAACCGGCTGACCTCCTCGGTACCGGCCTCCACGACCGCGATCTCCCGGGCGTCGCCGTCCCGGTAGGCGATGGTGATCGTGTCCTGGAAGAACGCCTCCAGCCCGCCCGGGACGTGGCCCACGTTCACGTCGAAGATGGACGAGAGGGCGATGGTGGTCTTCGAGTCGGCGGTCGCCAGCACGAGTCGCCGCTGACTGAGGACGATTCGTCCCTTGACGGGGTCGGGCGAATCGAACGTGTCGAGGCTGAAGCGCGCGACGAAGTCGGCGATGACTGTTTCGGACATGGTTCGGCGGAAGCTGGCGACGCTCGCAATCGGCGCGCCACTTTGAAAATCAATTCTCAGTCGGGGTAAATATTTTTTCGGTCGGCGAAATCCTGGGACGCGACGACGGCACTATCCGAGGAGGCGACCGCAGGGCGTCTCTACGACCCGACAAACGCTCCGTTCATCGCTCACACGGAGTTCCTGTATCGCGGATGACTGCTTATAACAATAGACGTGGCCGGGACTTGTTGTCACTATGAGACGACCCTCGTTCGAGCAATCGCAGTCGCCGGACCAACCGGGTGAGTAGCGATGTCGGACTACTCGACGCAGGTTCAGAGCCTCGTCCTCGCCGTCCTGCTCGCCACCGCCGGAATCGCACCAGCGAGCTTCGGCGCGGACGCGACGCCCCCGGGTGACGGCGAAGCGACGTTCCACCTCGCGCAGGGAGGCGAGTGTTACGAGGTCGCCGCGTACGGCGACGGAAACACGTCCGTCGCAGACTTCTACGATTACCGGTCGCCCGATACCGAACCCTCTGCCTACTCGTACTCCTCCCACGGGACGGACCATCTCCAGGACAATCAGGTGAGCAACCTCCTCGTCTACCACGGGAGCGAGGGCTACAGCCTCGTGATGCTCCACGACGAGAGGGGTGACGCCCCGTACGGGAGCACCGTCACCTTCGAGATATCGGGGCTCCCCGCCGACCGAGAATGGGCCGTCGAGGACGACGCCTACGAGGGCCGGGACGACGAGTTCTACCACGAGGCGACCAGTTCGACCATCCACTGGAAGTGGGCGCGCAACCGCACCGACGGCGCGGCGGTCCGCGGACTCGGCGGCGACGACTACGAGGCGGT
>PXSM01000066.1 GCA_003023465.1 Halobacteriales archaeon SW_6_65_15 | reverse complement strand
GAGTACGCGATGTACAACCTGAAGCAGGCGGACCCCGAGGGCGTCCAGTCGTTCCGGGTCTGCGGAGAACTGGTGGATTCGGACGCAGATACCGAGAGTGGGACGGCGTCGGGCGAGGAGACCACGAGCGAGGAGTCGGACGTCCGCGGCTGTGCGACCGTGAAGACCAACGAGTGCTACGGCACGGCCCACGTAGCCGTCGAAGAAGGCGGTTCGCTGGCAGTCTTCTACTCCATCTGCTGAATCGAGCCTCGGGTCCTGCCTCCCCGCTCAGGCCGTCGCCTGCTCGAACTCCTCCGAACTGACGACCTCGCCGTCCACGTCCTCGGCGGCCGCGTCGGTCGCGGCCCAGACGAAGAGGTCCGTCACCTCCTCGGGGTCCCGACCCCGGCCGTTCGTCAAATCGGTGGCGACCGCGCCGGGGTCCACGATTCCGACGGGCTGGTCCAACTCCGCGGCGAATCCTCGGCAGAGGGCTTCGGCCGCGGCCTTCGAGACGGCGTACGAGCCGTACCCCGCGCTCGTCTGGCGGTCCGAGTTCGCCCCGCGGTCCGACCCCGCCTCGCGGGCGACGCTTCCCGAGGGGACCAGCACCCGCGCGTCGTCGGCGAGATGAGGCAGGGCCTCCTTGACCGTGGCGAACACCCCGCGGACGTTCGTCCGGAGCGTGTCGTCGAAGGCGGAGTAGGCCTCCTCCGAGAGTGGCGTTTCACCGGGTTCGCCGTGATAGACTCCGGCGCAGGTGACCACCACGTCGATGCCGCCGTCGCTCCCGCGGGCCGCCGTCTCCATCAGCCGCTCCACGTCGAACTCGTCGCGCACGTCCGCCCGCACCCCCTCGGCGTCGCCGTCCTCGCGCTCGATGTCGGCGACCACCTCGTCGAGTTCGTCCTGCTCGCGCGAGCAGGCGACGACCCGCGCCCCTTCGGCGGCGAACCGCCGCGCGACCTCCTCGCCGATACCCCGGCTCGCCCCGGTCACGACCACAGTGAGTCCGTCCATACCTCGTCTGTGGACCTACGGCCTGAAACCCGTTTCTGCATCGACCGAAGCGTACTCAGAATTCTGGATTAGTCTCTTATCGGTCTCTCGGAAATACTGGAGGAAGCGCCGGAACGGGTGTCCTAAAGGCGATTTAGAAAGCCCCCGCCCGGTCGCGAGCGCTCGGCGGGATATTTTGTGGCCGCAGAACCGCGGCCACGAAATACGGGCCACGCTGAGGCGACCAAGCTAAATGCCGGAAGACGACCCGCGTCTGCCGAGGTCACTCTCGCGGTGCTCGCGGTTTCACCGCTCGCTCCTCGCGGTCGTCGACCGCGCACTGCTCGCGTGACCGCGACCGGGCGGCCCCTTTATCCCGCCCGACGGTGGTTCGTTCCACTGGGTGCGTCCCGGTGGTTTGGGTCACCGGGCGCGAGTTGTGGTGAGTGTGTCCCGCGGGTGGCGCGCAGTCGCGCGGCACCCGCTCGGGTCTCGGAAACGGGGTTGCACTCGTCTCACTCCGCGCCGATTAAGTCGCCGCAGGGCCGACTGCGGGGTATGTTCCGCCCGGGCCACTACGGCGTGTCGCTCCTGCTGTACGCGCCCCTCGGATGTTGGCTCCTCGCAATCGGCCATCCGACGGTCGCGCTAGCGGGCGGGGCGGGCCTGCTCTGGATGACGATGCTTCCGGACTGGGACTCGCACATCCCCGTGATCGCCCATCGCGGTTCGACCCACACCCTGTTGTTCGTCGCACTGGTCGCGGGCGCGGGGTGGGCGGCGGCGACCGCGACTGGGTTCGGGTCTCGCTCCGTCGGGCCGTTCGCCCTCCGGGAGTTCGCGGCTGGAATCGCGGCGCTGGCGGTGCTCTCGCACCTCGCGGCGGACCTGCTCAACCCGATGGGCGTCGCGCTGTTCTGGCCCCTGTCGGACTATCGCTTCACGGTGTCGGTGACGCGGGCCAACAACCGGCTGGCGAACTACCTGCTGTTCGCGCTCGGCGTCTTCGCGACCGCCGTCGGGGCACTGCTGGGTACGGGACTGTTCGCTGGCGAGTCGGCGACGACCCTTCTCCGCATTCCGGGCTTGCTCGGGGTGTGAACCGCCATCTGGCCACGGCACGATTACGACTCCGACTGCGGGGCGTCCCGTTCGTCGGACGCGACCTCCTCGTCCACGGGCCCGATAAATCGCTCTTCGTCCATCGCGGCGATGTGGAGGTATCGGTGGAAGCGGTCGGAAGCATCGACGAGTCGGACGGTCCCCGCTTCGGCGTCGTGCTCGACGATGCTCGCGGCGTCGAGTTTCGGAAGGTGGACGTGGTGGAGCGAGATCGCCACGCGTTCGGGACCGGCATCCGTGACCGCCGCCACCTCCTCGGCGAGTCGAGTCACCGTGATCGGTCCCTCTCGGCGATTCAACACGTACAACGCCTCTCTGCGTCGCCGGTCCGTGAGGAGTTTGAAAACCTCGTCGAGCGAACGTGACCGAGAGCCACGTCCTGCTCCGTCTGTCCGTGGGACGTTCGCGGGCTGTTCCCCGGTCGAATCGTATGGAACGTGGCTCATGTTCCTTGGTGACTCTTCGCAATCATTCATTATAAATGTACGCAGATTCGTCTAAGCCCGCAACTCGCGAAATAAACGTCTGACGGTTGTTACTTCCGGCTCGTCGGCGATTCCGGTCCGCGGACGGTCACCAGTCCCGGTAGGTCAACTCGTCGGCCTTGTTCGTGACCGCCCGCATCATGCAACCGCGACATACCCACATGTCGCCCCCGTTGCGCGAGACCAGCCGGGTTCCCCCGGGTTTCTGCTGCTCACAGATGTCACAGACGCGCATAGGCCCAGTTCGGCGGCCGCAGGCTTCAATCCGGGGGCCGGACGGTCCCTCGCTCGCGGGGCTCGGCGGCGGATTTTTGGTCCTGCCGTTCGACGTACCGCTGTGGTGACAGACCGCGTCGTCGTCCGTCTCGGTGATACGGGTTGGACCGGCCGGGAGGACTATTCCCCCGTAACCGGGGGAGTCCGGCGATGCTGACCGAGTGGTTCGTCCGGGTGGTCGGTCACGACCCCGTGATGCAGGGGCTGGCGGGCGGGGTCGTCATCGCCGTCCTGAACACGCTCGGAGCGGCACTGGTCGTCGCCTGGCCCAACCCCTCGGAGCGTTCGCTCGACGGGGCGCTCGGCTTCGCGGCGGGCGTGATGCTGTCGGCGAGTTTCACGAGTCTCATCCTTCCCGGTATCGAAATCGGGGGCATCTGGCCCGTGCTGGTCGGGTTCGCGCTCGGCGTCCTCCTGCTCGACCGGGCCGACCAGTGGGTCCCGCACGTCCACGTCGTTATCACGGGTCGAAACGCGGCCAGAGCCGACGGGAACGCCCGCCAAGAGAGGGCCGACGGTCGATTCGACGCGAGAGAACCCCCTGTCGAGGAGGACACGCCGACCGGTCGGAAGCGAATCGACCCCGACGACCCCCGGACCGCCTCGGTCCTCCTCTTCATCGTGGCGATCACGCTCCACAACATGCCGGAGGGCCTCGCGGTCGGGGTCAGCTTCGGATCGGGTAACCTCGGCGACGCGCTCTCGCTCATGCTCGCCATCGGCATCCAGAACGTCCCCGAGGGGCTGGCCGTGGCGGTCGCGGCCGCCAACGCCGGGTTCGGGTCCCTGTTCTACGCGAGTCTGGCGGGCGTCCGGGCCGGACTCGTGGAGATTCCGCTGGCGGTGTTCGGCGCGTTCGCGGTGGGCGTCGCCAGCCCGATCCTTCCGTACGCGATGGGCTTCGCCGCGGGCGGGATGCTGTTCGTCATCAGCGACGAGATCGTCCCCGAGACCCACGCCCGGGGCCACGAACGGGTGGCGACCCTTGGGACGATGCTCGGCGTCGCCGTGATGCTGTATCTGGACATTGCTCTAGCATAATGTGGAACGATCAGATGTCGCGTCAGGGTGGCGAGTCAGACTGGCTTCCGAAGACGCACAACCCATAACCCAGCCGAGACCCAAGGCAGGGACATGAGCGAGAAAGTCAGCGAGAAATCCGACGACCTCCCCGAGACCGACGAGGAGTGGCGCGAGCGCCTCTCCGACGAGGAGTACCACGTCCTGCGCGAGGCCGGGACCGAGCGCCCCTTCTCGGGCGAACACGTGGATCGGAAGGACGACGGCACCTACGTCTGCGCGGGGTGTGGCGCGGAGCTGTTCGACTCCGAGACGAAGTTCGACTCCGGTTGCGGCTGGCCGAGCTTCTACGACACCGACGACGACCGCATCGAGACCCGCCGGGACACCAGCCACGGGATGGACCGCACCGAGGTAGTGTGCGCGACCTGCGACGGCCACCTCGGCCACGTCTTCGACGACGGCCCGGAACCGACCGGCAAGCGCTACTGCATCAACTCGGCCGCGATGGACTTCGAGGACGAGTAGGCCCCGGTGAGGACAGCTGTAACGAAAGCGAGCTTTTATTTTATTATCAATAATAAGTGGAATCAATGCCGCGACAGTCAGAGGCGCGCATCGACGACGGAACGCCGACGGGGACCGCCGTGGCCCGGAAGGGCGAGACGCCCCCGTCTATCGACGGCCACGAGATTCGACC
>PXSM01000065.1 GCA_003023465.1 Halobacteriales archaeon SW_6_65_15 | reverse complement strand
GATGGACCATCTAAAGGCTGGAACTACCAGTCGTTCGAGGTGGTTATCGACAGCGGCTCGGAAGTCGGTATTGAAAGTTTCGCCCGTCTGCGGCCACGTTTACGGTGTCACCCGTTTCGTAACACGCAATTGACTCTCTGTGCGTCGCTACGGCGGAAACCGAAACGTCGGCCCACGAGGCGTCAATTTACGCGTTCCGTTGTGGGAGAAACGATACGAACGCCCCCGTTAAAGAGTGCTCGCTGTGTAGGAGAGACTCAGAGGATGAATTTCGAACAGAAGCGAGAAATAATCGACGCCGACCCCGAGACGGGCACGTACCGTGCCACGTACGCCTATCCGTCCGATCCACCGAGTATCGCCATCGTCCACGCGCTGATGGAAGTGACCGAGAAGGACGTCACCGACTTCGAGCCACTGTACAACATCTCCGGCGTGGACCCGGACGCACTCGACGAGATCTTCCGTCCGTCCACGAACGACGCCGGGCGAGACTGTCGCGTGTCGTTCCAGTACTATGACTACGAGATCATCGTCAGGAGCCACGGACGCATCGTCATCCAGTCGGGGGACCAGCAGGATTGATTTCGTATCGGTCCGCGCCGCGCAGTGCTATCTCCACGTTTTTCGTCCGGGCGTCGGCAATCCGTCGAGCCCCGACCGCCCTCGGGGTACTTTCAACAAAAAACAGGGGGTGAGTTTATAGGGGGCGAGCACCATGCCCGCACATGGCGACGCTGCGAGACCTCGGCCTCTCGGAGTACGAAGCGCGGGCGTACCGGTCGCTGCTTGACGCCGGACCCACGCCCAGAGCGCGAGCCGTCCGAAGAAGTACGTCGCGGTCGAACCCGAGACCGCACTGAACCGTCTGCTCGACGACAAACTCGCCGAACTCGAGGAGCAGGCCGAGCAGTACGAGGGCATCGTCGAGGACCTCACCGACGAACTCGACGCGGCCGAACCGGTCGAGGAGGGGTTCTGGACCGCCGCGGTCGGCTCCGAGGAGTCGATGGACCTCCTCATCGAGCGCCTCGACGCCGCCGACGACCAGGTCGTGATGGCGGTCGGCCGGTCGTCGGCCCAGTTCGACATCGGCGACGTGGGCGATCTGGTGGCCCAGCACCTCGAAGCCGCGCTCGAACGGGGCGTCGAGATAGCCGTCCTCATGTCCCCGCACATCGTGGACACGCTCCCGCCCAGCGTGGGCGAACGCTACAGCGAGACGTTCGCCGACCACCCCGAGTTCCGGGTCCGGACCGCGGAGGGTCTCGGTGGAACCTTCAACCTGATCGACGACGTGGAGGTCTGCATCGAGGTCCCCAACCCGCTCAACCCCGGCGAGGCGTTCGCCATGATCGACATGAAGGACCCCGAGTTCGCCGCGGACGTGCGCGAGGAGTTCGCGCCCCGATGGGAGACGGCCGAACCGCTCGCAATCTGACCTCGGACTCGCACCAAATGTGTCGGCTACTGCCCGCGAACGTTCGGTGACGTAGACCACCGTCTGGGTGTCTGCGTGAGCGACGCGAATGCAGGCCCGGAGGACGCGGGTTGTCTTCCGGTGGATGAAAGGGGCCGCCCAGTCGCGGTCACGCGAACGCAGCGAGGGTGACCTCGGCAGATGCGGTTTGTCTTCCGGCGTTCACTGTAGTCGCCTCAGCGACCGCGACCGGGCGGGGACTTTCTACAACTCGTCCACTATAACATCTCCGCGAACGGCGACGACCGTTGAGCCAATGAAACTGCACAACGACCGGGCGGAGTTTTCCAGAACTTCTCGATAACGGTTCCGTAACTACTCGTTTCGACTCTCAGCGACTGGATGGGGGCAGCACTTCGCTCCAAAACGACCTTCCCGGAGGGACAAAACAGTAAACCGGTAGGAGGTCGTGATAGGTGACATGAACCGGGAGCGACGGGGAGACACGAACCGGACGCGCCGGGCGGTCCTTCGAGGAGTCGCCGCCCTGACGGGTACAGTGGTCGGGTGTGGGTCGGTCGTCGGTGCGAGTGGGTCGGCGCTGGGTGCGCGCAGAGCGACCGACAAAAACGCCAGCAGTCAGCAAGTGGGCACCTCCTTGCCGCCGGGGGTCACGCTGTTCGACCTCGACGGCGACGGCAGGTTCGACGCCACGGTCGAGCGAGCCTCGGCGGAGATGCGCGACGAGGCCCACCCGGACCCCATCCACGTCACCTCGGGCGAGCGTTCGACCGTGGACTACGCGGCCTCCATCGCCGAACCGCCCCAACCGACCACGCTCGGCGACCTCGACGAACTGTCCTACGAGTACTACGAGGGTCCCGACGACGGCAGGTCCGGCGGCGACTCCGGCGCGGGGCTGTCGGGGCCGGGCGAGACGTTCCTCGTCGTCGAGAACGACGACGGGCGACACGGGATGTACCTCGACGGCGGCGGGACCGACGGGGCTAGCGAGCAGTGGCAGACCATCGACGTGCTGGCCCGGATGCGAGGCGACGCGGCGGGGACGGACGGCTGGTTCGAGTACACCGACATCGAGTCGGGCTACGACGGCCAGCGCTTCGGCGACGCGGTCTCCCGGTTCGGCGCGGACGCCCGCCTCCTCCGGGTCGGCGTCGGCCGGGGCGACGCGGTCACCCCGACCACGCTCGACGCGTTCTACGACAACCTCACCGTCGGCGGCGAGACGGGTCGGTTTCCAGACTCGGTCGCCAACCGGGTGGCGAACAGGAGTCCGTTCTGAACCACCCCGGAAACGATACCAATTTCCTTAAATAAAAGCACATATCTTTAGTACTGGTAGATGTTTCCCGGATGACGCGCCGTCTCCAAAAGGAAATAATGATACCGCGAGCCTCGCAAGAACACGCAAGAATGACGAGGGAGGTCACTGATGCGAGTCGTTATCATCGGAGCGGGTGAGGTCGGTTCGTCCATCGCGGCGAGCCTCGCCGACAGCCACGAGGTGGTCGTGGTGGACGTGGACCCCGAGCGGGTCGATGCCCTGACCTACTCGCTGGACGTGCTCGCCATCGAGGGCGACGGCACTTCGCTCGCAACGCTCAACGAAGCGGGCATCGAGGAGGCGGACATGCTCATCGCCAGCACCGACGACGACGAGACGAATCTGGTGGCGTGCGGCACCGCCAAGACCGTCGACGACCCGTTCACCATCGCGCGGGTCAAGAACGTCGATTACCTCGAAACGTGGCAGCACGCCGAGAACCAGCGGGCGTTCGGCGTGGACTTCATGGTCTGCACCAACCTGCTGACCGCCGAGGACATCGTTCGGGTCATCGGTCTGCCTGCGGCCCGGGACGTGAACCCCTTCGCGGGCGGCGCGGTCCAGATGGCCGAGTTCGAGGTGGACGCCGACAGCCCGGTCGTCGATCAGACCGTCGCGGAGGCCGACCGGTTCGACTCGCTGACGTTCGCCGCCATCCTGCGCGAGGACGACCTCGAAATCCCTCGCGGGGAGACGGTCATCCGGGCCGACGACAAGGTGGTCGTCATCGGAAGCCCCGAGAGCGTTCAGGGGTTCGCCAGCGAGGTCGCGCCCGGCCAGACCCCGACCGGCGACGAGGACCTCGTGATCATCGGCGGCAGCAGCATCGGCTACCACGTCGCCCGACTGCTCGAAGAGCGCGGTCTCCACCCGCGGCTCATCGAACGTGACCCCGACCGCGCCCGCGAACTGGCCGAGGAACTCCCGAACACGGTCGTGATGGAGAACGACGCGACCGACGCCGAGTTCCTCGCCCGCGAGCACGTAGACCAAGCCGACGCCGTGGTCGCCGCCCTCGAGAGCGACGAGAAGAACCTGCTCGTCTCCGTACTCGCCAAGCAACTCGGCGCGCGCCGGACGGTCGCGGTGGTCGAGAGCGGCGACTACGTCAGCCTCTTCGAGACGGTCGGCGTGGACGTGGGCGTCAACCCCCGCGAGGTCACCGCCGAGGAGATAACTCGGTTCACTCGCGAGCTACACACCGAGAACGTCGCCCTCATCGAGAACGACCGGGCGGAGGTCCTCGAAGTCGAGGTCGACGAGGAGAGCGCTCTCGTCGGCCGACCCATCCGGGAGTCTGTCGCCGACCTCCCCGAGGGGTTCGTGGTCGGGGCGATCACCCGCAACGGAAAGTTCGTCGTTCCGCGAGGAGACACCGTGGTCGAACCCGGCGACCACGTGGTCGTGTTCGTGGATCGTGACGCACTGCCGGCCGTCAGTGGCGAGCTATGAGTTCTCTGGCCGACTGGCGGCCGACCGTGTCCCTCCGGGTCGATTGGCGGGCGAGCTGTAGCCTCGTCGGCACGGTCGTCAAGTGGCTGGCGGTCGCCATGGCGTTCCCGCTCGCCGTCGGGCTGTTCTACCGCGAGGGCGTCGTCACCTTCGTCGCGACGATGGCGCTGGCGGTCACCATCGGGTGGAGCCTCGAACAGTTAGACGACGACCCAGATATGGGTGCCCGCGAGGGGTTCCTGATGGTCGCGCTGACGTGGCTCGCCGTCTCCATCGTGGGGGCACTCCCCTACGTCATCGCGGGACACGGGACGGTCGGCCACCCCGTCAACGCCCTGTTCGAGTCGATGAGCGGGTTCACGACCACCGGAGCCACGGTGATGGGCAACATCGGCTTCGAGGACCACTCCCGGGCGCTGATGATGTGGCGACAACAGACCCAGTGGCTCGGCGGGATGGGCATCGTCGTGCTGGCGGTCGCCATCCTCCCCGAGTTGTCGGTCGGGGGCGCGCAACTGATGGACGCCGAAGCGCCGGGCCCCGGCATCCAGAAGCTCACTCCTCGGATCGCCGAGACCGCCCGGGCGCTCTGGAAGGCCTACCTCGGCATCACCGCGCTGGAGGTGGTCCTACTGGTCTGCTTCCACTACGCCGGGATCGCGCCGAACATGACCGTCTATCAGGCGGTCGCCCACGGGTTCACCACGATGGCGACCGGCGGGTTCTCCCCGGCGGCGCGGAGTATCGAGTACTTCTCGGCTGCGGTCCAGTGGCTCATCATCCCGTTCATGGTGGCCGCGGGCACCAACTTCGCGCTGTTCTGGCACGCGATGAACGGCGAGTTCGAGGTGTTCGGCGAGGACAGCGAGTTCCGGTTCTTCATCGGCATCCTCGGGGGGTTCACCGCCATCGTGACGGGGTTGCTGTTCGTGGGTGCATTTCTGACGACGCCCTCCATCGGTCCGGTCTCGGGGAATCTTGAGGCGTCGGCCCGCCACGCCGCGTTCCAAGTGGTCTCGCTCGTCACGACGACCGGGTACGCCAGCATGGACTTCACCACGTGGGGACGGGCACCCCAGTACGTGCTGTTCGTGGCGCTGTTCATCGGCGGGTCGGCGGGTTCGACCGGCGGTTCGATCAAGGTCGTCCGGTGGCTGGTCATCCTGAAGTCGCTCAAGCGCGAGCTGT
>PXSM01000064.1:6544-14212 GCA_003023465.1 Halobacteriales archaeon SW_6_65_15 | reverse complement strand
TCGATGCCCTTCAGGAGGACATCGACGCCGTCGAGTTCGGCGAATTCGACGACGACGACAACTACACCATCGACGAGTTGCTGGACCTCGACCCGGACGAATCGCCACCGCGAGACGGCGACGATTCGCCCGACGAAGCCGAGGACGCCGCGGAAGTCGAGGAGGAAGAGGACGATTCGATAGTCGAAAAAGACGCCGAGAGCGCGGTCGCCTCCGATCGCTTGCCCGCCGACCGGCCGAGTCCGGAGCCCCCGGCCAGCCAATCGAGTCCGGATTCGCCGACCGATTCGTCGGATTCGGACGGGTCGATCACCCCGCCGGACTCCAGCGAGGGGACCGACCCGGACGAGGTGACTGCCTCGGCTTCCGACGAGACGACTGGCCCGACTTCCGACGGGACGACCGCCTCGACTCCCGTCGAATCGAGCGCGAGCGCCGACGGGGACGCGACCAACGAATTCGTGTTCGGGGGGTCGCAGGAGGACGCCTCCGACTCCCGCGCGGGATTCGGCGACGAGATCGGAGAATCTCGCGACGAAACGGCAGACCCCGACGAGGCGGCAGAAGCCGGCGGCGACCAGACGGGCGGAGCCGGCGAGTCGGCGACGGAAGCGACCTCCGCCTCCGTTCCCGACCCCGATTCGGTCCCAGACTCCGTTCCCGACGCGGACCTCGACGTCGAACTGTCGGGGGACCTCGACGTGGGTTCCGACGACGAGTGGGACGACTCCGGGATGGACGTCTCCGTCGACGAGGAGATGGCGGAGTTCGAGTCCCGGTTCGGCGACCTCCTCGGCGGCGGGCCGGGCGAGGAGACCGCAGGCGACGGACCCACGTTCCGGGCCGCGGTGAGCACCATCGAGGAGAGCCGACTCGACGCCGACGACTTCCCGACCGCCGCCGCGACCCCCGACCCCGAGGGACCGGGCGAGTTCGACCGCTTACAGGAGACGACCGTCGACGTGGAGACCGCCGACCAACTGTTGAACGTCGCGGAGGAACTCTCACTGACCCACCTCCGGCTTGACGAGGCCGTCGGTCCCGAGACGGACGAAGCCATCAGCGAGGAGGTCGCGAACCTCCGCCGCGTCGTCACGGAGTATCGTCGGACGGTGATGGACGTGCGACTCGTGCCGTTACAGACCGCCGTCGATAGCGTCCCGCGCACGGTCCGCGACGTCGCCCGGTCGCAGGACAAGGACGTCGAACTCGTCCTCGAAGACGCGGACGTCGAACTCGACCGGAGCATCATCGACGAGCTTTGGGACCCGCTGGTTCACGTCGCGCGCAACGCAGTTGACCACGGTATCGAGTCGCCGGACGACCGAGTGGCGGCGGGCAAACCGCCCGAGGGAACCATCGAGATACGAGCCGAGCGCGTCGGCGACAGGGTCGTCATCGAGGTCTCGGACGACGGTCGCGGGATCGATTCGGAGGCGGTCCGACAGCGAGCCGTGGACACGGGCGTCCTCACGCGCAAGGAGGCGAAACGCCTCGACGACGAGGAGGTGTACGACCTGCTGTTCGAGCCGGGATTCACCACGCGCGAGGAGGTGACCGACGTGAGCGGCCGCGGCGTCGGGATGGACGTGGTGAGCCGGACGGTCGCCGACCTCGACGGTAGCGTGACGGTCGAAAGCGTTCCCGGCGAGGGGACGACCGTAACCGCGAGACGTTCGGCATCCCGATGTCCGTCGTCGAACAGATCACCGCGACCCCGGAGATCAGGACCGAGGACGGCCGCGAGGTCGTCCGGCAGTCGGACCTCGACGCCATCGGCGGGCTCCCGGACGACGAGAAGATCGGAGACGAGACGGCCGACCATGCGAAGGGAGACGACAGGATGGCGGACGACGCGGAGACAGAGGAAGCAGAGAGCGACCACGCGAAGGAAGAAGACACCTATCCACTCATTCGATCGGCGTCGGCGCTCGACCTGCAGGAGGGTACCGACACGGGTGAGGAACCGGCCCGAGCGGACGGACAGATCGTCTGGGTCCGCGAGGAGGACGAATCGCTCGCCATCCGCTGTGACCGCGTCGTCACCTCGCGCGAGGTGGTCGTCCGGCCCTACGGCGACCTGCTTCGGGACGTTCCCGGCGTCAGCGGTGCGACGACGCTCGGCGACGGCGAGGCAGTGAACGTACTCGACGTGGGGTCGATATGAAGCTGGACGTCGATACCCTCGGGACGTTCTACGAGATGGCCCGTGAGGGTGCCGGACTCGCCGCCGACCGGTTCAGTTCGATGACGGACATCCCGGCACGCGTGGACGTGACGCACCTCAACTTCACGCGGGACGGGACCGTCGCCAGCGACCTGACGGGCACCGAGTGGGTCGGCATCCGCGTGGCGCTGACCGACGGGTTCAGCGGCACGTCGCTGCTCCTGTTCGACGAGGAGAGCGCCGACACCATCACCGAGGCGATGGTCGAGGGTATTCCGACCGTCGAGGACGGGACGCTGTACGAGAGCGCCGTCACGGAGGTCGGGCAGACGATGAACAACGGCTTCGTGGACGGCTGGGCGAACGTGCTGGACGCGAACATCGACGTGTCCGCGCCGAGGTACGTCGCCACCGACGGTGCCGACGAGTTTCCCGCAGAGGAGTTGGTGTCGGAGGCGACGCCGACGGTCGCCAGCGACGAGTTGGCGGTGCTGTTCCGGAACAGCCTCGAAGCGGTCGGGGAGGAGCTCACGTTCCGCCACTACCTGATTCCCGACGCGGACACCGTCGAGCGGCTGTTTCAGGCCCGTTCGGACCACCGAGCCATCGAGTTCGAGAAGCTGGTCGGATTCGACCGCATCGCACAGCGCGGCGCGACCCACGCCGCGAGCAATCTGGCGCAGATGTCCGGCATCGACATGGACGTGGACATCCGTCGCATCAACTTCATCTCGCTGGACGCGATTCCGAGCGAGGTGTCGGCCGAACCGATGATCGGCGTCGCGTTCAGCTTCGCCGGGATGCCGAGCGGCTACCTCCTGTTCCTGTTCGACGAGCGCTCCGCGCGGACCCTCGTCGGCAAGAGCCTCGGGACGGAGCCGTCCGACGACCTCGGGGAGTTCGAGCGAGACGCCATCCAGGAGCTGTCGAACGTGATGGCCAGCGGGATGCTCGATGGATGGGCGAATTTACTGGATACGACCATCGACCACTCGACGCCCGCCTACGCCCACGACATGGGCGCGGCCGTCGTCGACCCTCTCGTCGTCGGATTGGGTGATTCACAGGAGTTCGCGTTCGTCTTCGACACGCGCATCGAGGCGATTGGCACCGAAGTCGACCTCGACATCTACGTCATCCCGGACGAGGCCGACCTCCGGGAGGCGCTCGGCAGTTTCGACGTGGATCGCGTCGCTGAGACGCGACCGGAGGCCTCGACGGAACTCCCCGACGAGCCGACCGACCAGACCCTGCCGGAGGCGCTGGACTACGACGAGGCCGAACTGCTGTAGTCCGAATCTGGGACCTCGCGGACCGCGTCCGGCGGGGGCAGGGTCGGCCCTCTCGATCAACTCGAATATTATCTGACGCTCCTAATTATTTTGGAAGAGATTATATCTGTTTCTAGGCGTTCCTGTCCGAGCAGTGATTCGAGCGCTTGCTACCCTCGCGGAGTCCGGTCGAAGAAGATGTCACATCGTGCTGCTTTTACCACTTTATTATATTATAGAAATAGACACATATGGCGTGAAGATTTATTACGCTATGTCGAATTGGCTTCTTTCAATGACTAACCCTCTCCGCAGACTAGTCCCCGGATTCGTCAGGCGGAGCCATCCGTTGAAGTCCGGTCTGGTAACGGTTCTGGTCGGCGCAGGCGCCGGCGCGGGCGTGTACGCGACCGGTCAGTTCGCGCCAATCGTCGCCGGCGCGACATTCGGCGGTGCACTGCTGGCCGGACTGGTCGGGACGGTGAGCTCGTGGCGGACCGCGAGTTCGCTCGACGAACTGGTGGCGAACGCCGAGAAGCGGGCCGACGGCGAGGAACCCTCGTTCGACACCGCCCGAATCGACTGCGTGGGCCGGGTCGCCGCGACGATGGCGAACACCCACGAGACCCTCCTCGCCGAACACGAAGCCCGCCTCGCGGCGGAGGACGCGAACGCGAACGTCGAGACGACGGCCGAGCAGTACGCGTCGGTCGCGCGTCGGTGTGCCGACGGGGAACTCGGCGAGCGAATGGTCCCCCGCTCGGAGAACGCCGCGATGGACGAACTCGCGGCGGCGTTCAACGACGCGATGGACGAGTTCGAGGCGACCGTCGAGCAACTCGACGAGTTCGTGAGCGAGATCGCCGTCGCGAGTGGCGAGGGAGTTTCGGGGGCGGTCGAGGAGACCTCGGAACTGGGCGAGAACGGTTCGAGTTCCGACCGCGTCGGGGAGTCGCTCCGGGAGATCGCCGCCGACCTGACGGGGCAGACGGACGACCTCCGGGTGGCGGCCGACCGGATGAACCGCCTGGAGTCGGCTACCGAAACCATCGACGCCTCCGCCGAGGAGGTCGAGACGGTCTCCGAGCGGACGGTTCGCACCGGCAGGGAGGGCCGCGAGGCCGCGACCGCGGCCGTCGAGGGGATGAACGACATCGAGAACGAGTCCGAAGAGACCGTCGAGGCCATCGAGAGCCTCGAAACCGAGGTCCGACAGGTGGACGAACTCATCGAGTTCATCTCCGAGATCGCCGAGCAGACCAACATGCTCGCGCTCAACGCCCACATCGAGGCGTCGCGCGCGGACGAACAGGGCGCGGGGTTCGCCGCCGTGGCGAACGAGATCAAGGAACTCGCCGAGCGGACGAAGGAGGCGGCCGGCGACATCGAAGAGCGGCTCAATCGCATCCAGCGGCGGACCGACCGCTCTGTCGAGGAGGTTCGGGAGACGAGCGACCGCATCGCGGAGCAGACCGATTCGGTCGAGAACGCCGCGGAGGCGCTCGCGGAGGTCGCAGAGTACGCCCGGGAGGCCAACTCTGGCGTCCAGGAGATCGGCGACTCGGTCCGAGAACAGGCCGAGTTGGCTACGGAAACCGCCGAGTTGGTCGAGGACGCCGCGGAGGTCGGCGAAGCGGTCGCCGCGGAGGCGAAAACCGTCGCCGAATCCGGCACCGACGCTCGGTCGAAGTCGTCGGCGCTCACTGGCGACCTCGCAGAACAGGCAGTACATCTCAGCGAAGAGTTGGGGTCGTTCGACACTGCAAGCGACGCGAGCGAAGCGACGACGTCCGAAACGGATGATTCGACCGCGGCAGATGCGGCGGGCGATTCGATTGCGGCAGACGCGGCAGGCGATTCGACGGCCGTGGCAACGACCGAGACGGACGATTCGACTGCGGCAGGCGCGGCGGTGGTCGAAACGACCAGACCGGACGAGAGTGAAGAGGTCCAAGAGAGTGAGGAGGCCAAAGTCGGAGACGAGGAGGCTGATCGCGCGTGAGCGGAGAACTGTCGAGCGCGGAGTCGGCCGCGACGGTCGCGGACAACCGCCGCGAGTGGGTGGAGTTCGTCCACTTCCACCTCGAGGGCGACGCGTGCGAACTCGAACTCGGTCGGGTCGAGCAGATAGTCAAGAACCCGGCCGTGACGCAGGTACCCCAGACCGGGGCCGCCATCGCGGGCGTGACGAACCTCGGCGGCGAGATCGTGGTCGTGATCGACGGCCGGGCGCTCTTCGGCCTCTCCGAGCGACCGACGGACGCCGACGCGGTACTGCTCGTCCTCGACCGCGGCAACGCTCGGCCGACCGGGCTCCTCGTAGACGGCGTTCCGGGCATCGATCCGCACCACGTCGATCAGATCGAGTCCCCCACGGAGATCGACGGGTGGAACCCACCCGTGGACGACCGGTGGTTCCGGGCGGTGGTCGAAGAGACCGAACGCACGGGCGGACCGGTTGGCATCGTCGACTTCGAGGCAATCGTCGGAGAAGCGAGGGAGCAATCGTGACGCCGATAGCTCCTCGTCCGTCGGCGACCCGGAGCGCGACCGAGTCGGGACTGGATCGACGTTCGGCCGAGTCGGTACCGAATCGTCGCTCGTTCGAGTCGAGGTGGGGTCGATGAATCCCGAAAGGGACGCGACCGGCCGGGACGGGAACGAAGACGGGTCCGCGGAGCCGGCCGACGAGTCCGCCTGTGGGCGACGACTCGCGGTTCCGCTAGAGACGCTGGCAGTCCTGAACTGGCTCGGAGATACGGGAATCGACGGCGTGACGACGACCTGACGGTCGAGACCGAGCAGGTCAAGATCGGATACGCAGAGCAAGAGACGGTTCCCGTCCAGTTCGATTCGGACGAGCGAGCGGGTGCTCGGGTGCCCCTGAGTAGCCCGCTCAAGGGGAACGCGCTGGTGTTGTTCCCGATGGACAGTGCGAACAAGGCGGCGGCGCTCATGCTCCAGCGCGCGGTCGACGACCTCTCGTCGGTCTCAACGGAGATGGGCCGGGACGCGCTCACGGAGCTGTGCAACATGATGGCGAACGGGTTCGTCGACGAGTGGGCGACGGTGTTCGAGACCACCATCGACACCGGGTCGCCGATTGCCGTCCAGGACCCCGAGCAGAGTCACATCTACCGCGTCCTCAAGCACTACGACGCGGGGATGTACATCACGTCCCACCTCCACATTCCGGACTACGACATCGACGGTATCATCTACGTGTTCCCCGGCGAGGAGCGGTTCGTCACCAAGATATCGAAGGTCGGCCTCGAGGTGATAGAATGAGCGCGTTCGTTCGGGAGGTGTTCCGACCGTGAAAACCTATCGGCGCGTCCCCGACGAACCGGACCAGCAACGTCTGTTCGTGGACGTCTCCGAGTACGAGGTCGTCGCCGACGGGACCACTCTGGTCGCCTACGGACTCGGCGCGTGCGTGGGGCTGGCCGTCTACGACCCCGAAAGCGGCGTCGGCGGGCTCGCCCGCGCGATGCTCCCCCGGCAGTCCGACGGAGCCGGAACCAGCGACGGGAATCGGCGGGCACGGGCTACGGCGGCCTCGAAGGGTACGTCGTGGGTGGGAGCGACCTCCTCGACCTGACGCAACTCCCGCGCGAGGTGAGCGAGAACAACGTCGCCGCCGCCCGCGAGACGTTCGCCGATCTGGACGTCGCCGTCGAGGGGACCGCGGTCGGCGGGAGTCGGGGCCGGACCGTCGAGTTCGACACTGCGACGGGCGAGGTGCGGGTGATCACCGCCCACGACGCGGAGCCGACGCTCCTCAGGACCGCTGACGACTGAGAAACTGCGACGGATTGAGAAACCCCGGTAGATCGAGAAACTGCGAAGGAATAAGGAACCACGAAGGGCCGGGAACGTAGGCGGAAGTGTCACGGGACTATCCGATTGTTTCGAGTCGGCCAGCAGTTTGATTAACGGACGACGGACAGCATTAGACTGAAATGTCCGAAACCAGCGAGAGCCGATCAGTACCGGAAACCGAAAAGACCCACGCCGCCTTGGCTCGAATCCTGAACCTGTCCATCTTCTTCGTCGGCATCGGCGTGTTCTCGGCGGCCGGGCTTGCCCTGCAACAGAGTGGACTGCTCGGGGCCTACGAGCTGACGTACTTCACGGTCGGCGTCGTGGTCGGCGTCGTCGGGCTCCTGCTGTGGCTCGTGAGTCGCTGACTCGCGAGTGGTAGTGCCGGAGTCGAAAAGAGTCTTCTCG
>PXSM01000064.1:0-6525 GCA_003023465.1 Halobacteriales archaeon SW_6_65_15 | reverse complement strand
CTCGGCTTACGCCGCGTCGTGCGGGTCGTCGAGGGCCATGAGCCCCGCCGTGTGGAGGCCGATGGCTCCGAGGACGACGACGCCGCCGATGATCATGGGTGTACTGACCGCCAGCCCGTCGGTCAGCTTGACGCCGTACAGCATGATGAGCAGCCCGACGACGGTGACGAGCGTGGACAGACCGAAGGTGATTGATTCGGTGGCCATGTGCGAAACGACTCACCGGGCGTTCAAAAAACTCACTACTCTATCGGGTCCGGGCTCCGCCGTCGCCCCGATGGGAACGCCGGGCGAGCGAACGGCTGTCGGACGAGTGAGTGACTGCCGGACGAGCAATCGGAACGCCGTCGCTGATTGGGAGTAGTGTCGTCGGGAAAAGCCGTTCATCCGCCGTCAGGCGGCCTGAAGCGTGATTTAAAGGCGCGTAAGGTTCGTCGCGCGCGGACCCTTGGGGGCCTGTTCGATGCTAAACTCTACGTCAGTTCCCTCTTCGAGGTCCGGGCCGCCGATGTCTTCCATGTGGAAGAACACGTCGTCGTCCGCGTCCTCAGTCGAGATGAAACCGTAACCGCCAGTGTCGTTGAAGAAATCAACGTTTCCTTCTGCCATTGTAGTTAGACGAACGTTGGTTGTAGGGATAAGACTTCCGTATTCGCTCAGGAAAATGGATTTAGTCTGGACGAATATGCTCCAAAAATCTGTTTTGGTGTTCAAAGGCGACCGTATGGTCGGCTCGACCGCGGGTTTCGCTGGATTCCTCGATTTCCCGCGGCCTTCCGTGAGTATCGGCAGTTCGACGGTCGGGCCGAGAACCCCCATTCCACTTCTGGAACACCTATCGAGATTAGGATAACTTATAACCCCGAAACCCAAACCACTGCGTAACAGTGACGAACGCGCAGGTCACCCTGATCCAGATCGACAACTACGGACCGTGGACCGTGACGCCGGAACCGCGCCGGGAAGTTGACCTCCAGACCCTCCAGTCGCGGCTGTACGCCGACCTCTCCCAGTTGGTCGGCAACCGCAAGGGGTACGTCTTCTTCACCCGGTTCGACAACATGATCGCGGTCACGAACGGCATCGACGAGGCCGACCACGCCCTGATACAGGAGTCGGTTGGCAACCGCTACCCGGTCACCGTCAGCTTCGGCGTCGGCGTGGACGAAAGCCCCGTCGAGGCGCTCTCGGCGGCGACCGAGCAGGTGCAGGACGCCGGAAGCGCGCAGGAGCCCGACCGGACCGAGATCCTGCGAGGGACGGTGTTGGCCCCCGACGAGCGCGCGGACGACGACGTGCAGATCGCCCACTTCGACGTGAACGACGCCACCGGCAAGTACACCGACCGGATGAACGCCTTCGACTCGTTCATCCACATCGAGCAGGGCTACGCCGAACTCATGCAGTACATGCGCCGCGCCCACGACGCCCTCTCCTTCTTCGTCGGGGGCGACAACGTCATCGCCGTGTGTCCGGACCTCGACGAGACCGCCTACGAGGACGCCATCCAGCACGTCGAGGACACCGCGGAGGTTGCCCTGAAGGTCGGCGTCGGGCAGGCCGCGACCGCCCAGTCCGCCGGCATGGCGGCCAAGCACGCGCTGGAGGAGTGCCGCGACGACGGCCACCGGGTCGTCATCGACTAGGAAATAATTTTGTTTGTTTCGACCGTATTTATATCCCTTTAGAATCGTATTTGTTAGTCATTCGCGGCAGTAGAGGCGAGGAGGACGAGGAGCTACTCTTCCCGAAGCCGATGAGAGAGAAGCCCTCGCTCGGTTCGGTCGCAGAGCGACCTCACCGTCGCTCGCCCTTCATCCACCGGCAGACGGTCCTGCTCGCTTCGCTGTGCGGGCTGCGACTGCCGAGGAGACTCGCGTTGCTCGTCTTTCGAGCCTTCCTTCGCTCCGCTCAGGAAAACGCCGTTCGCGTGCCGAGACGCGTGGCGTCTCGCGGCTCGGGCACGAGGCCCTCGCGGCGCGTCCCGTGGTTTGTGAAATGACACGCCCGGCGATTACTGACGCTGGCGGAACCGAAGCCGAGTACCGGTCACGAAACGCCGAGAGGTAGCGATGCAGGCAAGTCTTAACGTAGGGCCGTCTGGGGCTTAAGCTTGCCGGGGATACTTTTTAGAGAACCTGTGTCAATTCTTCTCACATGGAAGGCGAAGTGACCGTCCGGGACGTGATGACCCGAGATTACGTCGGCGTCAGCGAATCCGACACCGTCCTCGGCGCAGTCAGACTCATGGACGAGGACGACATCGGATGCGTGGTCGTCCTCCGAGGGAGCGACCCGGTGGGGATCGTGACGGAGTCGGACGTGCTGTCGCTCGTCGCCGACGAACGCGACCCGGCCGACGTGGAGGTGTCGTCGGTGATGTCCGAGCCCGTCGTCTCGGTCGACGCCGACCGAGGTCTCTCGGACGCCGCGGCCACCATGTCCCGCGAGGACATCCGCCGCCTCGCCGTCACCAACGACGAGGAACTGGTCGGCGTCCTCTCGGAGCGCGACGTCATCTCGGCGTCGGCTTCGCTGGCGGGCGTCCCACAGCTCCGCGAGGAGCCACCCGGCAACTTGGGTGGTGAACCGATGGGCGGCAATCCGTTGGGCGGCGAAACGGTCGGGGCCGAATCCGTCGGAAGCGTCGCCGAAGACGAGGGCGACCACTACGAGTACTCCGACCGGAGCATCTGCGAGACCTGCGGGACGCTGAGCCGCGAGCTGACGAACGTCAACGGCCAGCTCATCTGCACCGACTGCCGAGAGGTGTAGCTCGTCCTCCTCGACTGCCGAGGAGTGTGCCGCCCGGCCTCGCCACCCCGTTCATTTATTCTAATCAGTTGTGTCCACAGTTAGACCGGTCGGGGTTCGGTCACCCTCGTACCGGTTCCGCCACGGGGTATTGTGATAGTCGTGACACGGTGAGAGCCCGTTCACGTCTGTCTTACCGGACCCGAGTTGGAAAACTTATTATGGGTCCGGCGCGCCAGAGTGCCATGAGGAGTGTTGTCAAATGGGTGTATCTGAAACGTATGTACGCGGTCGGCGGCTCGTCCGCGACCAACCGCTCGCGATGGTCGTGGGACTGGTCGCCGTCTGGTTAGTTTGGTTTCTCGTCGAAGGATTATTCACCGGACGAATCGAGGTCAACGACGTCCTCTCGTACGCGTGGGACGGGCTGCTTCGAGGGTTGATCGTCGGTCTCGCGAGCATCGGGCTCTCGATGACCTACAGCATCCTCAACTTCGCCAACTTCTCCCACGGGGACTACCTCACGAGCGGTGCCTTCTCCGGCTGGGCAGTGACCTACCTGCTCGCCGGACTGGGCGACGCCAACGTCGGCTCGCTACTGCTCGTGGGAGCGGGCGGCTCGGTGTTCGGCGGTGCCCTCGGCATCGGTATCACCACGTCGCCGCTCGCGGTCGTCGCGGGGATGATCGTCGCCGGCCTCGCGACCATCGCACTGGCGCTGTTCATCGACCGGTTCGTCTACCGGCCCGTCAGGGACGAGAGCGGCATCACGTTGCTCATCACGAGCATCGGAGTCGCGTTCGCGCTCCGTTACCTCATCGTGTTCGTCTTCGGGACGGACGTTCGCGGGACGACCGCGGCCGGTGACGTGCCCACGCTCAGCCTCTACCTCTTGGACGGGACCGTCCGGATCAACGCCCACGACCTGACGCTGGTCGTCGTCGCGGTCGGCCTGATGCTGGGCGTCCACCTCCTGCTCCAGCGGACCAAGCTCGGCAAGGCGATGCGCGCGATGTCCGACGACGAGGATCTGGCTCGCATCACGGGCATCCCGACCGAGCAGGTCGTCCGGTACACATGGATCATCGGCGGCGGGCTCACCGGCGTCGCGGGGTACATGTTCGTCCTCTGGAAGGGAACGCTCGGCTTCAACGACGGCTGGCTCCTGCTGTTGCTCATCTTCGCGGCCGTCATCCTCGGCGGCATCGGCTCCATCTACGGGGCCATCGGCGGCGGCATCATCATCGGCATGACCGCGTCGATGTCGGTCATCTGGATTCCCTCGGAGTTCGGTCGGGCGTCGGCGTTCCTCGTGATGATCGTCATCCTACTGTTCAAGCCCCAGGGCATCTTCAGCGGGAGGACCACAGCATGAACGTGAGCGACATCCGCGAACGTATCAGTGGGATGGCAAGTCGCGACCCCGGTCTCGTGCTGGGCGTACTCGCCATCATCTATCTGGCCTACATCGTCGCGGGACTCGTCTTCGGATTCGCCCTGCGGGGCCACCTCAACTCGCTGGCCAACCTCACGTTCTACATCGGCGTGTTCGCCATGTTAGCCCTCGCGCTGAACCTCCACTGGGGGTACACCGGGCTGTTCAACATCGGCGTGGTCGGCTTCATGGGTATCGGCGTTTACGTGACGGCTATCGTCTCCAAGCCGCCGGTCGCACAGGGCGGTGCCGCGCAAGTCGGTGGCCTCGGCCTCCCGCTGGGCGTGGGCGTCGTCGCTGGCGTCCTCGCGGCGGCGCTGTTCGGCCTGCTGGTCGGGCTTCCCGCGCTCCGCCTGCGGGCCGACTACCTCGCCATCGTCACCATCGCGTTCTCGGAGATCGTCCGCTTCACGATGATGTCGCGGACGTTCCAGACGTTCACCGTCCCCGACACAATCGATGTCGCCGTCTTCGGCGTGGAGCTGTTCAGCTTCGACCCGGCGGCCGACACCGTCGGGCTCGGCGGCGGGGGCGGACTCATCCTCAACCACCTGCCACCGCTCGGAGCGCTCCTGCGGTGGTTGCACCTCTGGGAGCCGTACCTCGGGTTCGTGGGTTGGGTACAGGCGAACTTCATCGCCAACAACCCCAAACCGGTGGTGGACAGTCTGGTGTACGGCATCGTGCTCCTGATCGTCGTCGGTCTGTACTACTGGCTGCTCACGTGGACCGGCGAGTCGCCGTTCGGGCGCGTGCTCAAGGCGATCAGGGAGGACGAGGACGTGGCGAACGCGCTCGGCAAGGACACGAATCGCTTCAAGCTGAAGTCGTTCGTGCTCGGTTGCGCGCTGATGGGCCTCGCGGGCATCCTCTGGTACAGCGGTCGTGGCTCCATCACGCCGCCGTCGTTCCGGCCCAACATCACGTTCTACGTGTGGATCGCGCTGATCATCGGCGGCGCGGGCTCGAACACCGGAAGCGTCCTCGGTGGTGCCGTCTTCGCGGCACTGCTGTACGAGGGGCCGCGGTACTTCAAGAACCTCGTCGAAGCCGCGTTCAACGTCGGCGACGGGCCGGGGAACTTCGGACAGGCGATGGCCGCGATGGGCTCGCTCGACCCGGTGCCGTTCTTCGTCTACACCCTGAACAGCATCAACCAGCTCCGGCTCGTCATCATGGGCCTCGTGCTGATCTGGCTGATGCACAACCGCCCGCTCGGGATGCTCGGCCACCGCAAGGAGACCGCCGCGAGCATCGACCTCTCGCGCCCGGAGGGAACCGGGACGACCGACGACGCCGTCGCGGCCGACGGAGGTGAGCAACAGTGAGCGAACCCACCGAGGAGTCCGACGAAGTGACCGGTGAATCGGACGGTTCGACCGCGGACGCGGACGAGGTGTCCGAGCGAGGGACCGAGACGTCCCAGGACGCCGCCATCCCCATCGAGGACGTGGACCTCGATAGCTCGACGCCGCTCGAAGTCGATGGCCTCCGGAAGACGTTCGGCGGTATCACCGCCGTGGACGGGGTCAGCTTCGAGGTCGAGCGGGGGTCGCTCACCGGGCTCATCGGCCCGAACGGCGCTGGCAAGTCCACGACGTTCAACCTCATCACGGGGATGCACGAACCCGACGACGGGACGGTCCGGTTCGACGGCGAGGACGTGACCGGCCTCGCGCCCCACGAGATCGCCAATCGCGGCCTCGCGAGAACGTTCCAGATCGCCCGCGAGCTGGAGGAGATGACCGTGCTGGAGAACATGATGCTCGCGCCGAAGGGCCAGATCGGCGAGTCGCTGTGGCGGTCGGTCACGCCCGGGTTCCGCGACGACGTGCAACGACAGGAGACCGAACAACTCGAACGGGTGTGGGAGGTGCTCGACTTCTTCGAGATCGACCACCTCGCCGAGGAGTACGCGGGCAATCTCTCGGGCGGCCAGCGCAAGCTGCTGGAGATGGCGCGGGCGCTGTTGACCGACCCGGAGATGCTGCTGCTCGACGAGCCGTTCGCGGGCGTCAATCCGTCGCTGGAGAAGCGCCTGCTCGAACACATCCACGAGCTCCGCGAGGAGGGCTACACGTTCCTTATCGTCGAGCACGACATGGACCTCATCATGAACAACTGCGAGCGAGTGATCGTCATGCATCAGGGACGCGTACTCAAGGACGGCACGCCAGCCGAAGTCAAAGAGAGCGAGGACGTCATCGAGGCGTACCTCGGAGGTGAAGTATGAGTTTGCTCGAAGTCCGAAATCTGGACGCCGGGTACGGCGACCTCCAGATACTCACGGACGTGGACCTCGACGTGGCCGACGAGGAGTACGTCACCATCGTGGG
>PXSM01000063.1 GCA_003023465.1 Halobacteriales archaeon SW_6_65_15 | reverse complement strand
GTAGCACGGCGGGAAGTTTATGGGCCGCTCCCGCATAGTGTTTCCCATGCTCGTTGACGTCGTCCCCGTGGGGGACGTTTCGGCACAGGTCAAGCGACAGGCCTCCACCGGTCTCCGTTCGGTCTACGACTGCGAAGTGACGATCCACGACGCCCAATCGGTTCCCTCCGGAGCCCACGACGAGAAGCGCGACCAGTACCGGGCCGAGGAGTTCATCGAACTCGCCGGCCGGGTCGGCTCGGGCGAGAAGAACATCGCTATCACGCCGAAGGACCTCTTCTACCGCCGCAGAAACTACGTCTTCGGTCTCGCCTACCTCGACGGTAACGGGAGCGTCATCTCGACCTACCGGCTCCAGACCTCCAGCGACGGCGGCTTCTCGAACCGGAGCGCGACCGAGATCTTCTCCGACCGAGTCCGCAAGGAGGTCGTCCACGAAATCGGCCACACGCTCGGCCTCGAACACTGCGACAACAAGCGCTGCGTGATGAACTTCTCGCCGACGGTCCGCGAGGTGGACGTGAAAGAGGAGAACCTCTGCGGGACGTGCCAACGGGAAGTACTGTAGAGTCTCGACGGACGATAGGTTTTCTCGATTCTTCGTGAGTTGGCGACCGCGAACGCTCTCCCCGACTGACCACGAAAACAATTTCTAGGCACGTGAAATTGTGTCTTATCCGATTGTTATCATTCCCGAGCGGTCGAGTAGCCGCCGCGACGGCGAATCCTACCGCGGTGACGTCGCTCCGAACTGCAGAACAATTATGATTCCTAATATAGTAGTAACCCGACATGAGATTCACCGACGTTCCCCTCCGACGGTCGATTCCAGCCGGGGCACTCGCCTACGTCGTCGGCTACCTCGCGACGTACCTCGCGGTCGGCCCGGACCTCTTCTCGACCGTCTTCGTCGCGGGCGTCGGCTATCCGTTCGTCTTCGGCTGGCTCGGCGGGTGGATAGCCCGGATGCGCGGTAACGCGGCCGAGACCACAGAGAGTCCCGAACCCGGCGCGTGAGCGGTTCTCCGTCGGATCACTTCCCGCGAAGCCGCCAGCCGCGCCACCTGACGCCTTCTATCGTCGCGCCGAGGAGCGAGACCACGCCGACGAACAGCGGAATCACGCGCTCGCCCACTGGGGCTGGCAGGACGTACTTCGAGACGGCGACGGCGTACCCCCGGTAGCGCTCGACCAGCGACTCCTCGCCGCCGTCGGCCAGTTGAGCCTCGGTCGCGGTCGGCCGGTCGCGGCTCCCCTCCGCTCGGACGCCGTCGCTCCACTCGGCGGGGAGTCTGTCGGCGTCGTACGGGAGCGCGCCGGTCTCGACCGCCCAGACGACCTCGCCGTTCCGGTCCACCTCGACCACCCGGTCGTTGTACGAGTCGGCGACGAGCGTGTGGCCGTCCGAGAGCCGGTCGGCGTCGCGGGGCCAGTCCAGCGTGGCGCTCCCGCCGACCTCCCAGACCACCTCGCGGTCGGCGTTCAACTCGACCACGCGGTCGTGCTCGCTGTCGGCGACCAGCAGGTGGTCGTCTGCCAGTCGGTCGGGGTTGTGCTGTTCGTACAGTGGCCCCTCGCTCCCGGAGAAGCTGTTCGGACCGACGACCGGTTCCACTTCGACCGACCCGTTCTCGACGACGTGGAGTTCGACCACGGTGTCGAAGTTCCGGAGGCTGACCTGGAACACGCCCGGCCGGAGCCGGTCCACGTCGTTCACGTGCGTCCAGTCGCCCTCCGGGCCGATCCCGTCCGGCCGGTCGTAGGTGTCGGTGGCGTTCCACTGCCAGACGATCTCCTGCTGGCGGTTCACCGCGAACACGCGGTCGTTGCCCAGATCGACCAGTACCCAACGGTCCTCGCGGTCGTCGGCCGCGGTTCCGTTCGCCTCGGCGGCGTTCACGGTGTAGTGGTCGGCGTCGTGGAGTTCGTGCTCGTGGAGTTCGACGTCGTACCACGCGTACTCCCAGACGACCTCCTTGCTCGACTTCTCGACGATGCGGAGGCTGTTGCGCACGCAGTTCCGGAAGCCGTCGTTCTGGAACTTCTCGGGGCACTCCTCGTCGGGAATCTCGTCGGCGGTCGAGAGCTGGACCCGGTCGGGGCCGAGCGCCTCCACGTCGAACACGTCGTCGGGGTCGTCGTACTCCCAGACCACCTCGCCGTCGGGCGCGACCTCGACGACCTTGCCCTCGTGCTGGTAGCCCTGCAGGCCGATCAGCGTGTTGTTCTCGGGCGGCTCGTCGTCCACGGTCACTCGCGGCTGGTCGGGTGCCGACACCACCCCGACGGTCACCACCACGAGACAGGCGACCGCGAGGCACGCGAGCAGCTTGGCCCGGCGCTCGTGTCCAGTGCCGAACCAGTCGGGGAGACGAGTCACTGCGTAGGGATATGAATCCGCTCAGGAAAATCGTTCCGTTCTCGGCGAGACGAATGACTCCAGGGTGTTTCGAGATTACTCGGTAGATTGCTACCAGTCGATAGCATGTTCGGGTGAGGATCCGTCGCCAAGACCGTTTAGAAAGCCCCCGCCCGACGTTGGTTTGCGGAACCGTGGCGTTCGCTGGTGGTCTGTGTCACCGGCAGTTCTCTGGATTGCGTCACCGAGCGCGAGCTGTGGGGACGTGCCGCCAGCGAAAATTGGGCCGTAGAACAGTCCGAATCGCGTCAGGGCGCGTAGTAGTACTCGCCCTGCTTCTTCTGCTCGCGGTCGAGTTGGCTCCCCGGCTTGTTGATGCGGGGTCGCCCGACGTTCTCGTCGCGCCGGAAGGTGATGTCGAGGTTGGCGAGGAAGTCGTTCATCCCCTCGCGCATCCCCTTGGGCTTGCTGGCGCGACCGTGGACCGCGGGTTCGCCGTCGAACACCATCAGGCGGTCCGAGAGGAGGTCGATCATGTAGATGTCGTGGTCGATGACCATCACGGTAGCGTCCTGCTGCTCGGCGAACCGCCGGATGGCCTGAGTCGCGCGCACGCGCTGTTCCACGTCGAGGTACGCGGAGGGTTCGTCCAGCAGGTAGAGGTCCGCCGACTCCGACAGCGTGGCCGCGATGGCGACCCGCTGGCGTTCGCCGCCCGAGAGGTCCAGCAGGTTCTGCTCCATGATGCGACCGAGCTGGAGCGGCTGAGCGATCTCGGTGTCCCAGTAGGAGGTGTCCACCCGGTCGGTGATCGACCGCAGGAACGCATCGACTCGCATCGGCTGGTCGATCTCGATGTACTGGGGCTTGTAGGCGATGTCGAGGCTGAAGTCCAGTTCGCCCTCGTCGGGTTCGAGCTTTCCGGCGAGCAGTTGGGCGAAGGTGGACTTCCCGATGCCGTTCGGGCCGACGATGCCCAGCACCTCGTTCTCGTGGACGGTGCCGCCCTCGACTTCGAGGCTGAACTCGCCCTCGCCGTAGGACTTCGCGAGGTCGGGGTAGTCCACGAGCGGGTCGGCGTGGGTCGCCGACCGGGGCGCGTGCTCCTCGAACTCGATGGCGTCGGGCCGGATGCGCATGTTCTCGTTGTCGAGGTAGCCTTTGAGGTACTCGTTGATGCCGTTCCGGACCGACTTCGGGGAGGTGATGACGCCGTACGCGCCGGGTTCACCGTACGCGACGTGGAGGTTGTCGGCCACGAGGTCGAGGATGGCGAGGTCGTGCTCGACCGCGAGCATCGACTTGCCGTGCTCCTCGGCCATCTCCTGAATCAGGCGGGCGGCCGCCACCCGCTGGCTGATGTCGAGGTACGGCGTGATCTCGTCCACGAAGTAGAAGTCGGCGTCGCGGGCCAGACACGCCACGAGCGCGACCCGTTGGAGTTCCCCGCCCGAGAGGCTGTCGATGTCCTGGTCCATCACGTGCTCGATTTCGAGGCGTTCGAGCAGGTCGTCCAGCACGCCGCGCTCGTCGGTGTTCTCCAGTAGTTGGGCCGTCGGGCCGTCGAACCGGTCGGGAATCTTGTCCACGTACTGGGGCTTGCGGGCCACGCTGACCTCGCCGTCCTCGACGGCTTCGAGGTAGTCCTGTAGCTCGGTGCCCCGGTAGGCGTCGAGCACCGCCTCCCAGCCCGGCGGCTCCGTGAACTCGCCGAGGTTCGGCGCGAGTTCGCCTGCCAGAATCTTGACCGCGGTGGTCTTCCCGATGCCGTTCGGGCCGAGGATACCCGTGACCTGTCCTTCGAGGGGCACCGGAAGCCCGTACAGCGAGAAGGCGTTCTCGCCGTAGCGGTGGGCCGGGTCGTCCTGTAGCTCCTGGGGGAGATTGATGATCCCGATGGCGTCGAACGGACACTTCTCGACGCAGATGCCGCAGGTCTCGCCGAGGCAGATCTCTTCGCTGATGTGTACTTGGTCGGGTTGGCCCTCGTCGGCGTCCTCGCCCCGCAACGTGATGCACTCTTTGCCGGTCCGGTTGGGCGGGCAGTAGTTCTTGCACTCGTAGCTACACCGGTCGGGCTGACACCGTTCGAGGTCCACGACCGCGATGCTGTCGTCCGCCATGGATCAGAAGGTGACGCCGTTCGTCAGCAGGATGGTCCACGTCACGAACCAGAGCGAGAACGTCATGAACAGCACGTAGAGGTGGTCTTTCGTGGAGAAATCCTCGATGTCGATGCCCAGCACTTGCAGGACCGGATACTGGGCGAAGACGAACGCGCCCATTATCCCCAGCCCCAGACGATCCGTCGCCGCGGTCCCGAGGTA
>PXSM01000062.1 GCA_003023465.1 Halobacteriales archaeon SW_6_65_15 | reverse complement strand
GAGCGCCATCGCGCCGTCGGCCGCCTGCAGCGCGGTCAGGGCTCGTCGGCGGGTCCCGTCTCCCAGCAGGTCGAACGCCTGATCGGTCGTCAGCGAGTCGGCACGGTCGTCGTACAGGGACATGGACGCGGAAACGACGACGCGGAGTTTTGTTATGGGTCGCTTGGACGGTCACAAGTCGCGCCTGCGGCCCGAACAGGTTCGACTTGAGACGGAAACAGGGCCTTCCGGAACCGGAACAGGCCCTGATTACTGTTACTCTCCGCGGAGGTCGGCCACGTGGTCGATGCGCTTCTGCACGAGGTCGGGTTTGCCGATGTCGTGGCGCACGTCCAGTCCCTCCTCGCCCGCGACCGAGAGGGCGTCCTCTGCGATCTCCTCGGCCTCGGTGATGGAGTCGGCAATGCCCACCACGGCGAAGGCTCGCGAGGTGGTGGTGTAGATGCCGTCGTCGCGCTCGTCCACGCTGGCGTAGAAGAGAAGCGCGTCTCCAGCGTTTTCTTCGGTAATCTCGACCTTCGCGCCCGCCTCGGGGTCGGTCGGGTAGCCCTCGGGGACGGCGTACTTGCAGACCGTCGCCTTGGGGGCGAAGGATAGCTCCGGCAGGTCCTCGCCGTCGCGGGCCGCGACCAGCACGTCGAGGAAGTCGGTGTTGAGGACGGGCAGGGTGTTCATCGCCTCCGGATCGCCGAAGCGAGCGTTGAACTCCACGACCTTCACGCCGTCGGCGGTGAGCATGAACTGGCCGTAGAGGACGCCTTTGTAGCCGTCTAAGGCCTCGACGGTGGCCTTCAGCACGTCCACGGCCTCGCGGTAGTCCTCCTCGGTCATGAACGGCAGGGCGAGTCCCGAATCGCTATAGCTCCCCATCCCGCCGGTGTTCGGCCCCTCGTCGCCCTCGTAGGCGCGCTTGTGGTCCTGCACGGCCGGGGTCACCCGCAGGTCGCCGTTCGCCACGAACGCCTGCCCGGTGAACTCCTCGCCGACGAGGCGCTCTTCAAGTACCACGCGGTCGTAGTCGGACTCGCGGAGGTACGCTTTGGCCTCTTCTTTGGTCACCTGATCGCCCGTGACCCGGACGCCCTTGCCGCCGGTGAGCCCGGCGGGTTTCACGGCGAGGTCGCCGTCGTACTCGTCGATGTACTCGCACGCGGCGTCCACGTCCTCGAACGTCTCGAAGTCGGGACAGCCCGGAACGTCGTGTTCGCGCATGAACCGGCGCTGGAACGCCTTGTCGGTCTCGATGCGGGCTTGCTCCTCGCGGGGGCCGAAGGCGTAGACTCCGGCGTCGTCCAGCGCGTCGGCGACTCCGGCCGCAAGCGGCCCTTCGGGACCGACCACGGCGAGGGTCGCGTCCACGCGTTCGGCGTAAGAGGCGACCGCCGTCGGATTCGTGGTGTCCAGCGTCTCGAAGCCCTCGGCGATGGCGGCGATGCCGGGGTTGCGGTTGCCCGCGCAGGCGTAGAGGGACGCCTCGCTCTCCGCGAGCGCCCGCGCGATGGCGTGTTCGCGCCCGCCGCCGCCGACCAGCAGGACTGTCTCTGTCATGAGTCAACGTGATGGACAAGGCGGTGTAAACGTTGCTTTTCCGAGCGCCACATGTGGTCACAAACGTGCATAAAATCGGACCGTCGAGCGGCTACCTCCGCTCCGATGCGGGCATCGAGGTAGCCGAACCACGATATCCTAGCAAGCTAGAGCGCATTTTCAAGTATTTCTATTGGGAATAAAATTCTTAATATATAGAATGAAAGAAAACCTCAATCGGCGATCCTTCCTGAAAGCAACCGCAGCAGGCGTCGCGGGAACGGCAGCGATGTCCGGCTCCGCGTCGGCCCACTCCGTCGGGCTTCCCTGCTACACGAGCACCGACCTGAACATCCGCAACGGCCCCGGTCTCAACTACGGCGTCAAGCGGACGGCCCTCCAGAACACCGGGATGCTGATAATCGACGGTCCCGTCCAGAGCGACGGCTACAAGTGGTGGAAGTTCCGCGTCAACGGGGACGCCAACAGCCCCTACCGGTACACCGGCTGGGCGGTAGAGCGGTACGCGCCCGCCGCGAACTTCGGTTACGGCTCGTACAACTACATCACGGCCACCCACGGCGACGACCGCGGCCACGACGGCGTCGATCAGGCCCACACAAACGGTGGCAGTCGCGAAATCACCGCCGCCCGCGGCGGCACCGTCTCGCACACCGGCTGGATCAGCGGCTACGGGAACACGATCATCATCGACCACGAGGGCGCGTGGCAGACCCTCTACGCCCACCTCTCGTCCTACGAGGTGTCGCAAGGTCAGAGCGTCAACCGGCGACAGCTCATCGGCTGGACCGGCGACACGGGTAACTCCGAGGGCATCCACCTCCACCAGGAGGTTCGCTACGACGGGACGCCCCAGACGTGGCCCCAGACCGACGACGTGTACCACTGGGCCGACTCCGGCATCCCCAAGTCGTTCTTCTGAGGCCATCGAAGCCGAATCGTCCGCCGACCATTCGATTTTTCGCCTCGGTGGGGCGTCATCTCCTCAGTCTCGCCGTTCGTGCTCGACCCGGCGGCGTTGCCCCCGGAGCACGAGCCAGAGGCCGACGCCCATCCCGAAGATGGTGACTCCCAATTCGAGCAGGTTGGCGAGCGTGTGCGGTCCACTCTCGATGTGGGCAGCGGCCCGATAGACCGTGTAGTAGGTGTCGCCGTCGCGGACGAGTTGGTTGGCTCCGTCGACCGGCTGGTGGGTAGTCGCGCTTCCAGTTCGGATGGCACGCTGTATCTGCGGGTCCGCGCGGTCTATCGGGGTCGCTACGTCGGCCGTCTCGCCGCCGACCTCGTGGGCTTCGACCGCGTGGAAGGCGTCGTCGACGTAGACGTACTGGTAGCCGTGCTCGCCGTAAGTGTCGATAAAGACTTCGCCCCACCCGACGGGGGCCGTGAGGCTTCCGTCGTCGTAGACCACGCGCTCCAGCGCGCAGGCCCGAGTCGGATGGTCGTCGCGCACGCAGGCAACGTCGTCGTCTACGCCGTCATCGAACGCACGGATCGGCACGTCGAGTCCGTCCTCGCCGTGGGTCACCTCGGCCGGTTGGTATCGATACCAGTTGGGGTCGTCGAGGTGAAAATGGCCGACGTAGAGGGGATTCGCCAGCAGGAGGACGCCGAGCGCGATGCTGAGGACCGGACGGGAGGGGACGCGGACCATACGCCCGTCGTACCAGTCGTGGAAGATGAAGGTTCCGGGTCACCTCGACGGGGTCTCCGAGGCGGTCCGACGAGATTCTACGTCGGGGCGACGAGCCTCCGAGTTTTGCTGACGCGCCTCCGAGTTGTGCCGACGGGGTGGCCAACCGGACCGAGGACGCGTTACCGGGCGAGCGCGACGCGAGGTACAGGTACAGGTACTTCGCCCGCAGGCGAAAGAACGAATTTCATTTACTTAAACAATGTATAATAAAGTAATAGAAATTTACACAACCATTAAAGTCGGTTTTCATTCGCTTAGGGTACGCCGTCGAGAACACTGCCCCTCCCGATTCCGGACCGAGTTCGCGGTTCTCCGCGCGGAGTGTCCGACCGGAAACGCGCCGACTTGAAGCGGGAGACGCCCGCTAGCACCGACCTTTCCGGGATGACCGGTCAAAAACATCGGTTCTAAGACGAAAAGGATTATAGGATTAAGGAAGTAAATTAGTCTCTGAAATGAGAAAATGTTAGCCTTCAATCCGATGGAGTACATCTGCGACGGTAACGGGCAGTGTGCGTGGGTCTGACCACCCGCGAGGTCCCGAAATCGGCGTACAGTCCGACGAACGACCGATTGTTCCGATCCGACGACGCGGTTTGCGGACCGATTTTCCGCGACGTTTCGCCGAGCGAACCCCGACTTTACCTGTCCGAAGCCCCCTACTGACGGGTATGGCCGACGACCCCATCGCACGCAACCGACTCGACGAGGCCGAGAGCCCGTACCTCCGTCAGCACGCCGACAATCCAGTGAACTGGCAACCGTGGGACGAGGCCGCCCTCGACGCCGCCGAGGAGCGCGACGTGCCCATCTTCCTGTCGGTCGGCTACTCGGCGTGCCACTGGTGTCACGTCATGGAGGACGAGAGCTTCGAGGACGGAGAGGTCGCGCAACTCCTCAACGACAACTTCGTCCCGATCAAGGTGGACCGCGAGGAGCGCCCGGACCTCGACAGCATCTACCAGACCATCTGTCAGGCCGTAACTCAGCGAGGCGGCTGGCCCCTCTCCGTCTGGCTCACGCCCGACGGCAGGCCGTTCTACGTCGGGACGTACTTGCCGAAGGAACCCAAGCGCGGCCAGCCCGGATTCCTCGACCTGCTGGAGAGCATCGCCGACTCGTGGGCCGACGACGAGGACCGCCGAGAGATGGAGAACCGGGCCGACCAGTGGACCGCCGCCATCGAAGGCGAACTCGAATCCGTCCCGGACCCCGGCGAGGTGCCGGGCGACGACCTGCTCGAATCCGCCGCCGACGCCGCGGTCAGAGGAGCCGACCGGGAGCACGGCGGCTGGGGCACCGGCCAGAAGTTCCCGCAGGCGGGCCGAATTCACCTTCTGCTCCGCGCTGCCGAGCGTACCAGCGACGACGAAACCGCCGACGAGTACCGCGAGGTCGCCGCGGAGGCCCTCACCGCGATGGCCGAGGGCGGGCTGTTCGACCACGTCGGCGGCGGTTTCCACCGCTACACCGTGGATCGCGAGTGGGTCGTCCCCCACTTCGAGAAGATGCTGTACGACAACGCCGAGATTCCCCGTTCGATGCTGGCCGGCTATCAGGTCACCGGCGACGAGCGCTACGCCGAGGCCGCTCGCCGGACCTTCGAGTTCGTGCAACGCGAGATGACCCATGAGCAGGGCGGATTCTACAGCACCCTCGACGCCCAGAGCGAGGGCGAGGAGGGCAAGTTCTACGTCTGGACGCCAGACGAAGTTCGGGACGCGGTCGATGAGTCACCTGCCAGCGACTCGAACGTGGACGCCCCGACCGCGGCCGAGATATTCTGCGACCGCTACGGCGTGACCGAACGGGGTAACTTCGAGGGGAGCACGGTCCTGACCGTCAGCGAGACCGTCTCGGACCTCGCCGACGAGTACGGGCTGGACGAGGCGACGGTCGAGGAGACCCTCGAACACGCCCGCCAGCAGGTCTTCGAAGCCCGCGAGGACCGAACCCGGCCCCGGCGCGACGAGAAGGTGCTGGCGGGGTGGAACGGCCTGCTGATCGCAGAAGACGGCCGCCTCTATCGGCGATTCAAGGACGTTTCCGAGCCACGCTCGGAAGCTCGTGGGGCGGAGTCCCACGGCGACGACGTCGCCATCGAGGGCTACCTCGAAGACTACGCCTTCCTCGCCCGAGGCGCGCTCAACTGCTACGAGGCGACCGGTGACCCCGACCACCTCGGGTTCGCGCTCGACCTCGCCGACGCCATCGAAGCGCAGTTCTGGGACGCCGACGCCGGAACCGTCTACTTCACCCCAGAGCGCGGCGAGGAACTGGTCGCCCGCCCGCAGGAACCCCACGACCAGTCCACGCCCTCCAGTCTGGGCGTCGCCACGGAGACTCTGCTCGCGCTGTCGCACTTCCGCCCCGACGACGACTTCGAGGAGATCGCCGAGGCCGTCCTCGAAACGAGGGGCCAGCAGATTCGCTCGAACTCCCTCCAGCACGTCTCGCTCGCGCTGGCGGCCGACCGCTACGCCCGCGGGTCGCTCGAACTGACCGTGGTGGCCGACGACCTCCCGGACTCGTGGCGCGACGAACTCGCGGGGCGCTACCTGCCGACGCGGCTCCTGTCGCGTCGCCCGGCGGGCGACGACGAACTGCGAGCGTGGGTGGACGAACTCGGACTCGACGAAGCGCCTCCGATATGGGCGGATTGCAGTCAGACCGTGGCTTCGCAACGCCAAAGCGAACGGGCGGAAGCCCGTGAGCAGACCGACGCCGAGGCCACGGTCTACGCCTGCCGGGCGTTCACCTGTTCGCCGCCGAAGACCGACCTCCGAGAAGCGCTCGACTGGGCGGAATCCGACGCGTCGGCGTCGGATACCTGACCGCGCGGGTTCGACTCCGTCGGCTCGTCCCACGCCAGATTTCCGGGGGTGGCGGTGCGAAAGTTTATTAACTCTACATCTTCAACCGTTGGGCCAATGAACGAAGGGAGGTCCGACAGGGACGGAGACGCCGGGCGCGACCGGTCGGAGCCGTCCGACGATTCCGAATTCGCCGACGTGCTCCGGGAGTTGCAGGCCGACGGGTGTAACCTGCTCGTCGTCGGCGACGCCCCGCGCCGCCTGTTCACCGAAGCCAGCGGGAGCCTGCTCGGGGGCGTCGACGAACTGCGATATCGCTTGCTGGCGGTCACCGACGCCAGCCCGCAGAGCGTCGTCGAACGACTACCCGACTCGGACGCGACGCCGGGGTCGTTCAGCCGGACGACCGAGATAATCAACCACGCCTCGCCGCCGCGGTCGGTCGTGGACGCGGGCAACGGGGTCGAACTGCCCTCACTCGGCGGACTCTCCGAGCGACAGGTCGTCGATCCCCAGCTCGCCGGCTTCCAGGCCGAGTTCGCGGAGGCGATGGCGACGTTCAACCGCCGCGCGGGCGGCCTCGACACGGCCCAGTTGCGGGTGGGCGTCGATTCGCTGGGGTCGCTGTTCGGCCACTACGACGACGGGGTCGTGCGTCGCTGTCTGCAGGTCGTCACCGGCTACGTCCACGACTACGACGCCGTGGGACACTACGTCCTGACCGAACCCTACGAGAGCGAGCAGGTCCAGCGACTGGCCGACGAGTTCGACGCCGTGGTCGAGATTCGCCCGGTCGATCCCGAGCGACACGACCACGACGCCGAGGAGCGATGGCACGTCCAGTCCCACGACCTGACCACCCCGTGGCTACCGCTATGAGTCTCGCTTCCGGGCGCGCGCAACGAGTCATGCCTCCAGCCCCGAACGAGTAGCATGCGGCCCCGAATCGCGTCACTCGACGACCGGACGGGGATCGAGATTCTCGACCCGATAGAGAACCATCGGTACGTCCTCTACACGCCCGAAACCGCGTCACCCACGCCGGCCGACACGGACCCGTTCGTCTACCCCGTCTCGGTGGCGAGTCGGATCGAGGTCTCGGCGCTCCGATTACCGTACAACGACCCGGTCACCGTCCGAGATGCGAACGACGGCTCGCTCGTCCACGAGGTCGGGCACGACGAGACCCGGCGGCTCGACGCCGACGAATACCTCGTCGAGATCAGCGCACCAGTCAAACTCTACGTCCGGGTGGCTTCCACTCTCCGCATCGACGCGGCGACGGACGAGGTCCGGCTGGCGTTCGACGGAGAGACCCCGACGGAGGTCGGCGCGCGCTCGACTCACACCTCGCCGGCGGACGTGATCACCGTCCCCGACGACCCCGAGGCGGTGATGGCCGCCGTCTCGACGTTCGGGTCGGCGCTGAAGACGACGACCTGCGAGCGGTCGTGGCCCACTCTGCGAGGTCACCCGCCGCGGCTCGAACGCGGGGACGGGCTGGCGATTCCCGACGACCTCGGCGTTCCGGACAACGGGGTCACCATCCACGTTCCGGCCGACTACGAACACGTCTTCACCGTCGCGCCGCTGGCCTACTACTTCGGCGCTGAGGTCGTTCCGGGCGACTCGCCCCGACTGACCGCGGAGTCGGGATTCGAGCACCGCTTCGACACCGACCGCGGATTCGAAGACGAGGTCGTCCACACCCTGAAGCGAACGGTCCTCCTCGATTGCGTGACCCGGACCGAGGGGTTCCACCCGATGGACCTCCACGAGCGTCGGCTCCTCGAATCCGCGACCGACCTCGACTTCGCCGACCTGTACGACGCATCGCTCCCAGAGCAACTGGAGGCGTACCTGTCGGTGCCCGACTCGGCGCTTCGGGACGTAGGACTGACGTGGGACCGGGTTACCCACGTGCGTCCGACTGCCGGCGGGATCGAACTCCTGCCGTACGTGGCCAACGACCTCTCGCTCGTCCGGGTCCAGTCGCCCGCGAGCGAGTCGCCGACCGACCGATTCGAGTCGCCCGAGCGAGCCGCGTTGCGTTCGTTCAAGCGCGGGCCGGGTCCAGACGAGACGGAGGCGTTCTCGAACTGCGGTCGAAGTCGGGAACGGGAGCAGGTCTCCGGCGTTCCCGGGTCCGGCGAGTACGTACCGCTGCCGGACGACGACGCGATGTCGCAGGCGTGGGTCGGCGACGGGACGCCCGTCCACGGCGCGAAACTGCTCGCGACGGCGTTCGAGGACACCCGGTCGGAGCCGACCGACGGCGTCATCGACGTCACGGTGGTCTGCAACGACGACCGGATGCGCGAGGAGTGGGACGCCATCTCGGACGCGTACGGTGCGCGAGACGTGGTGTCGTTCGACGTCGAGTGTCGGTTCGACGCTACCACCGGGGAACTCCGGGACCTGCTGGCCGACACGCACGACCTGTTCCACTTCATCGGCCACATCGACGGCCGAGGGTTCCAGTGCCCGGACGGGGTTCTGGACGCCGAGACGGTCGCGGAGACTGGAGCGACCACCGTCCTGCTGAACGCCTGTCGCTCCCACGACCAAGGGGTCGCGCTCGTGGAAGCGGGCGCACGCGCGGCCATCGTGAGCTGGGGCGATGTGGACAACCTCGGCGCGGTCGAGGTCGGCGAGACGTTCGCGCGCCTGCTCAACTACGGCTTCGACGTGGGGGACGCGCTCGAAATCGTCGAGGAGTACACGTCCATCGGCCGCCACTACGTGGTGCTGGGCGACCCCGGCGTGACGGTCGCCCAGTGCGCGGACGGCATCCCTCTGCGATACGAACTCGACCGCCACCCGGTGGCGGCGGACTCGGAGGGCGAGACGGTCGAGGATGGCGACGATCACGACGAACTCGACGTGACGGCCGTGGGGTACGCGACCCGGCGCTATCCGGTCGGATCGGTCCAACAGCTGTACCTCCGTGGGCCGGACGCCCCCGACTTCCACCTCGTTCCCGGTCCGACCGAACCGTTCACAGCCGAGCCAGCGGCGTTCAGGGAGGCAGTCGGGAACTACTCGGTCCCGCTCGTCGCGGACGGCGAGCTACTGTGGAGCGACCAGTTGTTCGACGGCGTGACGGAGTGAGGGCCACTCGACCGACGGGCGAAAAGAGGAGTCGTCTCAGGCCATCACGTCGGCGTCGAGCAGATGCTCCGCGACGAACTGGGCGGCGGGCCGGCTCTCGCTCTCCTCGAAGCGCGCGATGGTCTCTTCTCGCTCCTCGTGCTCGACGACGATGGTCGGGATGAGAGTCACGTCGTACTCCGCGACCAACTCGCCGTCCTTGTCCTCGTCCACCTCGTAGACCTCGATCTCGTCGTCGGGCACGCCCGCGGCCTCCAGCGCGGCGAAGAAGTCCGGGAGGACCGCCCGGCAGTCGCCACACCAGTCGGCTCCCCAGATGCGGTACGTGACCTCGCCGACGGCGGCTTCGATGGCGTCCACCGTCTCGCTGTGCGCCGCGGCGTCCCACGTCGGATTGGGTTGGGTCGTCTCCATGCCTCCTCGTTCGCACTTGAGCGATTTAGAGGCACGGGTAGGGGCGAGAAGTGGTGTCCGGATACGCGATAGCTGGCCGACCAACCACTCGGGCGGGACTGAAAGGGGCCGCCCGGTCGCGGATCATAGCCCCGCGACCAAGGGACGTTCTGAAACGTCACCGTCGTTCTACCGATGGCTGCTTTATAGTATCACCTGTCGAAGAGTCATCACCCCATCTCGACGTTCTCTCCGACATTTTCCGGCACGAACTGCCGCATGCCGCCATTCGTTTATGCGGTCGGTTCCTACGCTCACGCAATGAAGGAATCCGTCCTCGACGCGGTAGGGTCGCCCCTCGTCCGGCTCGATTCGCCGGAAGGGGCGACTGTCGCGGCCACCGAACGCGCGGGCGAGATATCGCCGGGCGACCGGCTCGTGGAACCGACGAGCGGCAACACAGGCATCGGGCTGGCGGTGGTCGCAGCCGCGAGGGGGTACGACCTCACCATCGTCATGCCAGCCTCGAAGTCGCCCGAGCGCCGGAAGCTCCTCCGGGCCTACGGGGCCGACGTGGAACTCGTGGAGGGCGACATGGAGGCCGCCCGTGAGCGCGCAGACGAGATTGCGGAATCAGAGGGCGCGGTCCAGATGGACCAGTTCGAGAACCCCGCGAACGCCGAGTCCCACTACCGGACGACCGCCGAGGAGATACTCGAACAGGTCGAGGGCCGCGAGATCGACGCCTTCGTCGCGGGCGTCGGCACGGGCGGCACCATCACCGGCACCGCCACCCGACTGCTGGAGGAGTTCCCCGAGATGGACGTCGTCGCGGTCGAACCCGAGCGCAACGCGGTCCTCACGAAGGAACTGCACGAGGGCTCGCCGGACGAGTCCGACGGCGTCCTCGCGGGGGAATCGAGCGAGGGCTCGTCAGACGGGTCTGACGGCGCGCTCTCGACCGGCGAGGACGACTATCAGGGCATGGGGCCGGGCTTCGTCAGCGACGTGCTCGACGCCGACCTCCTCGACTCCGTCGAGACGGTGGCGCTGGAGGACGCCGAGGCCGAGGCCCGCCGACTCGCCCGCGAGGAGGGCATCCTCGTCGGTCAGTCCTCGGGCGCGGCCGCGGTGGCGGCCCGCCGGGTCACCGAGCGCATCGCCGAACCCCAGTTGAACTGCCCGGAGATGCCCGACGAACTGGACGAGATGATTTCCTCCGACGGAGGTGAGCGAACCGACGGATCGCGAGCCTCGTCGGGTCTCCGGCCCGACGGCGGCCAACTCGACGGCTACGACGACTGTCCCCTCGTCGTGACGGTGTTCCCCGACAGCGGGGAGCGCTACGTCTCGACCGGGATGTTCGACTGAGTTCTGCCACGAAAGAACGAAGTACGTTTCCGTAAGAAATGTGTAGTTAGCCAACTTCGGAGAGCTACGACCTCGCGGACTGGAGTCGAGTCGCCGAGGAGACCTATCGGGTACCACAAAGTTCTTGTACCGTCTCGATTCGACGTAGCCAGAGCTAAATTCCACGATGATACTCTGGCAGACTGCAAAGCGGTGGACGTACAAGGGCCGACACTGCGAAATCCAGCGGACGAGCGTAGACGACGCGACCCAGTACCGCGGCCTCGTCGAGGTCGAGACGGGGCTGTCCGACCGGGCACTCGACGCCGCACCCGTCGCCGACCCCCAGCGGCGGAACCGGCCGAAGCGCCACGAGGAGGGCGAGCACCGCGAGTGGGTGTGCTTCAACTGGTCGGGCGAGGACGTTCCGGCACTCCGCGAGGCGGTCAACGAACTGGCCGAGTACGTCGGCGAGAATCAACTGTAATCGAGTGGTATTCTTCGGCCGAAACGGTCCTCAGCCGCCGAACTCCGACTCCGTGACCCGAACGACGACGGTGTCGGCGACGTCTCGCAGGTCGTACTCCGGAATCTCGCCGTCCTGTGGCGAGAGGTACATCGGCTCGACGGTCTCCTCGGGGTCGGCTTCGCCGTCGCGGATGGCCTCCGCGAGGTCCCGGGAGAGCCACTCGGTCTCGCTCACGCTCGGTTCGAGGACGAGGGCGTCGTCGGCGAACCGGACGAGGTACCAGTTCAGGTCGTTGACCAGCGCCACCGCGGAGCCGAGGCTGATGGTCTCGACCGCCACGCTGTTGCGGTACGGCTCCCGGAGGTCGTAGGTCGAGAGCGCCTCGCGGGCGGTCTCCCGCGAGAAGAGTTCGCCGCGCAGGTCCACGCCCTCGCTTCCGACGAGACAGACCCGAGTCACGTCCGAACCGAAGGACGGAGTTCGTAAAGCGATTTCGTTCTCCGGCCAGTCGTCAGGCTTTGAAGGGGTTGATTTCGGTTTGACTCTGCTTCGCTCGTGTTCGGCTCTACGGTGATGAAGAGGAAGCTAGCTACTCCTTGAACCAATGAAGACCACACCGCAACCGCAAGCCACGTCCTCCCCAGCCGATTACGTTTCTCGGCCTCCGTCAGAGGCGAGCTCTGACGTGCCCTCGCTCGCTTCGCCCGTGCAGACCTCGCGCGAATGATGGCTCGCCACGAGGCCTCGCCAGCGCACGCCGAGCGTAGAGAGGATAAAGAGCATTCGTTGAGGAGTCGGACGTGAGTACGACACGGGGTAATAACCCGCGGTAATCAGTGGCGTCCTTCGTCGTTTCCGCAAGTTATAGATTCCGCGACCTGAAAGGGACGAGCAATGACCGAACGGAACATTCAGGTCGAACCTATCGACCGCCCAGCGGTCGAAGACCAGGAAATCGAGATCGTCGAACGAAAGGGCCTCGGACACCCAGACTCCATCTGCGACGGCATCGCCGAGAGCGTCTCCGGCGCGCTCGCTCGGGCGTACCTCGACCGGGTGGGCAAGGTCCTCCACTACAACACCGACGAGACCCAGCTCGTCGCCGGGCGGGCCAACCCGCAGTTCGGCGGCGGCGAGATGGTCGAACCCATCTACCTGCTCATCGTCGGCCGGGCCACCAAGAAGTACGACGGCCAGACCATCCCGACCGAGAAGATCGCGCTCGAAGCCGCCCGCGACTACCTCGGCGAGCACTTCCCGGAACTCGACTTCGGCACGGACATCATCGTGGACGTGAAGCTGGGCGAGGGTAGCGGCGACCTCAAGGAGGTCTTCGGCGAGGACGGCGTGACCGTCCCGATGGCCAACGACACGAGCTTCGGCGTCGGCCACGCGCCCCTGACCGAGACCGAGCAGATCGTCCTGAACGCCGAACGACGGCTCAACGGCGAGTTCTCCGACGACAACCCCGCCGTCGGGCAGGACGTCAAGATCATGGGCAAGCGCGAGGGCGACCAGATCGACATCACGGTCGCCGCCGCGATGATCGACCGGTACGTCGAGGACCGGGCCGACTACGACGACACGGTCGAGGCCGTCCGGGAGTACGTCCGCGACGTGGCCCACGAGTACACCGACCGGAACGTGAACGTGGACGTCAATACCGCCGACGGCGACGGAAAGGGCGAGGGCAACATCTACCTCACCACCACCGGCACCAGTGCCGAGATGGGCGACGACGGCTCCGTCGGCCGGGGCAACCGCGCGAACGGCCTCATCACGCCCAACCGCTCGATGTCGATGGAGGCGACCTCCGGCAAGAACCCCGTCAACCACATCGGGAAGATCTACAACCTGCTCGGCACCGAGATCGCCGAGGAGGTCGTCGCCGAGGTCGGCGGCATCCGCGACCTGCGCATCCGCCTGCTCAGCCAGATCGGCCGCCCCATCGACGAACCCCACGTCGCCGACGCGCAGGTCGTCACCGAGGACGGCGTCGAGCTATCGGACATCGAAGCGGACGTCACGGAGATCATCGACCGCGAACTCGCCGACGTGACCTCCATCACCGAGCGCGTCATCGAGGGCGAACTGAGTACGTTCTGAATCGCCGACTTCCACCGCTTCCTTCTCACCCGAACCGAAGCCCGTTTATCCGACTCGCGTCTAGTGGCGGACATGCGACAACCGGGAGCCGACACCGTCCTCGTCCGCCACGCCGACCTCGGCGTCAAGAGCGGACAGGTCCAGACCGAGATGGAGCGACGGCTCCGGGACAACATCGAAGCACTCCTCGACGACCGCGGAATCGACGCCGAGGTCGAACGCCGCTGGTCGCGCCTCCTCGTCCACGCCAGCGAAGACACCGTGGACGCCGCAGCCGACGCGGCGGCCGACGCTTTCGGCGTGCGCTCGGCCAGCCCCGCGCTCGTCGTCCCGTCCGAGGAGGACGCCATCGTGGACGCGCTGGCCCGGACCGCCCGCGAGAACGCCGCGGAGGCGGAGAACGGCGACGCTGAAGCCGAGGAGACCATCCAACCGGGCGACGCCTTCGCGGTAGACGCCAGACGCGCGGGCAACGCCGACGCCCACCCGTTCACGAGCAAGGACCTCGAACGCGAGGGCGGCGCGGCGGTCTGGGACGAGCTGGACGACCCGGAGGTAGACCTGAGCGACCCGGCCGCCACCTTCTACGTGGAGTGCCGCGAGCACGAGGCGTTCGTCTTCACCGAGAAGCGACCCGGCCCCGGCGGCCTCCCACTGGGCACGCAGGCCAAGGTCGTCGCACTCGTCAGCGGGGGCATCGACTCGCCCGTCGCCGCGTGGGAGGTCATGAAGCGCGGAGCGCCCATCGTCCCGGTGTATCTGGAGCTCGGCGACTACGGCGGCCCGGACCACGAGGCCCGCGCGATGGAGACGGTCCGGCGGCTCGCCGAGTACGCACCGAATTACGAGATGCCCGTCTGGAAGGTGCCCGCGGGCGACGTGATGGACGCCCTCGTCGAGGAGGTCGGTGCGGCCCGGATGCTGGTCTACCGGCGGTTCATGTACCGCGTGGCCGAGCACGTCGCTCGCGAGACGAACGCGACCGGCATCGTGACCGGCGAGGCCATCGGCCAGAAGTCCTCCCAGACCGCCAGAAATCTGGGCGTGACGAGTACGGCCGCGGACATGCCCATCCACCGGCCTCTCCTGACGATGGACAAGAACGAGATCACCGAGCGCGCCCGCAGAATCGGCACGTTCCGCGACTCCACGATTCCGGCGGGCTGCAACCGCATCGCCCCGGACTTCCCCGAGACCAACGCCACCGCGGAGATCGTGGACAACGCCGAGCCCGAGGCCCTCTACGAGCGAGCGAAGGAAGCCGCCGAGAACGCGACGAAAGTCGAACTGTAGGGACACGCGCTCTTGACGATCAATGCACCTCGGCGTGCGGTCTGCACGGGCGAAGCGAGTGCAGGCTCGGCAGTCGCAGCCCGCACAGCGACCGCAGGGAGCGAGCAGGACCGTCTTCCGGTGGATGAGTATCGCAGGGAGGAGCGACGCGACGACTGAGAAGCACAATCGGCTGGGGAGGACGTGGCACTCTCGTCTGGGTGGAGAAAGGGGCCGCCCGGTCGCGTTTACCGTGGTGGTCTCTGCGGGCAACTATTTTTGCGCCGTTGCGGTGCGTTGCGGTGAGGCGCGGAAATATCCCGCAGAGCGACCGCGACCGGGCGGGGGCTTTCCAAACGTTCTTGGCTACGATTTCCATAACAAGTTCTCTATCGGCTCCTAGCAACTGGACGGGGCTTTCTAAAGAGCGTTTGTTCGCATACCCGTACTTGTCATCTCCACCGTTCCGATTCGCAATGACTGGACAGCGATTTCACGGACGCGATATCCTCAGTCGTCCGATTCCCGTTCGAGGAGCAGCCCGAGATACGACGTGCGAATCTGGTCGTCCGGACTCAACCCCAAGTCGCGCAGGATTTCGTACGCCTTCTCACGAGCCGCCTCCAGCGCCTCGTCGTCCTCCGTCGTCTCGGTCTCGACCTCCACGAACTCGCCCAACCCGTCCACCGAGTCGAGCGTGACGGTGAAGTCGTCGAGGGCGAACCGCTCGCGGTCCTTCCGGACGGTCGCCGCAGGGTCGAACCCGAGCGCGTCGAGGATGGCGTCGGCCGACGCGCCGTCTTCGACCGCGGTCTCGACCTCGCGGCGGCTCTTCGACTCGGCCTCGACGAGGGGTCCCTTGTAGGTGAGTTCCGCGAACGGCTCGGCGTCCGCTTCCGAGCCGCCCTCGTTCTCGGGCGTCTCGATCTCCGGAGTTTCGCTGCGCACGCGCAGGGCCTCGTCGGTCTCGGCGAACTCGCGGTGTGGCGCGTCGTAGTAGGTGTCTTCCTGGGTGACCGCGTTCACGGGCTCGGCTCCGAGTTCCGCGAGGAGGTCCCGAACGTCGTCGTGGTCGGCGCGGACCTTCACTTCGACCTCGTACATCGGTGTTCTTGGTCGGGGGTTCGTCCGTTCGGGTCTTTGCGGTTGCGCTTTTCGTCTCGACGTACGTTATCGCTGACGTACAGGACGCGACGGAAAGTCGTCAAATGCGAATACCATTCATCAATGGGTTCCCACAAAGAATTTATGTAAAAGAAAGTGAAAAAGGGGTATGCACCGTCGAAAATTCTTACTTACGGTACCATTCGTGATTACAGGGGGATGTACTAAAAGCCCCCAAGACAGACCTACGAACACCAAAACTACAACTCAGACTAAAAAAACAAGTGAGACAACTGAAAACCAGACCGAAACTACAACCTTGACTAAAACAACAAGCAAGACGACCGAACGTCACACTCCCTCGATGCGACTTGAGATTCGATTCAAAGTAAATATGAAGGCAACATTAATATTAAAACGTCTATCCGACGACATAGTCATCTACGAAAATACGAAAGAATACAAAAATTCAGACACGGTGGATCTGTCAGAAGAGTTTGAAGCCGATACCGATTACAGATTCACTATTTTGAATGCGAATGATAAGCAGATATTCGACCGTGTTATTTACAACTATGAGGGATACGTCTTGTCGGTAGTATCCGAAAACGAGGTAGAAATCGTGGCACAAGAAGAAGTGTAGTTTCGTTTCCGCTGTCGGATTTAGTTTATATATAGTATATAATCTAAATAAAAGACAGTCGAATATGGAGAATGAGGTGACGTAAGGTTTATTATTATTTCTTAACTTTATCTAGTATCGTTTAATTGGAAAAGAAAGCTATTCAGGTAATGATTGATAGGTGGTTTCAAACCGTATATGTGGTTGCATTGCGATTTGTCATCACTTCTTTGGCTTCATCAGGTCTTCCAGGATATGAACAGTTCGGTGGGAATTGGCAGATTTATTAGATCACCGACGCAATATCTGAATACAGTCACTTTCTAACATACACTATCGAATCTTCGGATGGTGGGTACAAGATGCGCTGGGATGACTGCTGTGAATCGAAGATGGAGCACACGTAACTGGAGGTGATCAAACGATGACAAACCATACCCGACGCGAACTGCTGCGAATCGCATCCGCAAACATCGCCCTCGGGGTCGCTACCGGGTCCGCCGTCGCTCAGGACGGCCCCGCGGAATCGGCGTCCGACTCGATCACGACGCCCGACCTCCACATGCGGAATCAGTCGGCCAACCCAGTGAGCGTCTCCGTGCGCTTCTTCGACGCAACGGATGGAGAACGGACAACCGACTCGCCGGTACTCAAGGTCCAGCAGGACCTCGGGACCGGGCGTTCGGCGGTCGCCGAGGAGCGACTGGCCCTCTCGGGCGGCGAGTACGTCGTCGAAGTGACCACCGACGACGGAACGACCGAGGAGACGGCGTGGGGAGTCCCACCGAACGGCGTCACCGACTGGCTGACGTTTTCGATCCGGGTCCGAATGACCGGCGATCTCAGCATCGGACCGCTCGAACGCTGAACGCCGCAGGGTACCGGTCTCGCGTTCGTTTTATGCTCTTTACGGCGATTGTTATAACCTGCTCGCTGACAAATAGCACACATTCTATGTCGAGAAGACGGTAGCCAGATTATCACATCTAAGGTTTCAATAAAGTCGGATCACCCAAATCTTCGTGAAAGTCTGGCCAGTCGCCGCGGGCCGGGGGAGCCGATGAGCTGCAGGAGGACAATCTCTTCATGTCTAAAAGAGGTGTACTTATTTCTTAAAGCACATCCAAAGCATATTTTTAGCGCGGTTTAGAAATGCGGCCGCGACAGAGGTCCAGCCGAATTACTCCATTCGAACGGCCCGGCCTTGCTCGTCGGACCGATAGATGCCGTCGATGACGCGCTGGACTTCCAGTCCCTGATCGACGGTGTTGCGGGTCGGGGCCACGCCGTCCCGAACCGCCTCGAAGAAGATGCGCTGCTCGGCCTTGTGGGGGTCCTCGTGGCGGGTCTTGATCTCGGAGTCCGAGAAGTGGTCGGTGCCCTGTCGCCCGCTCTCGTATAGGGTCAGCGAGTCGTCCTGCTTGTTGAAGGTCGCGCCGGCGTCGGTGCCGCGGACGATGTACTCCTCGCTGGGCGAGCGGTTCGCGGCCCACGCCACCTCCAGCGAGATGGTCTTGCCGCCCTCGCACCGGAGGAACGCACTCACCGAGTCGTCCACCGAGAACTCGCCCGACTTGGCGTCCTCGCCCCACATCTCGAGGTAGGCGTAGTCGTCGCGGGAGCCGAACTGCGAGCGGATGGTGCCCGAGACCTCTTTCACCGTCGGGAAGTCGTGGAAGTGGAGCGAGAGGTCGATGGCGTGGACCCCGATGTCGATGAGCGCGCCGCCGCCCGCGATGTCCCGGTTGGTGAACCACGACCCCCGACCGGGGATGCCGCGCCGCCGGACGTAGTTGGCCTCGACGTGGCGCGTTCGGCCGAAGCGACCCTCCTCCTGATACGCCTTCACGACCTCGACGGGGTTGCGGAAGCGGTTGTGGAACCCGACCATGCAGAAGGCGTCGGCGTTGTAGGCCGCCTCGGCGATTCGCTCGGCGCTCTCCAGCGAGTGGGCGAGGGGCTTCTCCAGCAGCACGTCGATGCCGGTCTTGAGCGCGGCGACGGCGTACTCCTCGTGGAACTTGTTGGGCGTGGTGACGACCACGGCGTCCACGTCCCCGTCGTAGAGGTCCTGATAGTTCTCGTAGGACTCGACGCCGTACTTCTCGGCGAAGCGCGCACGGGCGTCCGGGTTGATGTCCATCCCGCCGACGATGTTCGCCCCCGGCAGTTCCACGATTCGGTCGGCATGGTAGTGACCGATGTTCCCCAACCCGACGAACCCGACTCGAACCGGCTCATCCGTGCCAGACATAGTTACTAGTCGTACGCAACCCCGAACTGTTGTTATGTTTTTCCCTTCTCGGGAGTATCAAGTTTGCGGGACGTAAATTTCCCAGAACGCTCGGTTTCGGAACCGAAGGTGCTCCCCGGGTCATCGCTCGCCTCAGTACAGTTGGCGCTCGGTCTCCTCTCGCTCGCTCTCGCGCTCGGACTCG
>PXSM01000061.1 GCA_003023465.1 Halobacteriales archaeon SW_6_65_15 | reverse complement strand
CGAGGACGGAGAGGGTGGCTCGGCGCGACGGGGCGACGGACCAACAGTGCTTTCCACAGATTCGCGGACGGTCCGGATGGAATAATTCGCGTCGTCCCGTCGCTTCGTCCGTCGCTCCTCGTCTCGTCGGAGTCGCCCCCGTCGTTGCTCGAATTCCTCGCCGCTCACGTCGCCGGACGGGGACTTCCAGTCGGAGAGACGTCCGAGAGCGACGGGAGGTCCAGATCGACGCGACGGAGGAACTGGGCGTTGATGGCGACGATGACCGTGCTCAACGACATCAACAGCGCGCCCACCGCGGGCGAGAGGAGGATGCCGACGGGTGCGAGGACGCCCGCTGCGAGCGGGATGGCGAACACGTTGTACCCCGCCGCCCAGACGAGGTTCTCCTTCATCTTCCGGTAGCTGGCCTTGCTGAGTTTGACGAGCCTGACGACGTCGAGGGGGTTGTTCTGCACGAGGATGACGTCCGCCGACTGGACCGCGACGTCCGTTCCGCTCCCGATGGCGATACCGACGTCGGCCCGGGTGAGCGCCGGTGCGTCGTTGACGCCGTCGCCGACCATAGCGACGAGTTTCCCCTGTTTCTGGAGTTCGGTAATCTTCTCGTCTTTGTCGTCCGGGAGCACCTCGGCGAAGACGGTGTCGATGCCGAGTTCCTCGGCCACCGCCCGGGCGACGTCCTCGGAGTCGCCGGTGAGCATCGCCACCTCGATGCCCAACTCGTGGAGTGCGTCCACGACCCGATAGCTCTCCTCGCGGATCACGTCGGCCAAGGCGAAGGCGGCCACCGGTTCCTCCTCCCGGACGAGGTACACGACCGTCTGGGCGTTCGCCCCCGCCTCCTGCGCGAAGGACGAGAGCTCTGGTGGCACGTCGCCTTCGAGTTGCGCGAGGAGGTTCGGGCCCCCGACGTACACCGTTTCGTCGTCTCGCGGCTCGACGCCGCTCGACTGACTGGCGTCGCGTTGCGACGCCAAATCAACAGTGGCCCGAACGCCCCGGCCCTTGATCGCCTCGAAGTCCGTCGCGTTCGGGGGCGTGATGCCTCGTTCGTCCGCGGCTTCCCGGATGGCCGCCGCGATCATGTGTTCGGAGTCGCCCTCGACGGCCGCGACGAGCGAGAACGCCTCGCCCTCGGTGAGGTCGCCGACGGTCGCCACGTCCACGACGCCCTGCTCGCCCTCCGTGAGCGTCCCCGTCTTGTCGAAGACGATGGCGTCGAGGTCGCGAGCCTGCTCCATGGCGATGCGGTCGCGGACGAGCATGCCGTTGCGGGCCGCCAGCGACGTGTTGATGGCGACGACCAGTGGGATAGCCAATCCGAGCGCGTGGGGACAGGCGATGACCAGCACGGTCACTGCGCGCTCGACGACGGTCGCGCCGAACGAGGTGGCGACCGTCCACGCGAGGGCGGTTACCGCCGCGGACGCGACCGCCACGTAGAACAGCCAGCCCGCCGCGCGGTCCGCGAGCACCTGCGTCTGGGACTTGCTCTGTTGGGCCTCCTCGACCAGCCGCATGATGCCCGCGAGCGCCGTCTCGTCACCGGTGGCGGTGATGCGCACCCGGAGGCTCCCGTCGCCGTTGACCGTGCCGCCGATGACCTCGTCGCCGGGTTCTTTCGAGACCGGGCGGGACTCGCCCGTGATCATCGCCTCGTTCACGTCCGAGTCGCCCGACTCGACCACGCCGTCCGCGGGGACGTTCGCGCCGGGTCGCACGAGCACGAGGTCGCCTTCTCGAAGGTCGCTCACGGGGACCTCCTCGGTGTCACCGGACTGCGTCCGGTTGCTCGCGGGGCTTCGTCCCGCGCTGTCGCCACCGTCGGTGATTCGCTCGGCGGTGTCCGGTACCAGCTTGGCGAGTTCGTCGAGGGCGCTCGACGCCCGGCGGACGCTCCGCATCTCGATCCAGTGGCCGAGCAACATGATGTCGATGAGCGTCACGAGTTCCCAGAAGAACGCCGACGTGGTCGGGAAGACGACGCTCGCGAGGCTGTAGACGAACGCGACGGTGATGGCCATCGAGATGAGCGTCATCATCCCCGGCGAGCGACTCCGGAGTTCGGGGACGGCCATCCGGAGGAAGGGGACGCCGCCGTACCCGAAGACGACGACGGCGAAGACGGGGTTTATCCACTCGCTCCCGGGGAAGGCGGGGACCGAGAACCCGAGCCACTCCTGAAGCGTCTCGCTGTAGAGGAGAACCGGAATCGAGAGGAGCGTGGAGACGAAGAATCGCCGACGGAACATCTCCTCGTGGCCTTCGTGCATTCCGCCGTGGTCGCTTCCTGGACCGACGAGGAGGTGGGCGCGATTGCCGCCGACTAAGGTCGCCTTCGTCTGCGTCCTCGGCTTCCTCTTCGAGCATCGACTGCTCGACTCTGGGCCCCTCCGCTTCTCCTTCTTCCCCCTTATCGGTCGAGTGGTCGTGCTCGTCCATGGTCGTCCCTGTAGTCGATAGTACGGTCTCCCAGATGATGGGTGTGTGGGTCCCTCACGATTCGACACAGAAGTTGAGAATTATTCGGGAGTGGCGGAGCTGCTGGGGGTATTTGAACAGGAATCGAGACGCGAGTGTCCCAAGAGTTGCTTGGAATGACGTAGAAACCCCTCGCCGTGTAGTTCGCCAAAAAATGCTCCGTCAGGGATTTGAACTACGTCAAGGCGTTCCGGGATGCACGTTCGTTCAGAAGAGTGCTCCGTCAGGGATTCGAACCCTGGTCCTTGCCGTGAGAGGGCAAGATGATTGGCCGGACTACACCAACGGAGCCCGTTGCAGTTCTGAGTAGCGCCACGGACTGTTTAACAGTTGCGCTTTCTCGCCGCCGTGTTTCGGTTCCACACGCCGGTTCCGACCGTGAACAGTTCATGAAATCGAAATCTCGGATTGACACCGTTCGAACCGACAACACTCTCGGTTACTGGTCAGCGTGAAAAGAGGTGAACGATTACTCCTCCAGCGGCGACCCGGCGGCGTCTGGCTCGTGGCCTTCGAGGCTGATGATGTTCTCGCGGCCGACCCGGAGTTTGCTGATGTCGCCTTCGTCTTCCATCTCCGAGAGGAGCATGCTCACCTTCGACTTCGACCAGCCGGTCTCCTCGACGATGTTGACCTGCTTCATCCGGCCGCCGTTCTCGTCGAGGAGCTTCTTCACGCGCGCCTCGTCGGTGAGCAGTTCCTCGTCGCTGGCAGGATCACCACGGCTCCGATGAACATCATCAGGGGCGGCCAGCCACTGTCGTCGGTGGGCGGTTGAGTGGCGTTCCCCGTCGTCGTTCCGTTGGTTCCAGCTTCGGGAGTCGTGGTCGTCGTCCCCGGCATCGGCTCGAAGGCCCCCCGGGGTCGGCGATCGTTGAAGTCGCGCTCGCCCTCCCACGTCACCGACTCGCTGACGTCCAGCGACTCGCCCGAGGGGTCGGACGGACCGCTGGGATCGACGGACTCGAACCTGAGCCCGGGGCCGGCGTGGACGACGAGCGACTGGTTGGGGCCGAGGTAGAGGCCGCCCACGAACACGTCGCCGATGACGGTCATCTCCTCGTCGGCGTGGGCGAAGCCCGTCCACTGGAATGACATTTTCACGATGCCGCGATTGTCGTTGACGATGCCGCCGACCTCCGCCTCCTTCTTGAACTTCTCGGCCTTCATCGAACGGCCCGTGACGTTTTGTCCTTCGCTGGCCAGCCGTCGCGCCTTCTGTCTGAAGTCCTCGTAGAGTGCGGTCGAGTTGTTGTTGAACTCGTCCGCGAAGGCCTGAAACTGCTGGCGCTCGGAGTCGTTGTGGAGGGTTCGCTGGTAGGTGAACGTCCACTCGGCGGTACCGTTCTCGAAGACGGTGATGTGGAACTCGGCGCTGTCGAAGTTCTCCTGCATGCCGAGCGTCTGGGGCGACGATTGCATCGTCCGGACGGAGTCGGACTCGACGGCCTCCGGGGAGTCAGTGTCCGCCGCTTTCGAAGGGTGTGCGGCGGGAGACGCTTGATTCGAATCGAGAGACGCTTGAGATCGAACGTCGAGCGTCTGCGGGGAGGTGGCCGCGTCGCGCGTGGGCTGAACCCCCAGAACTGGCGCTATGGGGACCGAACCGACGAGTAACACGACCACGAGGGCGACAGCCAGCAGCCGTCTCATGTACCGTAACTCTCCATTGCCCGGTATAAAAGACCTTTTGACGTAGCCCTGTCACCGCACCACGGTTCCACCTGCCACGACGCGTGCTGGCGTTTGCCATGCTGTCACGTCGTCGAGGGGGTTCTCGTCGAGGACCACGAGGTCCGCGCGGTAGCCCGTTTCGACCGTTCCGACTTCGTCGTCGATGCCGAGCAGATCGGCCGCGTTGACGGTCGCCGCGGCCAGTGCTTCGTCCTCGGAGAGCCCGTGATCGACCATCAGTTCCAGCTCCTCGGGGATGTCGCCGTGGTGGTTGAACGGCGTCCCGGCGTCGGTCCCCATGGCGATGGGGACGCCCGCGTCGAGGGCGTACTCGAAGGCGTCGGCCCACGCTTCCTTGGCCTCCTCGGCCTTCCGGACGGCGAACTCGGGGATGCCGCCGTCGGTTCCGGCGTCCACGATGCCGTAGAGCGCCTTCGCTGTCGGCACCCAGTAGGTGCCCCACTCGGCCATCAACTCGGCCGCTTCCCGGTCCATGAAGGTGCCGTGTTCGACGCTGGAGATGCCAGCCCGGACCGCGTTCTTGATGCCAGCCGTGCCGTGGGCGTGGGCCGCCGTCGGCACGCGCTTGGCCGAGGCCGCGTCCACGATGGCTTCGAGTTCCGCCTCGTCCAACTCGGGCGAGCCGGTCAGCGCGCCCTCCGTGAGGACGCCGCCGGTGGCCATGCACTTCACCACGTCGGCCCCGCGCTTGAGTTGCTCGCGGACCGCCTTCTTCACCTCGGGGACGCCGTCGGCCTCCCGACCGAACCAGTGGCCGTGGCCGCCGGTCATCACGACGGCCTCCCCGCACGCCAGTACGCGCGGCCCGTCGATGACGCCAGCCTCGGCCGCGGCAGCGGCATCGAGCGCGAGCGACCCGTACGCGCCCAGATCCCGGACGGTCGTGACGCCAGCGTCGAGTGCCTCGTGGAGGCTGGCCGTCACCCGGTAGGCCATCGTCGCTTCGGAGTCGTCGTGGATCGTACTCGGGTCGGGTCGCCCGTCCATCAAGACGTGGACGTGGGCGTCGATCAGCCCCGGCGCGACGAACTGTCCGCCCGCGTCGAACTCCTCGTCCGGGTCGTCCGGAACGTCGCCGACCGCGACGATCTCGCCGTCCTCCACGGCGACGTCCGCCTCGTGCACGCCCGTCGCGTCCACGACGGTTCCACCTCGCAGTACGAACATACCCTCCTTTCACACGCGACTTCCTAAATATCGGGGGTGGTGGCAATCCGCAATGTCTGGCGCAACTCCGGAAACCGAGAACACGTCCTCGGAAATTATAATATTGCTTTAAAAATCGTATGCACACCTTTTGCATATGGCAGAATGGTTACTCCGAGGCTAACCGGCGGGCGAACGTTCCTCGTAGCTCCCTCGTAGCGTCCTCGTAAGGCGGTGTCTCCTCAGCGAAACGGACGGGGAAAGAGCCAACCCGGTCGGCGCGCCAGTAGGGCACATGGCAGACGACGCTCTCGACGGGAAGACGGCACTGGTGACAGGTGCGAGTTCCGGCATCGGCGAGGCGACCGCCCACGCGCTGGCCCGCGACGGCGCTCGGGTCGCGCTGGCGGCGCGTCGCGAGGAGGTACTGAACGACGTGGCCGAGACCATCGAGACCGAGTACGGCGCGGAGACGCTCGTCGTCCCGACCAACGTCCGGGACGAGGCCTCGGTCGAGACAATGACCGAGACGACTGTCTCCGAGTTCGGCGGCCTCGACGTGCTGGTGAACAACGCGGGCCTCGCCCGCGGGGAGTCGGTCGAAGAGATGACGACCGAGCAGTACGCGGCGATGATGGAGACCAACGTGGACGGCGTGTTCTACGCCACGCGCGAGGCGATTCCCCACCTCCGGGAGACGGAGGGCAACCTGATCTTCGTCGGGAGCTTCGCCGGGCAGTACCCCCGGCCGTTCAACCCAGTCTACGCCGCGAGCAAGTGGTGGGTCCGCGGGTTCGCCCACAGCGTCGAGGCCCGCGTCGGTGAAGACGGCGTGGCGGTCACGGTGGTCAACCCCTCCGAGGTTCGGACCCAGTTCGGGTCGGCCTACGGCGAGTCGTTCGCCGAGCGCTTCGCGGAGGGCGAGGTGACCGAACCCGAGGAGGTCGCCGAGGCCATCGCGTTCGCGGCCAGGCAGGAGGGTTCGACGGTGAGCGAACTGGACATCTACCGGCGGGACAAATTCAGTGGATTCTGAACCCAATCGGCTATGGTTCTGCTCCATTGTGGCTGCTGTGTGGTCTCATCGGCTCAACGATAGCTGACAGTCGAGAGAGAACTCGTCGTGAACAAGTTTCAGAAAGCCCCCGCCCAGTCGCGGTCGCTCAGCGACATACCGGCGCTCTCCGCACAACCCGCGCCGGTAGGGGTCGCTGAGGCGACTACAGTGAACGCGACCGGGCGGCCCCTTTCAGTCCCGCCCACGGTGGATTGGGTCATCGAGCGCCCCCACGAGAGGGGGTAGTTATCGAGAGACGAGGTTTACTTCAGCGCCTCCGCCACCTTCTCGATTGGGTGTGGCGGTTCGCCGCGGAGGCCCTCCCAATCGCCGAGTTGCGCCCGGCAGGAGGCACCCGGCGCGACCGCGGTCTCGCCGTCGCTGGCCGCGACCTGCTCGAAGAGGATTTCCCCGATCTTTCGGCTCATCGAGTAGTGTTCGGTCTCGTAGCCGAAGCTCCCGGCCATACCGCAACAGCCCGAATCGAGGGCGTCCACGTCGTAGCCGGTCGCTCGAAGGACCGCGGCGGCGTGGGTATCTTTCTTGGTCGCCTTCTGGTGGCAGTGGCCGTGGTAGGTCAGCGACTCCTCGGGCGCGTCGAGGTCGAGCGCGTCGGTCAACTCGAACGAGTTCAGGTACTCGCAGACGCCGTAGGTGTTCGCAGCCACGCGCTCGACCTCGGTGCCGAACGCCCCCGCGTCGCCTTCCCGGAGGCCAGCCGCGGGGTCGGCGGTCCGGGGTTCGGTGTACTGCTCGCCCGACCGGCTGGCTTCCGGGGTCTCGCCGCCGGGGAGGAGGTCGAGGTAATCCGACTGGAGCATCACGGCGTCGGAGGGTTCGACGACCACCACGTCCCACCCGTCCCTGACCAGTGGCGCGAGGGCCTTGACGTTGGTCTCGGCGCGCTCGCGGGCCTCGTCCAGAAAGCCCTTCGAGAACGCGGGTCGGCCGCTGTCGGTCACGCCCACGGGGATTCGGACGTGGACCCCCGCGGCTTCGAGCACCCGGACCGCGGCCTTGCCCGCGTCGGGATGGTTGTAGTTGGTGTAGGCGTCGGGAAACAGCGCGACCTTCCGGGACGCCTCGGATTCGGGGACCCGCGGGCCGCCTCGCGAATCGAACCAGTCTTCGAGAATCTCGCTGTGGAACGTCGGCAGGCTCCGCTCCCGGGCGATGCCCACGGTCCGCTCCATGAGGTTCCTCGCCCCCGGAACTTTGCTGGCCCAGTTCGAGAGGGGCGCGAGCGCGCTCCCGACTTTCGAGAGGGTTCCGACGTTGGCGAAGAGGCGGTCCCGGAGGCTCGCCCCGTGTCGCTGGTGATACTCGTGCTCGACCTCGGCCTTGAGCTTCGCCATGTCCACCTCGCTGGGGCAGTCGCGGGCGCAGCCCTTGCACCCGATGCAGAGGTCCATCACCTCCGCCATGAACTCCACGTCGAGGTGGGGGTCGTCGCCTCCGTCGTCTCTACCGACCTTCGCTTCGTCGGGGAGGTCCCCACTCATCGCCTGCCGGAGCATGTTGGCCCGGCCGCGAGTGGCCGTGATCTCCTCGTCTGCGGCGCGGTACGTGGGGCACATCACGCCTCCAGTCGTCTCCTGCCCG
>PXSM01000060.1 GCA_003023465.1 Halobacteriales archaeon SW_6_65_15 | reverse complement strand
AACATCATGTCGGTCCACGACGCCGAGATCTCGGGTAACCCCTCCACGGTCACGGTCGAGGGCGTCGACGTCCTGATGTACCACGGGGTCTCGCTGGACGAGGTCATCGCGGAACTCCCCGACGACAAGGCCAGCTACGACGAGCCCCACAAGGCGATGTACCAACTCTTGAGGAAGCGCCACGTCGCGCCCCAGTTCGGGGGCAAGACCCGCCTCGCGCCCGAGGAGAAGGATTACCTCGTGATGGACACCGTCCCGGACGTGTTCCACACCGGCCACGTCCACAAGCTCGGCTGGGGCAAGTACCACAACGTCCTCTCGGTCAACTCGGGGTGCTGGCAGGCTCAGACCGCCTTCCAGAAGTCGGTGAACATCGACCCGGACGCGGGGTTCGCGCCGATTCTCGACCTCGACACCCTCGACATGACGGTCCGGCAGTTCAGTTGAACTCCCGATTCGTGCGGCTCTCGGGGATCGACGGCGGACGACTCGCAGAGCATTCGACGAGTGTCTCCCAAGGTTTATATCTCAGGTTCCACCTGAAACGAGGGGGTTGGAGGGTCAGGTTGAACCTGAAGATCGGACGGGATAGCCGTCGAACGACTGTTACGCCCTGTCGAGCCGGTATTCGATGGTCCGACTGCCGTCGAATCGTGGACCGGTCCCGACTCGGTCGAACCCCGCGTCCTCGACCACCTCGCGGGTCTCCGTCTCGTTCTCGGGGACCAGCGCCTCGACGGCCATCCCCTCCTTGCGGGCGAACCGGACCGGTTCCTCCAGCAGTCGCTCGCGGGCCGCCCGCGTCCCGCGGAGGTACGTCACGCGGACGGTGCCGGGCATGGCGTCGAACCCGACGAAGCCGACGACATCCGACTCGTCGTCGGTCTCATCAGTCTCGTCGGTCTTATCGGTCTCGCCAGTCTCGCCGCTCTCGTCGGATTGCTCGCCATCGTCGGCCTCGCGCTCGGCCACCCGGACCGTTCGGTCGTGGACCACGTTGGCCATCACCTCGGCAGGGGCGTCGGCGAGTTCGGCGAGGGCTTCCCGGTCGTCCTCGAACGCGTCTCGCACGCGCATCGTTCGTTCATGGGCCACGAACCAGTTAAAGTTCGTGGGGTCGTCGCCAACTCGTGGTGAATTCGGTCCCGGCCGGTTACGCGATGAACCCGTCCGCCTTATCGAAAATGTTAAATGAGTTATGGCATTTGAACGTGATTGTGATTGAAACTGGCCGCCGTCGTTTTTTAGCTCTCACTTGCGCGACGGGACTCGCGACGGTCGCGGGTTGCCAGCGGTACGTGTCCGAACTGGGTGCCGAAGATTCGGACCGGTTCTTCGGATGGTGCTGACTCTCCGGAACGTCGCAGTTACCTCGGGGTGCTTTCGAAGGCAGGTCCGAGTGAGTTCTCAGATTCGGACGACGGTCACAGTGGCTGGGTACACACCGTCGCGCACGGAGAAACGTACGACGTCACGGTCGACGTGCGAATTTGTCACGATTCTCGGGACGCAATCGAGGTCGATCTATTCGAGCGAGCGACGAGTACGCGCTTTCTTTCGACACGGGAGGTGGGGCACATCGCGAATCCGACTGTAATTTCGGCACTCAAGTCACCGGGAGCGGTTCGATTCCGACCGATTTCGAGTCGCTCAGCGTCACCGTCAACGACGAACCGCTTCAGACGATGAACAGAGACGGAACGCTTCCGCGCTTGCAACCGCTCCCTGATCCCATCGACGCGCGTTAGCGGGATTCGTAGTTCTGAGGTCGATGAGTCGGGTCAATGAACGGGGTCGATGAATCGGGTTGGTGAGGGGAATCGGCCCGGAACGCACAGGTTCTTTCTGCTCGGGGCACCACATCGTGGGTATGGGTGACACCGAGGACGCCAACGGGGACGACCCCAACGGGGACGACCCCAACGGGGACGACCCCGACGGAGACGACCCCCAGCTCTGTGACTTCTGTCGGCTCCCGCTGTCGAACGGGCGGGTGACGATGGACGGCGACGCGACCACCTACGAGTTCTGCTCGGAGACCTGCCGCGACGCGATGGTCGAGAGCGACCGGGTGTTCACCGAGTATCACGGTCATCGAAGGATGCGAACCGGCGTCTCCGGCCTCGACGCCTTCCTCCCGCAGGGTCTGCCCCGGAACTCGTTCGTCCTGCTGTCGAACGACGAGGGCTCGCGCGACGACGCCATGCTGGCCGAACTCGTCTGGCGGGCGCTCGAACGCGGCGAGCCCGCGGTGATGGTCACCTTCACCGAATCGCCCGTCTCGGTGATCGAACGGTTCCTCTCGCTCGACTGGAACGTCCTTCCGTATCTCGAATCCGGGCGGCTCCACGTCGTGGACTGTTTCACCTATCGGGTGAGCGACCGCGAGCGGATGTTCGAGCGCATGAACGAGTGGAATCGCCACATCTATCGGTTCACCAGCGAGGTGACCGAGACGGTCCGGGACCCGAGCGACGTGGCCGAAATCCAGAACAAACTCGACAACTGTCTCGAAGCGCTGGAGATGAGCGACCGGGGCGTCGTCGTCCTCGACTCGTTGACCGAGTTCGGGACGCTCGTCCAGCCCGTGCAGGCGTACGACTTCGTGAAGGACGTGCGGGCGGACGTCTGCAAAGGGCGATTCGTCCCGGTGTTCGCCGGGGCGACCATCGCGGGCGACGAGAAGACATTCCCCCACGACCTCGGATACGCGGTTGACGGCCTCGTGGACCTCCAGATGAACGGGTCGCTCGTGGCGGACACGCTCATCAAGCGCGTCCGCATCCGGAAGATGAACGGGGTGCTGTCGATCTCGGAGTGGACCGCCTACGAGTTCACCGCCGGAAAGGGACTGGTCACGTTCGACCCGATAGCCGAGATGAACGACACCTACGAGGGCGGCGGCCGCGAGCAGTCGGACGATCAACGGAACGGGCAGGACGAGCGAACCCCCGACCAGCGGTCGGGTGCGACCGGTGACCCACGGCAGGACCCCGAACAGTCCTCCGAAGTCGAGCGAGAGTAGTCCCGTTCTCGCGGTTGGGCGATTCGCTTCTGGCCACGAACCGCGTGCGGTGGCAATCTTCTCACACATGAAAGCAGTTATCTGCGTCCCAGAGTTACCGTTCTCCATGTTCCAGTCTCACGTGCGGACGATTTCGCGCTCGTCCTCGCTCTCGCACTCGCGGGTGGTTCGATGCGCGTCGTAGCGAAGTTCGGCGGGACGAGCCTCGGAACCGGCGACCGGATCAACCGCGCGGCCGACTCCGTCGCGGACGCGGTGGCGGAGGGCCACGAGATCGCCGTGGTCGCCAGCGCGATGGGTAACACCACCGACGAACTCCTCGACGAGATCGAGTTCGAGACCGACGACGCCGACCGCGCCGAGATCGTCAGCATGGGCGAGCGGACCAGCGTCCGGATGCTCAAGGCGGCCCTCGCAGCCCGCGGGGTGGAGGCCGTCTTCGTCGAACCGGGAAGCGACCGCTGGCCGGTCTTCACCGACGAGCGCGGCGAGGTCGATGCCGAGCGGACCAAGGCGGCGGCCGAGGAGCTCGCGGCGGAACTCGACGGCGTGGTTCCCGTCATCACCGGATTCCTCGCCGAAGGCCCCGAGGGAGACGTGACCACGCTCGGTCGAGGAGGATCGGACACTACCGCCGTGATGCTGGGCAACTACATGGCCGCCGACGAGGTCGTCATCGTCACGGACGTCGAGGGCGTCATGACCGGCGACCCCCACGTCGTCGAGGGTGCGCGAAACGTCGGGGAGATATCGGTTGACGAACTCCGGAACCTCTCGTTCCGCGGTGCCGAGGTGGTCGCCCCGAGCGCCCTCTCGTACAAGCAGGAGAACCTCGACGTTCGCGTCGTCCACTACCAGCACGGCGACCTGCTGGCCGGCGGCACCGACGTCATCGGGGAGTTCGAGAGCCTCATCGACATGCGCGAGGAGCCGCTGGCCTGTCTCACCGTCGCGGGCCGGGCCATCCGGAACCAGCCGGGCATCCTGCAGGACCTCTCGACCGCGCTCGGCGGGAGCGACATCAACGTCGACGCCGTCGCCAGCGGGATGGACTCGGTCACCTTCTACGTGGACGAGATGGTGGCCGAACGCGCCGAGAACATCCTCCATCAGGAGGTCATCGGCGACGACTCCCTGTCGAGCGTCACCGTGGACGACGACGTGGCGGTGGTCCGCGTGATGGGCGGCGAACTCCCGAACCAGCCGGGCGTCATCCGCAACTTCGTCGATCCCATCTCGGACGCCCACATCAACATCCGCGACCTCATCACGAGCGCGACCAGCGTCGCCGTCTTCGTGGACTGGTCGGACCGCGAGAAGACCCTCGACATCATCCAAGAAGAGTTCTGAGACCACACTACCACCTTTTTTCTCGTCGGGTATCTTCGTGCCCCGCCTCCGACGGCGCACGTGCGGGTGCCCTCCTCGAAAAAATCTGCACCGCAAGCTCTGACGAGCCTTCGTTCGCTTCGCTCACGAAGAGACCAAAAAAGGCCGCTCGCTCCCGGCCTCGTCGGCGCTCCGCGCCGTATGCTGGTGCGTGAACTGGCCGGACACTGCTCGTGAGTCAGTTCGGGGATTCCAGACAGTAGAGGGTCACGTCACTGTCCTCGCTCCCTTGAGTGGCCGCGAACACCGCGCCGTCGGCGACCGCGAGACCTTCGCTCGCTCCACCGGGCGTGGGATGGGAGCGGTCGCTGACGTAGAGGGTGTCCCCGGCCGCGACCGGTCCCGTGGCGTCGTACCTGCCGTCGAGTTGCCACTCCGTCTTCTCGTCGTACTCCCGGACGGCCGAGAGTCGCTCGTATCCCGCGGAAAAGAAGCTGTACTCGGCGTGGACGGGCGCGGAGTTGGCGTCCGCGGAGTCCATCTGCCACCGGGTCGTTCCGGCGTGGGCTCCGCTCTGGATACACCGAAGCGGTCCTCCGAAGGTGTGGACGAGGACGCACTCCTCGTCCGGAAGGATGGTCCTGACGGCCGAGCCGACCTTGCGTCGCCACCCCTCGCCGGGTTCGTCCACGCCGTCCACGGTGTCCGTGAAGCAGTAGATCTCGCCGCCGTAGGTTCCGACGTACAGACCGCCGAAGTGAAAGCCGAACGCGGATATTTCGCCGAAGAGGTCGGTCTGCCACGTGGTTTCGCCGGTCGCCGCGTCGAGCCGGAACACTTCGCCGTTCTCGCCTCCGGCGTAGAGGACCGGCTCGGAGACGTGTTCGCCCGCGAGGAGGTGGACGCCCGCGCGGCTATCCCCGGGGTCCGGATTCGACCAGATTTCGTCGCCCGTCTCAGCGTCCAGCGCGGAGACGCCCGACCGGCTGCTTTCGCTGGCGTAGACGGTCCCGTCGTGGACCACTGGCGGTGTGGTCCATCCGTGCTCGTTGGGCGAGTATCGCCACACCTCCTCGCCCGTGGTCGCGTCGAGGGCCACGAGACCCTGCGACGTGGGGAGGAAGGCGGTTCCGTCCGCGATAGCGGGGGTTCCGGTCGCCATTCCGCGTTCGTAGGTCCAGCGCTCGGCGACCCCTTCGCGGGGTGCCTTCGCGTCCGGGTTGTAGGCCGCGTTGGTCGAGTCGTAGCGGGGCATCGGCCAGTCGGCGTCCTCGTCGGTTCCGGGGGTGAAGTCGGACTCACCAACGTTAATTCCGCCGAGACATCCCGAGAGTCCGGCGGCCGCGGTGCTCCCGAATCCCGCGAGGAGCTGTCGTCTGGAGGGCATTTTCGCGTGAATCTACGGGGTGACAGGATAAGCTTTCGGGAACGCGCGAAACGACTCGACTCACGAATGGGACTCTCTCCTCAAAATAGAAATAGAATGCTTTGAAGTACGTAAAGAATCTTCTAGAAAACGTCTAGGTGGTCGAGATTCCGGCTACTTCTCGACGTAGACGCACGGGTTCTGTGGCGCAGCACCGACTTCCCTGTCGGCGTCCACTGCGTCCCAGTAGTCGTGGACGGTCGCACCGAGCGCGTTCTCGATCTCGTCGGCGGAGACGACGTTCTCGCCCTCGAAGACGAGTTCGAACCGGTCCCGGAACTCCGGTTCGTCGTCGAACTGGTCGTGGTAGAACTCCCGAGTCGCCTCGTTGGGGTAGTTGAAGACGAGGTGGCCGCCGGGACGGACGCGCTCGTAGAGGTTCCGAATGGCTCGCTCGATCTCCCGGACGTAGTGGAGGGTCGCGTAGCAGTACACGAGGTCGAACTGCCGATCTACGTCGAAGTCGGGGAGCGCGGCCACCCCGAAGGCGACGTTCTCGCGGTCGGTGGTCTCGTCGTCGCCGTCGTCGCCTTCGCTCTCGACTCGCTCGCGATTCTTGCGGACGACCGACTCGGCGGCGTCGTACCCGACCACGTCCAGCTCGGGGAAGCGCTCGGCGAGTTCGAGGGGGCAGTCGGCGGGACCGCAACCGACCGACGTGAAGTCGTCGGGGACCCCTTCGGCTTCGAAGAAGCGTGCGAGCAGGTCGGCCTTTCCGTACGCGCCCACGTTGGCGGGGAAGTCGGCGTCGGCCTCGCGACCCTCGCGCCAGTAGGCGTTCCAGTCGATAGTTCCGTCGTACATGAACAACGTCCGAAGCTATCCGGAACGAAGACAAGTATTTTTTGGAGAAACGAAAGAAATATTCCCTGTTTAGAAATCCGAGCGCCATCGAGTTAGTTCTTTTTCGTTTCAGGTTGACACTTCTAGGAGGAACCGCGCAGTGTAGGGTCGCGTCCGCGCCGATGCGTCTCCTCGTCCCCGGAACGTTTTTCACGGATTACGAACAACTGACGAGTATGCCATCCGAACCCCAGACCGGTGGTAGCGCCCGTCAGCCACGGCAAACGCCCGCGGGGTTCGGCTTCTTCTTCGCGTCCTGACCGAGCGGCGGACTTCCGACGTGGACGACCAGCCCACTCGGGACGAAACCGCTCGCGCGCGGTTACCGAGTAGATGCACGGCCGCGCTTCAGAAACGATAAACGGACGCGCGGGGACGTAACGATCAAAGAGAACTCTACACGATGAAACTACCCGAATCACAGGTCGCGGTGTTGCAAGCCGCGAGCGCGAACGAGGCACAGACGATAGACCGACTGGCCGAGGAGACCGGTCACAAGCCCGAGACGGTCACGGGCGCAGCCTTCGAACTGGAGTCGGAGGGACTCGTCGAGGTCGCCGAATCGACCGAGGAGACCGTCGAACCCACCGACGAGGGCCGCGAGTACCTCGAAGCTGGACTCCCAGAGGTCCGGCTCTACGAGGCCGCCCTCGGTGCGGGGGCCGACGCCGAACCCGCCCAGATGGGGCAGGTCATCGGGCAGTCCGGTCGGGAGGGCCTGCAGGTGGACATCGCCCTGTCGAACTACGCCCGGAAGGGATACGGCACCATCGAGAGCGGCGAGATCACGGCCGACCCCGACGCCGACCCCGACAGCGACGAGGAGGCCGCCGTGCTGGCCGCCCTCGACGCGGACGAGTCCGTCGAGGACGAGGACGTGCTCGACCAACTGGAGAGTCGCGGACTCGTCACCGTCTCCGAATCCACGGTTCGCTCGGTGACCCTCACCGACGAGGGCGTCACGACGCTGATGGAGGGCGTCGAGACGGCCGAGACCGTCGGACAGCTCACGCCCGAGATGCTGACCTCCGGCGAGTGGAAGGAGGTCGAGTTCGCCGAGTACAACGTCGAAGCCGACGCCGAGCGCATCGACGGCGGGAAGACCCACATCCTCCGTCAGACCGCGAATCGCGTGAAGGATGCACTAGTCGGCATGGGCTTCGAGGAGATGGAAGGTCCGCACGTGGACGCCGACTTCTGGATCAACGACGCGCTGTTCATGCCCCAAGATCACCCGGCGCGGACCCACTGGGACCGGTTCGCCCTCTCGAACCCGACCGAGATCGGCGACCTGCCCGAAGACCTCGTCGAGCGCGTCGAGGACGCCCACCGCCACGGGGTCGGCGAGGACGGCGACGGATACCACTCGCCGTGGTCCGAGGACTTTGCGCGAGCCCTCGCACTCCGGGGTCACACCACTTCGCTGTCGATGCGATACCTCTCGGGGTACGCCGAGGGTGAACTGGAGCCGCCCAAGCGGTACTTCAGCGTCGAGAAGGTGTATCGAAACGACACCCTCGACCCGACCCACTTGCTGGAGTTCTTCCAGGTGGAGGGTTGGGTGATGGCCGAGGATCTGTCGGTCAGAGACCTGATGGGGACCTTCGAGGAGTTCTACGAGCAGTTCGGCATCTCCAACATCCGGTACAAGCCCCACTACAACCCCTACACGGAGCCGAGCTTCGAGCTGTTCGTGGACCACCCCAAGACCGGCGAGACCATCGAGATGGGCAACAGCGGAATCTTCCGCGAGGAGGTTCTCACGCCGCTCGGCGTCGATTGCGACGTGATGGCGTGGGGAATCTCGCTCGAACGACTCCTGATGGTGATGTACGGCTTCGAGGACATCCGCGACGTACACGGGACGCTGGCCGACCTCGAACTGCTCCGCGAGACGGAGGTGCTACACTGATGCCAGTCGTAGACGTCAACCCCGACGAACTCCGCGAACTGACCGGTCACGGGCCTCGGCCTGGAGTACGAGGGCGAGACGGAGGACGGCGAGTTCGAACTGGAGTTCGCGCCCGACCGCCTCGACCGCCTCTCGGTGGAGGGCGTCGCCCGGTCCCTGCGATACCAGTACGGCGACGACCGCGGGGTCTACGTCCCCGGCACCAACGACCCCGACTGGACCATCGAGGTCGAGGAGTCGGTTCCCGACGAGCGACCCTACGTCACGGGCGCGGTCATCCGCGGGGTGGACTTAGACGAGGACGCCCTCGACTCGCTCATCCAGTTGCAGGAGAAGCTCCACGCGACGATGGGGCGCAAGCGCGCGAAGGGTGCCATCGGCATCCACGACCTGACGATGCTGAAGGGCGAGGTGGCGACCGGGGACGAGGAAGGCCGGGCCGGTGAACTCGGCAAGTCCATCACCTACCGGGGCGTCGAACCCGGCGGCGACCGGTTCGTCCCCCTCGACTCGGACGCCGAGATGACCCCCGAGGAGGTCCTGCGCTCGCACCCGACCGGCGAAACCTACGCCGACCTCGTCGCCGAGTACGAGCGCTACCCCGCCATCTACGACGACATCGGGCTGTTCTCGTTCCCGCCGGTCATCAACGGTCGCCGGACCGAGGTCTCGACCGACTCGCGGGACCTGTTCGTCGAGTTGACGGGCACCGACCAGTGGACCATCGACCACATGTGCAACATCATCTGCTACGCCCTCGACGCCCGCGGCGCGAAGGTCGAGGAGGTCGAGGTCGAGTACCCGGACCGAACGCTCCGCCGCCCCGACTTCGAGATCAAGCAGAAGACCGTGACCCACGACCGCATCGAGAGCATGCTGGGCATCGACCTGAGCGCCGAGCGCGTGGTCGATCTGCTGGAGCGCTCGGGGCTGGACGCC
>PXSM01000059.1:14558-22800 GCA_003023465.1 Halobacteriales archaeon SW_6_65_15 | reverse complement strand
GTGGAGGGCGACTCCGCGGGCGGGTCGGCAAAGCAGGCCCGCGACCGGGAGTTCCAGGCCATCCTCCCGCTGTTCGGCAAGGTGCTCAACGTCGAGAAACACCGCCTCGACCGCGTGCTGGAGAACGACAAGATTCGTCACTTCATCACCGCGCTCGGGACCGGCATCGGCGACGAGTTCGACATCGAGGACGCGCGCTACCACAAGATCATCATCATGACGGACGCCGACGTGGACGGCGCGCACATCCGGACGCTGTACCTCACGCTGCTCTATCGGTACATGAAGCCGCTGCTGGAGGCGGGCTACGTCTACGCGGCCCAACCCCCGCTGTACCGTATCCGCTACCGGGGCGAGACCTACGACGCCATGACCGAGGAGGAGCGCGAACGCATCATCGAGGAAGAGTGCGACGGCAACCCCTCGCAGGTACAGCGGTTCAAGGGCCTCGGGGAGATGAACCCCGACCAGCTGTGGGAGACCACGATGAACCCCGAGAACCGCATCCTGAAGCAGGTCACCATCGAGGACGCCGCCGCGGCGGACAAGATGTTCTCGGTGCTGATGGGCGACGCCGTCGAACCGCGCAAGCAGTTCATCAAAGAGAACGCCACCGAGGCCGACTGGGTAGACATCTAACATGAGTACGGACGCACCAGACGTCCCGGACGAGGTCGCGGAGCGAGTGCGAAACGTCCGGGTCGAAGACGAGATGGAGCAGAGCTACATCGACTACGCGATGTCGGTCATCGCGGGCCGCGCGCTTCCCGACGTGCGCGACGGACTCAAGCCGGTTCACCGGCGCATCCTCTACGCGATGCACCGGTCGGGCATCACCAGCGGCGCGAGCCACCGGAAGTCCTCGAACATCGTCGGCGACACGATGGGTGACTTCCACCCGCACGGCGACCAGTCCATCTACGACGCGCTGGCCCGGATGGCCCAGGACTTCTCGATGCGGTATCCCCTCATCGACGGTCAGGGCAACTTCGGGAGCGTGGACGGCGACCCGCCCGCGGCCATGCGGTACACGGAGGCCCGGATGGCTCCCATCGCGGAGGAGTTGCTGGCCGACATCGACATGGACACCGTCGACTGGAAGTCCAACTACGACGACCGCCTTCAGGAGCCGGAGGTCCTGCCCTCGGCGTTCCCGAACCTGCTGGTGAACGGGTCGTCCGGCATCGCGGTCGGAATGAGTACGAACATCCCGCCGCACAACCTCGGCGAGGTCATCGACGCGACGGTCGAACTCATCGAGAACCCCGAGGCGACCGTCGAGGACCTGATGGAGCACGTCAAGGGGCCCGACTTCCCGACCGGCGCGAACATCGTCGGCCGGAACGCGGTCCACGCCGCGTACAAGACGGGTCGGGGCCGCATCCGCGTGCGCGCCGAGTTCGAGGTCGAAGAACGCGAGAGCGGGAGCGACCGCATCGTCATCACCGAACTCCCGTTCCAGACCAACAAGGCCCGGATGATCGAGAAGATCGCGGACGCGGTCAACGAAGGCACCATCGAGGGCATCCGGGACCTCCGCGACGAGTCCGACCGCGACGGCATCCGCATCGTGGTAGAGCTCAAGCAGAACGCGATGGCTGAGGTCGTCAAGAACCAGCTACTCGAAAGCTACCTCGAGAAGACCTTCGGCGTCATCAACCTCGCGCTGGTGGACGGCGAACCCCGCGTGCTGTCGCTCAAGGAGACCCTCGAACACTACCTCGACCACCGCAAGGAGGTCGTGCGCCGCCGGAGCCAGTACGAACTCGACGGACGCCGAGGACCGCGACGAGGCCAAGGCCGACCTGCGCGACGCCTACGAGTTCTCCGCAGAGCAGGTCGACCACATCGTCCGGATGCAACTCGGGAGCCTCACCTCGATGGAGGCCGCCGAGATCGAGGACGAGTACGAGGAGGTCCAGGCCCGCATCGAGCGCCTCGAGACCATCCTCGGCTCCGAGTCCGAACTCCTCTCGGTCGTCAAGGAGGAGCTACTGGAGGTCAAAGACGAGTACGACGACGAGCGTCGCACCTCATTCATCGAGAACACCGACGAGGTGACCCGCGAGGACCTCATCGCCGAGGAGGACGTGGTCGTGGTCGTCACCGAGCAGGACTACGTCAAGCGGATGCCCGTCTCCCAGTTCGACGCCCAGAACCGCGGCGGGAAGGGAATCATCGGCGGCGACGTCAAGGAGGGCGACCGGGTCTCGAAGGTGTTCCGGGCGAACACCCACGACTACCTCCTTTGCTTCACGAATCAGGGCCAGGTCTACCGACTCAAGACCTACGAGATCCCCGAGATGTCCCGGACCGCCCGGGGGAAGTCGGCGATCAACCTGCTCGACCTAGACGACGGCGAGGAGATCACGGCGGTCGTCAACACCGACGACTTCGAGGACGACGAGTCCATCAGCATGGTCACCCGCGACGGCTACGTCAAGCGGACCAGTGCCGCGGAGTTCGAGAACATCCTCTCGACCGGCATCATCGCCGCCAGACTCGACGGCGGTGACGAACTCGTGGACGTGAAGGTGACCGACGGCTCGAAGGACCTGCTCGTCGCCACCCGGAACGGGATGGCGATCCGGTTCGACGAGTCCGAGGCCCGCGAGATGGGCCGAACGGCCCGGGGCGTCCGGGGCGTCCAGCTCGAAGGCGACGACGAGGTGGCCGGGATGGTGGCCGCAGCCGACTCCGAGGACCGCGACCTGCTGACCGTCACCGAGAACGGATACGGCAAGCGCACGCCCCTCGAAGAGTACCGCAAGCAGTCGCGCAACGGCAAGGGACTGGTCGACATCAAGACCGGCGACCGGAACGGGCAGGTCACGTCGGTCAAGGCCGTCGGGCCGGACGACCACCTCGTCATCATGAGCGACGACGGCCAGATCATGCGCATCCGAGCGGCCGACATCTCGGAGGTCGGCCGGAACACGATGGGCGTGAAGGTGATGGAACTCGAAGGTGCCGACGGCGTGGCCAGCGTGGACGTGCTTCCCGACGCGAGCGCCGAGACCGCGGACGAAGACGAAGCAGAGTAGAAGCTACTTCCTGCCCGCTATTTCTGCGACGCCCCAGAGGTCTCGAACTTCGTAGGTCGGTTCGACCGATAGCTCGACCCCTTCGCAGTGGTCGCGCCGGACGAACGCGGAGTCGAGACCAGCGTTCCGGGCTGCCACCACGTCGCTCTCGCTGTCGCCGACGAAGAGCGCGGACTCGGCCCCGAGGTCCGCGAGTGCCGCTTCGAGGTAGTACGGTTCGGGTTTCTTGCGTTCGAGGCTCTCGACGCCCATCTCGCGGCCGTAGTAGGTGTCGAACAGGTGCTCGAACTCGCAGAAGTCGAGGATGAACTCGATGGTGGCGTGCTGGTTCGAGCTCACGATACCGAAGTCGTGGTCGAGGTACCCGAGGGCCGCCACGTCGTCGTAAGGCCCTCTCGTCGCCTCGCGGAACTCCGCACACTGAGCCCGCGAGGCGTGGCGGTCCCGGGCGTGCCAGAACTCGTGGGGGTCCACGTCGTAGACCCCGCAGACCTGCTCCAGTAGGTCGGGCGACGTGTTCGTCGTCGGGGCTCTCGACGCCCACGGCCGCGAAGGCCGCTTCGGCGGCCGCGACGAGGGTGTCGTCGCCCGGCGGGTCGACCAGCACGCCGTCGTTGTCGAACAGGATTGCGTCGTACTCGGCCATTTCTGTCTCGCGCTCAGGGAGCGACCTTCAGCGTGTCGGTTCGCGTGGAGGTTCGTAACTGTCCGAGCGTGGCGTTGCTTCGCTCGCTTTTCAGCACCGTAGCGAGGTGTTCGTCGGCACTCAGGTTCCTATTCACGTCTAAAACACTCTTTTATATTGCTATAAATGATAATTAGTTGGCCGAAACTTGCTGTCTGGCGTCCCCCTGGCGAGAGCGCTGAACTACGCGACATCTCGACCTACGAGCACCAGTCGGGGGCTCGTAGGTCTGATGAGAACCGTCAGCGCCTACTAAAGAAAGGACCGGAAGCCGCTTTAGCGGCCGGAGGGACGTGCCTTGCGATTTTCATCACCGCTTTGCAAGCGAGGTACTCGGAGAGTATCTCGCGCAGTAAAAGGTTGTAGTGTGGTGTTAGAGGATAGTCTTCCCAAGCCCACTCGCCGCGAGTTCGGTCGCCAACTCGGCGGTCTCGTTGTGCTCGTCGAGGATGGGGTTGACCTCGACGACCTCCAGCGAGCGCAGGACGCCCTCGGCCTCGTCGCGTTCGGCGACGGTCTCCAGCGCGGAGTGAGCCTCGCGGTAAGTCACGCCCCCGCGGACGGGCGTGCCGACGCCCGGTGCTTCCTTGGGGTCGAGCCAGTCGAGGTCGAGGCTGACGTGGATGCCGTCGACGCCGTCGGTCGCCACGTCGAGGGCATCCTCGACGACCGGGGTGATGCCGCGCTCGTCGATGTCCGACATGGTGTAGGCGGTCACGTCGCTGTCGCGGATGGCCTCGCGCTCGGTGTCGTCGAGGCTCCGGAGGCCGACGATGGCGACGTTCTCCTCGCGGAGGGTCGGCGCGTTGGCCCACTCGGTGTCCGCGAAGTCGCCGATGCCGAGGAGGGCCGCCAGCGGCATCCCGTGGACGTTGCCCGACGGCGAGGTCTTGGGCGTGTTGAAGTCGCCGTGGGCGTCGAACCAGACCACGCCGAGGTCGGTCCCGCGGGCCGCGCCCGTCACCGTGCCGATGGCGATGGAGTGGTCGCCGCCGAGCACCAGCGGAAAGGCGTCGTCGTCGAGCGCCGCGGCCACCTCGTCGGAGAGCCGCGAGCACACGTCGGCGGTCTCGCGCAGGAACTTGGCCGACCCCTCGTCGGGTTGCTCGGCGTCGGGGTCGCGCTCCTCTGCGCGCGGGACGAGCAGGTCGCCCGCGTCGGCTACCGACTCGACGTCTGCCGCTTCGAGCTCCTCCGCGAGTCCCGCGTACCGGATGGCCGACGGTCCCATGTCCACGCCGCGTCGGTTCGCGCCGAGGTCCATCGGCGTGCCGATGATCCGCACCTGTCGGTTCATGGTCGGGTCTTCGGCGGTGGGGCGTAAAGAAGACGTGATTTTACTTGTAGTACGAGCAGACCCGGCGAACCCCCTCGTCGAAGCTTATCTCCGGCTCCCAGCCGGTTGCTTCGTTCATCTTGGAGGGGTCCGCCATCGTGTCGTGGACGTAGACTTTCTCCGGAATGGGGTTTTCGACGTACTCCGGTTCGACGCCGGTGTCCAGTTCTTCGTTGAGGCGCTCTACCAGCGTGTTGAGGCTGTAGCTCTCGCCCGTCCCGAGGTTGTAGACGTCGTCGAGTTCGTGGTCGGCCGCGAGCTCCAAACCTCGAACGACGTCGTTTACGTGGGTGAAGTCACGGGTCTGGGTCCCGTCGCCGTAGATGACCGGCGACTCGCCGTGTGCGACGTCGTCGGCGAACTGCGCGATGAGATTGGCGAACTCGTCTTTGTGTTCTTCTGCGCCGCCGAAGCCCTCGTAGACGCTGAAAAAGCGCATTCCTGCCATCGACATGTCGTAGTGGTACGAGAAGTACTCGCCGTAGCGTTCGCGGGCGAGCTTCGACGCTTCGTAGCCCGTCCGGGCGCTCACGTCCATCTCCTCGGGAGACGGATCGGTCCGGTCACCGTAGATGGAGGAGGTCGAGGCGTACACCACGGTGTCGCACCCGTCTTCTCGGACCTGTTCGACGGTATTGACGAAACCCTCGACGTTCACTCGCGCCCCTTTGGCGGGGTCCTCCTCGTGCATCGGGTACGACGACAGCGCCGCGAGGTGGAAGAGAACGTCCACGCCCTCGGTCGGGAGGTCGTCGTCGAGGACGCTCGCGTCGTGGAACTCGACCGCGTCGTCGAGGTTCTCGGGCGTCCCGAGGTAGCAGTCGTCCAGCGCGAGTACCTCGTTGTCTTCGGCGAGATAGTTCGCCAGATTCGATCCGATGAAGCCTGCGCCACCAGTGACGAGGACGCGCTTGCCGTCCATAGTCGGTCGAACTGCCGCCACCGTCAAAGCGGTGTCGCTTACTCGATGTCGGGACCGTTAATTACCAGTGGGTCGAAAACTTACTCCCATCCGATTTTCGAGTGGTTCGTGCCATTTAAGACAATCTATTGCCAAGGACTCGCCAATGTCTTCCATCGAACTGACGGCGAGTCAGAAGACGATTCTCACCGCCCTGGTGAACCTCCATCGCGAGACCGAAGATGCGGTCAAAGGCGAGGACATCGCCGAGCAGGTCGACCGCAACCCCGGTACGATCCGCAACCAGATGCAGAGTCTGAAAGCCCTCCAACTCGTCGAAGGCGTCCCCGGTCCGAAAGGCGGCTACAAGCCGACGGCCAACGCCTTCGACGCCCTCGGCGTGCAGGACATGGACCAGGAGGCCGAGGTGTCCCTGTTCCTCGACGGCGAGCCGGTCGAGGACGCCAACGTCGAGGAGATCAGCCTCACCAGCGTCCACCACCCGGAACTCTGCCGCGCCGAGATTCACGTCCGCGGGTCGGTCCGGGAGTTCCACGAGGGCGACGCGGTTCGAGTCGGTCCCACGCCCCTCTCGAAACTCGTCGTCGAAGGCTCCGTGGACGGCAAAGACGACACGAGCAACATCCTCATCCTGAAAATCGAGTCGATGGAAGCGCCCGCCGAGGAATCCGCGCACTAACGACCACAACCTTTTGCTGCGCGAGAGACTCGGAGAGTGGCTCGCTTGCAAAACGTTGATGAAAAGCCCAACGCACGGCCCTCCGGCGGCTGACGCCGCCTCCGGTCCTTCTCGCGATCCGTGAAATCTGCCGTGCGCGGGCCATGTGGTCGGGGCTTCCCCACGGAAGTTGTACAATCACATATGTATGGTAAACGGTAGCATTCTCTCACGTATCGGGTAACGAACCGTTTCGTTGGCAGTATTTCGTGTTAGATACTCACAATCAACCACTGGGCCTTTCAAAGCCTTTGTAACCGAGGACTCCGGAGTTTCCGATATGACTGAGAAGGTCGTCGTACTCGGTGCGGGGTACGCCGGTGCTGGCGCGATTCAGCGACTCGAAGTCGAACTGGAACACGCGGACGCCGAACTGACGTGGGTCTCGGAGCACGACTATCACCTCGTGCTCCACGAGGCCCACCGAGTCATCCGCGACCCCGGCGTCGCCGAGGACATCACGATTCCGGTCGGCGACGTCGTCTCGCCCAGCACCGACTTCGTGCAGGCGCGGGTCGAGAGCGTCGACACCGACGAGCAGGTGGTCGCGCTGGACGACGAGGAAGTCGAGTACGACTACCTGCTGGTCGCGCTCGGGAGCCAGACCGCCTACTACGGCATTCCCGGCATGGAGGAGAACGCGCTCACCCTCAAAGGCCTCGACGACGCCCGCGAGATACACCGGCGAGTCAAGCAGGCCGCGTCGGAGGCTTCGCGCAACGACCCCGCGAAGGTCGTCATCGGCGGCGCGGGCCTATCGGGCATCCAGAGCGCGGGCGAGGTCGCCGAGTTCCGCGACGAGCACCGCGCCCCCATCGACATCTACCTCGTGGAGGCTCTCGAGGAGATCATGCCCGGACAGGACTCCGAACTGCAGGGGACGGTCCGTCGCCACCTCGAAGAGGCCGACGTCGACATCCTGACCGACGACCCCATCACGGAGGCCGACGAGGACGCCATCTACTTCGACGAGGGCGAGCCGCTCGACTACGACGTGTTCGTCTGGACCGGCGGCATCACCGGGCAGGACGCCCTCGACGACTGCGACCTCGACAACGAGCACAACCGCGTCACCGCCGAGTCGGACTTCCGGACGAGCGACGACCGCGTGTTCGCCATCGGCGACTCGGCCATCGTCGATCAGGGCAACGACCCCGCGCCGCCGACGGCGCAGGCCGCGTGGCAGGCCGCGGAGGTCGCCGCGCAGAACATCGCCCGCGCCATCAACGACCAGCCCTTCGAGACGTGGACCTACGACGACAAGGGGACGCTCGTCTCCATCGGCGAGACCGCGGTCGCCCACGACGTGGACGTCATCCCGGTCCGGACGTTCAACTCCTACCCCGCGCAGTTCCTCAAGAAGTTCGTCGCCGCGCGCTGGATCGCGGACCTCACCTCGTGGCCCCGCGCGCTGAAGTCGTGGAGTTCGCTGTAATCCGTCGGCTCATTCTCCGAGTTTCCTGACGACGCCGCGTTCACTGGTGACGTAGACGCGGTCGTCGGCTACGGCCAGTCTCGACAGTCGGCTGGGAGCTTC
>PXSM01000059.1:0-14403 GCA_003023465.1 Halobacteriales archaeon SW_6_65_15 | reverse complement strand
CCACTGCTCGGTGCCGTCGGCCGGGGCGAGCGAGAAGACCCGACCGTCGTACTCGGTTCCAACCACCCCGTCGTCGGTGACGGCCGCGCCCGTCGGAACGAACGACCGGCCGCCGTCCCGGGCGTAGGACCATCGCTCGCTCCCGTCGGCCACCTCCACGGCACCGAACCAGCCGTCCTCGTCGTCACGACCTTCGACGAACAGCAGGTCGTCGAGGATCGCGAACGAACCGGACCCGGACCGGAGCGGTTCGAGTCGTCGCTGCCAGCGGCGCTCCCCGGTCTCAGCGTCGCGGTTTTCGATTGCCCGGCCGCCACCGGATGCGACCAGTAGCGTCCCGTCGAGCAATCGTCCGTCGAAGGCGTCACCGCTCTCGACCGACCACTGGGTCTCGCCGTCTGCGAGTCCGACCGCGAAGAGTCGCTGGCCGTCGAACCCCAGCGCGTCGTCGCTGGTGGCGAGGTAGGCGCGGCCCTCGCCGAACGCGAGACGGTTCAGGAACTGGTCCACGCCGTCGGTGCACCACTGCTCCGCGCCGTCGGAACCGAACCGGTGGAGTCGGTGATCGATACCGCTGAAGCCGATGCTTCCGCCCGACGTGCAGTAGATTCCGCCGTCGTAGACCTCGGGTTGGCTCGCCGGTGCGACCGGTAGTTCCGTCGTCCAGCGCGGCGTTCCGTCCTTGGCTTCGAGTGCGGCTAGCGCGCCCGACGATTCGGGCTCGCGGCTCTGGGAGATCTCGGCCTGTCCGACAGCGACGTATGCCCCATCGTCGCCGACCGCTGGCGGATGCGTCACGGGTGCGTCGAACGCGACTCGCCACCGGACTGCCCCGGACTTGGGAGGTTCCCTGCGGGGTTCGTAACTCGTGGTCGTCCCGTCCGTTGTCGTCTCGGTCGTCCCGCGGGTTGTTGTGGTAGCGGTCGTCCCGGGAACCGTCGATTCCGTCGCGGTCGAATCCGACGGGGGTTCACCGCCAGTGCATCCGGCGACTCCCACGAGGGCGGCGCTCAGGAGGAACTGTCTACGGGAGGGCATGCGGGACGGGTCTGTCGGACGCGGCATAAGTCTTCTACCGTCCGGTACCAGACCGCCGGACGTCCGCGTCTATCCGCGCTCTTCCAGAATCCGGTCGATGATCCGGCCCGTCGAGAGCAACTCGCCGTCGTACTCGGGGTCGCGGGGGCTCGCGCGCCGGACCTCGCACTCGACGCCGCGCCGGGCGAGTTCGTCCTCGATGGCGGCCTCGTCGTGGTGCTGGTCGTGACCGAGGGCGATGACGTCGGGGTCTAGCTCCTCGATGGGGACGAAGATGTCCTCGGGGTGGCCGATCCGCGCCTCGTCCACCATCTCGAGGGCTGCGACGACGTCCCGGCGCTGGCGGTTCGGCAGGATCGGCGGCTCCTTGTGGGTGACGTTCTCCCTGCGGGCGAGGATGACCGTGAGTCGGTCGCCCATCGCGGCCGCGTCCCGGAGGTAGTGGAGGTGTCCGGGGTGGAGCAGGTCGAAGGTCCCCTGTGCGACGACGTGGGTCATTCTGGCTCCTCGTCGAAATCGTGGCTCATGTATCCTCCTCGAAGTCGTAGTCCAACTCGGCGTCGATGTCCTCCTGCGTGAAGTCGAAGAACGACTCGCCCTCGGGCAGCGACACGTCGAGCACGTCCAGCTCCCGGGGTTCGCCCTTCCGGTCGAACGCCTTCCAGTCCTCGCGCTCGTAGGGGTAACCGATGATGACGTGGACCTTCCCGCGCCCGAAGGTGGCGAGGTCGGCGTCGCTGGGCTTCAGGACGCCGTTCGGGTGGGAGTGGACCGACCCGACCGAGTTGAAGTCGTTCGGCACCTGACTGGTCTTGACGGTCGCGCTCACGGGGTTGGACTCCGTGCCGGGGATGACCAGCACGTCCGTGATGACGGTTCCGTCGCGTTCGAGCCCCAGACTCCGGGCGTCCTCGCCGCGGAGGAACCCCATGTACTCGTGGGGATGGGCGTCGGCGGACGCTTCGAGGGCGAACTGGAGGGCCTCCTCGGCGATGCCGAGTATCTCACTCGACCGGAACAACCGCATGGTAGGGAATCCGGTCGGGCGCGTTCTAAAGGTTGCGAACCGATGGGCGAACGCTGTTTGTTTTGTTTGGACGTGAGAGGCTACCTTGTCCTCGAAAGCCCTTGCCCGGTCACTATCCATCTCCGGAGACGACTTATATGATTTCTGTGTATTCTCGTAGACGTAGTTGCAAACCCGTGAACTACCTCTGCCTACTTCGTTCGCCCGACGGCTCACTTCGTTGCGCCAGAGGTTTCCAAGTCGGCTCGCAAGCGTACTGTCGCAGAGGCTCGGTCGGCACCGCTCGGTTTGAGCGCAGGTTCACAGACTGCGCCGAGACTGGATAGTGGGCTCGCGATGTCCTTACCCAATCCTTTCTTTGCGATGTTCGTGGCACCGTTCTTGTCCGCGTTGTCGTCCAGCCCACACTCTCTACATTAGTATCTGCCTTGTCCCTCACGGGTTGTCGCCTCCTGCTCGCCACACCGCCAGCACGTCTGACTCGTCATGTACTCATTTACCGACTTCACCGCAATCCCCTCGAACGCCGCCTTGTACTTGATGTAGTTCTTCAATCTATGGTGTGGCATGGAGTGGAGCCGACGGTTCATCTCCGCGCCAAGGTCTTGGTTCTGAATACCTTTGAGATCCCCAATCACAATGAGCGCATTGCGCATTTTGGCTTCCTCCACGATAGCGCGCGCGATCTTGTGGAGCCGGTCGTTCACTTGCCGGCACTCCTTCGCCCCGACTGACCTAAGCGTCTCGTAGGCTCCTTTCTCACGGAGGTGAATGCGAAGATTGTGATGGTGACGACGGATACGTCGAATCTCTTTGCCGTAGAACTCGGTATTACGAGAAGGCAACGCCACCGACGTTGCCATCCATCGAACGCCGAAATCCACGCCGATAACGCCGTCGTACTCCTCGCTGATATCTATTTCTCATTGAACCGTGATATGTGCGTAGAAGCTACCGTCCTTGCGAACGATTTTCGAGTCTTTCACGTCGGACTCGTCGGGAATCTCGTCATGCGGCTGAATCGGGATGAACCACGGGTATTCGTGGCCATCGCGTAGATTCTCGGTGTCTACGTAGGTGTCGGCGCATTGTTTCGTGGCTGAGTAGAGGTTTGCGTCGTCGTCACCACGGATGTACCGCTGGAACGCTTCGTACTCGTGATTGATTGCCTCGTGCTTTGACTGCGTGAGGTCATCGGTCAGGATCTTCGCAACGACCGTCTTCTTGGCAGTTCGGTTCATTCTACCTCATACTCGTGCCGCATTTCAAGGCAGAATAACCTAAATAGTCGATATAGTGTATGGCTTCTGGTATAGTTATTTCATCGTAGTCTGATCTCGAATAGGTCGTACTTCTATATTTGTTGATGACTCCCACACCTCACCCGACGATATCGGAAAACTCCCTATTCGCGTAGCCACAGGAGAGAAACGCTCTCTCGAACGATTCTTTGAGGACGAAGACTCGGCATCGCATGAGTTAAAAGCGGCCGAACCGAAACCACAGCCAAGAATGACTGCTACCGACGAACCAGACTCCGGCGGGTCACCCGTGGTCTACGACCTCGATTCCGACTGTACGGTCGAGGATGTGGAGACGGGCCAGCGCTACCACGCAACCGTCAACGGCGTGGTCGATTACGGCGTGTTCGTGGACCTCTCGGACTCCGTCTCCGGGCTCGCCCACGAATCGACCTACGACGGCAGCTACGCGGTCGGCGACGACCTCGTGGTCGAGCTGACCGAACTCGGCGACCAGTTGGGCGAGACCGTCCACGTCGAAGGCGAGGTCGTCCAGATCAAGCAGACCGGCGGGCCGACCATCTTCCACGTCAGCGACGAGACGGGGGTCATCCCCTGCGCGGCCTTCGAGGACGCGGGCGTCCGGGCCTACCCCGAGGTCGAAATCGACGACGTGGTCCGGGTGACCGGCATGGTCGAGGAGCGCGACAACGCTCTGCAGGTCGAAGTGGATAGCCTCGACGTGCTGGAGGGCGAGGAGGCCGAAGACGTCCACGACCGGCTCGCGGCGGCCTTCGAGGAGCGCGCCGAACCCCACGACGTCGAACCCCTCGTGGAGTGGCCCGCCCTGACCCAGATGTTCCCCGATTTGGAGGAGGTCGCCAAGCAGCTTCGACGGACCGTCCTCGAAAGTCGGCCCATCCGGGTGCGCCACCACGCCGACGGCGACGGGATGTGCGCCTCCATCCCGGTCCAGCTCGCGCTGGAGAAGTTCATCGAGGAGACCCACCAGGACCCCGAGGCCAAGCGCCACCTGTTCAAGCGCCTCCCGAGCAAGGCTCCCTTCTACGAGATGGAGGACGTGACCCGGGACCTCAACTTCGCGCTGGAGGACCAGGCCCGCCACGGCCAGAAGCTCCCGCTCCTGCTGATGCTCGACAACGGGAGCACCGCCGAGGACGTGCCCGCATACAAGAACCTCGCGCACTACGACATCCCCATCGTGGTCGTGGACCACCACCACCCCGACCCCGAGGCGGTCGAACCCTACGTGGACGCCCACGTCAACCCGTACCTCTACGACGAGGACTACCGCATCACGACCGGCATGATGTGCGTCGAGCTAGCGCGGATGATCTGGCCCGACATCACCGAGGAGCTCCGCCACGTCCCCGCGGTCGCGGGCATCTCCGACCGCTCGAAGGCCGACGCGATGGCCGACTACGTCGAACTCGCGGAGGCGGAGGGGTACGAGGAGTCGTTCCTCCAGGACGTCGGCGAGGCCCTCGACTACGAGGCCCACTGGCTCAAGTACGACGCCGGGCGCAACCTCATCAACGACGTGCTGAACGTGGGTGCCGACAGCGAGGCGCGCCACCGTGAACTCGTGGAGTTCCTCGCAGAGACCGCCGAGGCGGAGGCCCACCTCTACCGCATCGACGTGGAGAACCACGCCCACCGGTTCACCTACCCCGCGCCGGGCAAGACGACCGGCGAAATCCACGACCGGAAGGTCCAGGAGACCGGCGAACCGGTCATCACCATCGGCTACGGCCCGGACTTCGCGGTCCTCCGGAGCGACGGCGTCCGGCTCGACATCCCCGAGATGGTGTCGGAACTCAACGAGGAGGTCGTCGGCGGCGGCGTCTCGGGTGGAGGCCACCTCGTCGTCGGCTCCATCAAGTTCGTGCCCGGCATGCGGGAGGAGGTCCTCGACGCCCTCGTGGAGAAGATGGCCGACGCCGAACTGGACGAGGAGTTGCAGAGCACGACGGTCGGCCACGAGCAGAACGACTGACGAACGCGTTCTTCGCTTCGTCTTCCTCTCCCTTACTCGAATGTCACCTCACGTCTCGCGTACAGTATCGCCACGACTGCCCCGATAGCGACCGCTCCGAGGAGACCGACTGGGGCCCGCCCGAAATTTCCGCGGCCACCACCTGCACCTGCTTCCCAGTCGCTATCGAACACCTCGGCGTAGTAGCTCCCGACCTCCTCGCCGCGTAATACGACCGCGACCTCCCGATTCTGACGTGCAGAGTTGTCGTTCCAGTTCATGCTCCCGACCACGGCGGCCTCGCCGTCCACCACCACGCCCTTTGCGTGAATCTTCTCGTAGCGTCCTTGCGGATCAGCGAGTCGGGCTTCGAGTGGCAGGCCTTCCGCCTCTGCCCGCTCGTTCAGCCACTCAACCAGTTTTCGGTTGTCCTCCTCGACGTACCACGCGCTAGCGAGGAGGATTCGGACCTCGACGCCCCGCTCGGCCGCCCGGAGGCTTGCGCGGAGGAACGACTGGTCGCGGTTGCCGATGGCGACCTGTTGGACGCGAATCGACTCGTCCGCAGAGTCGAGGAGTTCGATCAGACCCTCCTCTGCGTTGTCAGGAGCAACCAAGAGACTACTTTCGGATACGTTTACATTTCTCGGTGCGACCCGCGAGGAGTAGGAGCCGTTCGCGGGCGGGTCGGTCTCGAAGTGCTTCCCGCGGCGGAACTCCGACCACGCGAGTCCGTCGCGCCACCCGGCGTCGGCCGCGAAGATTTCGGCGAGGTGGTCGGCGGTCTCGCGGTCCCGCAGTTCGACGCCCCAGCCGCGACTCGCTCGACCGCCGGTTCCCGAGGGCTTCCAGTTCTCGGTCACCACGAGCGCCCGGTCGTCGGCGACCGCGTACTTGGGATGGTGGAAGCGATACCGCGCGAGTGGGCCGCCGAGGACCCGGACCTCCACGCCGCGAGCGACCAGCGAGTCGAGTAGCTTGGCCTGCCGGCGAGTTATCCCGCCGACCGGCGCGTCGTCCACCAGCACCCGAACGTCCGCACCGCGTCGGGCCGCCGCGGCGAGTTCGTCGGCGACCCGCGGGGAGGTGAAGGTGTAGCCCGCGAGCAGGATGCGCCGGTCGGCGCTCGCGAGGGTCTCGACGGGGACCTCCGGCGCGTCGGGGAGCACGAACGCCCGGGCGCTGTCGGGGGTAGTCCGGGCGACCTCGAAGTCGGTCGCGCCGAGCGGAGTCCACCGCCAGTCGCCGTCGCTCGCGTTCGGTACGTCGTTGCCGCCGTTTCGGCCTCCGACGCGATGCCAGCGCTCGCCCTCCGGGGCGTCTTCGAAGGCCGCCGCCGAAACGTTCTCTGCGGGAGTCGAACCGGTTCCCGTCCGGACCAGTCGGACGGTCTCGCCGCCGTTCGCCATCGCGAGACCGCCCGAGAGCGCGAGCACTCGGTTGTCGGTCCGGTTTCGGGCGACGCCGGGGTCGGTCGAGAACGCGATCCGCCCCGAGACGGTCTCGTTCGGCAGGCCGACGGTGGTCTCGTCGTCGGCGAGCGCCAGTCCCGAGAGGCCGGTCTCGCTCGGGAATCGGACGACCACGAACTCCCCGGCGTCGCTCTCGGTCGCCGGATTGGGGTAGACGGCGACTATCTCCGGTAGAGCGTTGGCCGCGCTACGGCCCGCTTCGGTCGAGTGGGCGTCCCCGGCCGATAGACCGGTGGCTGGCGAGATTGCCGTCAGCAGAATCGTGGCGACGAGAATCACCGACCCGACCGTAGCGAGAGGAGTACCCGACGAACCGAGAGCGAACTGGCTCACGGGCAGGGTTCGTCCCGTTCTCGGATTTAAACCCTCGGGGACCGGTGGCTTTTTGCTCGACAGGTTCGGGCGTCTCAATATGGTCGATCTCGTGCTGGCACTCGAACTTTCGGGCTACGGACTCGGCGCGCTCGGCGCTGCACTGTTGTTCTTCGAGTTCTTCCAGCTACCGAGTTACGTCGAGTACAGCGAGGAGTACAAGGACTACAGCGTCGACATCTCGCCGCGGGAGGTGACCGAACACACGTGGATCGGTCGCGTCGGCGCGTTCCTCGTCGCGGTCGCGTTCGCGCTGCTGTTTCTGGCTGCCCTACTCCGATGAGGGGTGAACGACGTTCCGGCAGCAGGGACACTCGGCGAACCGGGCGGGCCGCCCCTCGGACTCGTACTCGATGAGGAGGAAGTCCGCGGTAATCTCCTCCCCACATTCCGGACAGCAACCGAGCGTTTTCACGTTGAACGACATGTGGCGCGTACGTATTACAAAAGGAGAAGCCCCTCTTTGTTATTTGACGGCTACCGGACGCCGTCGCTCGGTAACGTCGTACTGACTAGCACGGAGAAAGCAGTAATGTTGTACTGAATTGGAGTAATGCGACCTTACGCCGCGGGTTCGGCGCTTGCGACCGCCTTCTCGGCTTCGGTCTGGACGAGGTAGGCGCGGTCGTCGGCGTAGGGTCGGACCGCGTCGAGAGCGCGTTCGGTGCCGATCTGGTTCAGGGCCCACGCCGCGCTGGCGCGCACCTCGTCGGCTTCGTCGTTCTCGAGGACGTCCGCGAGGGGGTCGATGCCTCGGGTGTCCCCGATGAGACCCAGCGCGCGGGCGGCCTGACTCCGGACGGAGGCGTCGTCGGCGACGAGTTGGTCGGCGATCTCCTGGGTGGCCTCCTCGCTCCCGATCTCGCCGACCGCCTTCAGCGCGGGCTTTGCGAGGCCGGGGTCGGAGTCCACGTAGTCGATGACGGCGTCCAGTCCCGCTTCGTCGCCGATTTTCCCGATGATTTCGATGGCGGCCTCGTCCCGTCGCTGGGCGCGCTCTTTCATCGCGTCGAGCGAGTCCGCGTGGCCCATCCGCTTCAGAGCGTCGAGGCAGTGCTCCTCCATGAAGTTCGACTGGAGGCTGTCGAGCGCGAGCAGCACCATGTCGGCGCGGTCGCGCTTCTCCCAGACCTTCAGGGCGTGCCACTCCGGCGGGTAGTCCTTGCGGTGGTCGAGCACGTCGTAGAAGCCCTGGGCCTGCAACTGCTCGCGGGTTTCGAGGTCGTCCCACTCCTCGGCGTCTTCGATTCCCGTCTGTAGCTTCTCGGTCGCCGCCACGAGGGCGGCGATGGTCTCCGCGTCGTCGTCGGGGTCGAGCGAAACTTCGCCCACCTCGACGGCGGCGTCTTCGAGGGCGGAGACGGGGTCGTCGATCTCGCTACTGACCGTCGCGGCGAGATTCGCGTCGAGGATTTCCTCGACCTCGGCGACGAATGTCTCGACCGTCTCGGCGAGTTGCTCGCGGCCACGGTCGGTCCACTCGGTGCTCTCGACGGTCCCGTTGGCGCTCTCGATCTCCTCGATGACGTCCTCGGAGTAGGGGCCGCGAGCCTCTTCCAGATCGTCCCGGAGGTCGTCGAGTCGGCCCTCGAGCGCCTCACGAGGGTCCTCCTCGTCGTCGTCCTCCGGCTCGGGGAGGTCTGCCGTTTCGAGGAGTCCCTCGATCTTGTCGAGTTCGGCCTCCACCGCGTCGAGGTCCGTCTCGGTCTCCGCGGCTTCGAGGTCCGCCTCGGCGGCATCCAGTTGCTCTTCGAGTTCCTCTTCGGAGACCGGCTCCTGGGTCTCTGCCGCTTCGACCGCGTCCGCGTCGGCCTCCTCGGCCGCCGGTTCCTCGGCGTCGGTCTCGTCGGCATCGGGCTCTTCGTCGCTCATGCGACCCACCCCGCTGGATGTACCGGACTCATATGGTGGAAACTCCGTGCGTACGCTTCAAGAGCGTTTCCCTTCCACTTCGCGGTCGCCTACTTCACTTCCGCCTCTCGTAGCTTCGACTTCGGAGACGGCCTCGGCGTCCTCGACCGCGGAACCGTCCGCGTCCGGAGGCTCGCCGTCCGCCTCGTGTGCTTCCACCTCGCGCCAGTAGAATCGCGGTCCGAGCAGGAGGTACGCGAGCGCGGCCCCGAGCAGGAGTACGGGAAACGCCCGGCCGAAGGCGGTCGGCGCAAGGACGGCGAGCGCCTGCACGCCGCCCATCGCCAGCGCGTCCCGGGCGTAGAGGTCCGGGTACGTCACGCTGGTCACCATCAGGTACGCGAACAGGCCGGTCGCGCCGAGCAGGACCGCCGGCTCCGCGACGCCCGCCAGCACGGCCGCGGCCAGCACCGTCGCCGAGAGCGTGGTCGGTACGCCGACGGTGTGGGCGTTACCGACCTCGTAGGCGGTGTACAGCGCCAGCCGGACGACCGCCATCGCCACGAAGAGGGCGGGCACGCAGAACGCCGCGACGGTGGCTATCGAGGGCTCGGCGAGGCTCCACTGGCGTCGCGCGACCGCGAACACCAGCACCGCGGGCGCGACCCCGAACGAGGCCACGTCGGCGAGCGAGTCCAGATACTCGCCTGCGGGCGTGCTCCCGAACTTCCGCGCGACCACCCCGTCCAGTCCGTCCGCGATGGCCGCGAGCAGGACCAGCCGGGCGGCCAGCTCCGGCTCGACGGTGGCGGCGACTGCCGCCAGAAACCCGAGCGCGGCGTTGGCGACCGTCACCGCGTCGGCGACGCCGCCTCGGGCCACCGCCCGCTCGCCCTTTTCATGTCCGCCAGGTTCCCACGTCTTGCCGCACAAGGCGGCAAGACGGCTACACGCGGTGTTTGACTGGCCGGGCGCTACTGGTGGTTGACTGGACCGGGCTCTACGGTAGTTTGATCGATTGAGCGCTACTGGTGATTTAGATGGCTGGGCGATACTGTAGCTCCATCGTCTGATTCGTGAGGCATATATCGTTCCCCTCCCGAGTGACGGGTATGGACCGCCGAACGTTCCTCGCCGGGGTCTCGGGCGTCGGGTCTGTCGCCCTCGCGGGCTGTAACGCCTTGCAGGACGGCAGCGCCAACGCCGAGGAGAGCGACTACGACGTGGGCATGGGCGGGTCGTTCTTCCGCCCCGCGGAGATCGAGGTTGCGGCGGGCGAGACGGTCGTCTGGCGGAACACGGGCAATCGCCGACACACCGTCACCGCTTACGAGAATCGAATTCCCGACGAGGCCGAGTACTTCGCCTCCGGCGGGTACGACTCCGAGCAGGCGGCCCGCGACGACTGGCGGGACAGTTTCGGCGGCGCAATCGACTCGGGCGAGGTCTACGAGCACACCTTCGGAGTAGCGACTCGTCGTCGGTGGAAAAAACGAAAAACCGAATCGCCTCGAAAACCGATTAGACTTCGACTTCTTCCTCGTCGACGTCCACCGAGGTCTCCTCCTCGGCGGCGACTTCCTCGGGTCGGGCCTCCAGCGTCGCCTTCTGTATCTCGACGCGGCGGAGCGGGTAAATGGTCTTGGCCTCGCCGTAGATGGCCGAGGAGAGCCGTCCCTCGACCACGCTGTCGATGAGGTCCTCGAAGGTGCGCTCCTCACCGGCCTCCTCGACGAGGTCGATCATCGTCCGGCGGATGGCCTGCTCCTGACTCGCGTCGGCGTCCTTGGTCGTGAACGCGACCGGCTGGATCTGGACGCGGTAGTCGTCGGTCGTCAGCACCGTGATGTACGCCTCGATCTTCGAGGCACCGCGGCGCACGAGGCTCCGCAGGTAGTCGCGGGTGAGCTCGTGCTTGACGAACTCGGTGTAGGCCGAGTCGCTCCCCACGTCGTTGATCTTGAACGTGAGCTTGGTGTTGTTCTCGCTGGCGTCGCCCTTCAGGTCGCCCAGCGTGGTCTCGACGTTGCGGCCGAGAACCTGCTCGGGCTCGTCTGCGGGCGTCTCGCCCAGCTCCTGTCGGTCGAATTGCTGGGGCGCGTGGATGGTGTACCACCGCTTCTCCTGTTTCTGCTTGGATACTGATCGTTCGCTCATGGTTGCGTGTTGTCTGAGTCGTCTGCGTCTGCGAGGTCTGCGTTCTCGCTCGCGTGTCGGTTTGCTAGCTGTACGACCTCGTGAGCCACCGCGAGGTTCACGACGTAGTCGTCCACCGTGGTCCGGAGGCCGCCGGTCGTCTCGCGCTCGACGGTCGTGACGACGGCATCGACGCCATCGCCGTCCTGCTCGACGCGCGTTTCGATCTGGGGCGTGTTGTCGGGCCGGACCGACGCCGCGACGATGGCCGCCACGTCGAGTTCCGTCCGAATCGTCGCGCTCCGGGTCATGGTCGGGCCTCCCTGAACGCGCTCAGGAACTCCGTGGCGTCCGTCTCGGGGTCGAATCGCGCGTAGCCCCGGCGAGGAGTGCCCCCGCCGATGCCGCCGATCTCGGCGGCCGCCTCGGCCATCGCCGAACCGACGTTCCGGTCTTCGAGTGCGGCCGCGGCCGCTTCGGACTCCGCGACGACCAGCGCCGTCGGCTCCGGCGACCGGAAGTCCAGCAGGAGACGGGCGACCGTCTCGACGGGCGCGTCTTCGGTCCGGAGGACGAACAGGCCGTCGTACCGGCCGGTCGTTCCCTCGCGGAGCGCGGCGTGAGCCCGCTCGGCGTGGTCGCGCCACGCGTCGAGCGCGTCGGCGCGCGCGTCGTGGCCGAGCGCCAGCGCGACCCCTGCTCCGGGTCGCTCGCGGGCGACCGCCTCCAGCACGTCGGCGTACCCCTCGACCGTGGCGAAGGGTGCGTCGGCGGCTGCGTCGCCCTCGTCGCCTGCTGGTTCGCCGTCCGGAATCGCGTGGGGTCGCAGCGCGCGCTCGACCGCCTCGGCGGCTCGGTCGGTCGCCGACGCCGCGCCGGCGACCGCCAGTGCGAACTCCGAGGCGACCCGTTGGTGGGCCGACGCGTCGAGTTCGGCGGGCAGGCCGAGTTCCGCGAGCGCGGCCTGTGCGGCCTCCGGGTCGCCGGAGTACTCGGCTTGCGCGAGCGTCGAGTGGGCGAGGCCGTCGGCGATGTCGTCGGTCGGAACGCCGACGCCGGGTCGGCGTTCGAGTCCCCGGGCGCGGGCCGCTTCGAGGACGTGCGCACTCGCGCTCGCGCCCGGCGGATGGCCCGCGGCGACGACGCCTGCGAGCGCCAGCACGGGGTCGGGCGAGGCGTCCATTTCGCGCGCCGCGTCGTAGGCGGTCGCGCTCGCCGGAGTCGTCTCGCTCGGCAGGTGAGCGTCCGCGGTGGGGTCGAGTCCCACGCCGACGGTGGTGTCGCTCTCGTCCGCGCTCTCGTCGGATTCGTCGCTCTCGTCGGACTCGGGGTCCGCCAGCGTCTCGCCGAATCGCCCGACGCGAACCTGATAGGGGACGCCGCGCTGGGCGCAGGCCCGCGCGAGCAGTCCTGCGGCTGCGAGGCAGTCGCCGTCGGCCCGCGCGAGGAGCCGAACGAACTCGGCTCCGGCGAGCAGGCCGGCAACGTCGCTGGCCGAAGGGGCGTCGGCGTCGTCGGCGGTGCGTCCCGAGGTGGACATGTGGAATTAGCCTTCGAGGAGTTCCTTGGCGGTGTCGTAGGAGTACGTGAAGTCCTCGGCGAGTTCGTCGCCGCGGTAGTAATCGACGAGGCGGCGAACCTTCGACTGGGTGTTCTGGAGCGCCCGCTTGTTCTGGGCGTCCTGCGGGTTCGCGTCCATGTGCTCGCGCAGGCGGACGGCCCGCTCCATCAGGTTGCGAAGGTCCTCCGGCAGGTCGCCGTCGGCGTCGTTCTCCTCGAGGATCTCGGTAACCTTCTTGCCGGTCGCCAGCTTCACGTCGGGGACCGGCGTGCCCTTCACGCCCTCGTCGCGCAGCTTCAGGCCGATCTCGCTCGGGGTGTGATCCTGCTCGGCCAGCTCGACCACGCGGTCCTCGATGGCGTCTTCGTCTACGTCGCTCCACTCCGGCGGTTCGTCTGCCACGGGCTTGTCCGAGTCGGACGAGCCGCGGCGGCGGGTGTGCATTCGTGCCATAGTTTCTGGATTGGAACTGCACAGGCCGCTACGCTGCGTTCCTGTTGCGTGCGCTTGCGTCGGTCTGACGCGGAGCACGTCCGCAATCCCGAGCTAGGAAATCTCCTAGCGAGTCAGATTTGCGGCTGTGCTGTTCCCGTATTCCAGTCGAATGTGCCGAAGGTAATTAAATGGTAAGATTCTGGTCGGCGCTCGATTTCGAGGCAGTGGGGTTCCGCGAAATCGGATTTCCATTATGGCGTGCGCTGGCGAGGCCTTGTGCCGAGCCATCATCGCGCGAGGGATGAGTAACGCAATCGGCTGGGGAGGTTCGTGGCTCTCGCGGTGCTGTGCGGTTGCGGTCTCCCCTAGGCTTCGGCAGAAGCTAGCTCGCATACCTAGAGAAATAATAACATGTACTAAAGAAATAAATATATGGATAAAGAGCAGATATACACATCTAATCGTCTGAGTCTGCTGTGCTATTTTCGGTTACGTCACTTCTCACCGTGGGTAGCCAGATTCCGAGAAGTTTATCAGTACCCCCGGACAACGATGGAATGCGTTCGAGGGCTCGTAGATCAGCGGTAGATCATCCCCCTGGCACGGGGAAGGCCTCGGGTTCAAATCCCGACGAGTCCACTACAACCTTTTGGGCCTCGCTCCTCGAAACTCTTGTTTATCGCTCTCCCGTAGTTCGAGAATCGTTGGAAAGCGCCAATAGATTCGGCTGCTCCGTCGTTGCGACTCTATTAGGATGCTCGCTCCGCTCACTTACTGAAACTGCTAATCCGCAAACAATCGAAATTAGACGTTGATGTGGCCTTCCTGCTGGAGCTGGTCCTGTGCGGACCCGTCGTAGCGCCACTCGATGTCGGCCTTCTCGTCCTGCCACGACCACGGTTCGCAGAGCACGATGTCGTCTTTTCGGATCCAGATGCGCTTTCGCATCCGGCCCGGAATGCGACCCATTCGCTCTACGCCGTCGTTGCACCGGAGGCGGACTCGGTTCTTGCCGAGCATCTCAGTCACAATTGCAAACTGCTCTTCGTCGTTGGGCATGCGGAGGTTCCGTCGCCCGGATTCTTCACTCACACCCTAAATAGGGGAAGCACACATTTAAGTGGTCGCATTCCAGTACGCTATCAAATCACACGCCCGGGGCTCGGTGCCCAGTCCTCGATTTCGGTAGGTAACGGCTTCAGCACTTGGTTCCGATTCGAACGACCACAACTCGAACGACCGCGATTCAAAAATCGGCCTTCGAGATCCACTCG
>PXSM01000058.1 GCA_003023465.1 Halobacteriales archaeon SW_6_65_15 | reverse complement strand
GGTCGGCCGCGATTCCCGCCTCGAACGCCGGCCACGCACGGTCGAGGCAGTCGGTCGGAATCGCGTAGAATCCCTGGGTCGCGGTCCGCTTCTCGACGCCCGGCGACACCGACAACCAGACGAAGGCGTAGGGGCCGACCCGCACCGGTTTCGCAACCGTGAGCGTACGTAGGTCCACCTCGCGCCACTCGCCGTAGCGAAACGCGATGAGCGTCAGCGACTCCGCGTCGAGCTCGCCCTTCGAGCACAGCAGGCCCGCGAGAAGGGCGCAGGCGAGTGCGACGACCATCGTGCCGTACCAGATCGGCGTGTTGGCGTCGTTCCAACCGGAAACGGACGAATCGACGGCTACTAGTCCAGCGCCGACGAGGACGACGGCGGCGGCGACCCGCGGCCATCGGTACACCTCCAGCCACTCGTGGGTAGTCCACAGCCGCGAGTCGTCTTCACGGCGAATCGTCCCGCGCTGCCAGAGCAGAAACCAGCCCCACCGGACGAGCAGGACGGCGAACACGCCGACGACGCCGAGCAACCACGGATCGCCAGCGACTGGGTCGGCGACGACGCGCCGGCCGGCATCGACGGCGAAGAAGAGCAACGCGCCGCCGAACCCGCCCTCCGCGAGGTAGAGCAGGATCCGGATTGGTCGGGAGTCGGCGGGGCCGACCTTCCACGAGAGGGTTCCGGAGTCGAGGGCGTTCCGCACCACTTCGCGTCACTCGTCGGCGAAGGCGGTCAAAAGTATGGGCCGCTTAGGGCCGAGTCACTCGAACTCGGGCGCGCGGTCTTCGAGGAACGCTTCCATCCCCTCGCGCTGGTCGTGAGTGCCGAAGAGGCCGCTCCAGAGGCGTCGTTCGTAGCGCAGACCTGCCTCCTGACTGGTCTCGTGGGCCTGATTGAGCGCCTCCTTGGCCGCGGCGAGCGCGTAGGTCGGCTTGCCCGCGAGGTCGTCGGCGAGTTGCGCGACGTGGTCGTCGAGTTGGTCGCCGGCGACGACCTCGCCCACGAGGCCGTGCTCGAAGGCGTCCTGCGCGTCGATTCGCTCGCCGAAGAAGACGAGCCTGCGGGCGATCTCGTCGCCGACGAGTCGCGGGAGGCGCTGGGTGCCGCCCCAGCCGGGGATGATGCCGAGGTCGATCTCGGTCTGGCCGATGACCGCGTCCTCGCTGGCGACCCGGAGGTCGCAGGCCAGCGCGAGTTCGCAACCGCCGCCGAAGGCGTAGCCGTTGATGGCCGCGATGACCGGCGCGGGGAACTGCTCCAGCTCGTCCGCGACCCGGTGGCCCAATTCGGCGTAGGCCTGCGCCTCGGGCGTCGAGAGGTCCTGCATGTAGCTGATGTCCGCGCCAGCGACGAAAGCGTCGTCACCCGCGCCCGTCAGGACGAGCGCGCTCGCGTCATCGTCGGCGGCCTCGTCGAGCGCCTCCTCGATGGCCTCCAGCGTCTCGACGTTGAGCGCGTTCAGTCGGTCGGGCCGGTCCACGGTCAGCGTCGCGACGCCGTCCTCCTGCTCTAGACGGATTGTGTCCCACTCGGACATGTTCGAGGCGACGACCCCGCGCGGAATAATCTTTCCGAGACTCGGACAGCTTCGGCGGTCGGAGCAGAACACACGCGCCCCGACTTGGAAACCGAGACAATTTCTTAGACTAACAAAGCTTGTTTCTAAACAATGTATTTCAACCTTTGGCGCGCGAAAAACGCGCGAGGGACGAGGACCGCAGGGAGGACCGGCGTGACGACTGAGGACCGCAGGAGGCTGGGGAGGACGAGGTGCGGGGCTGTCGCGGTGCGGTTCTCATTGGTTTCGGGAGTAGCTAGCGCGTTCAGATACGCAATCGAACTGGCGTGAGTCGCTCGAACTGGGAAGCTGTCCTCGAAAGCCCTCCGTTCGCTCCGGATAGGAGTCGCTGAGACGACCAAGGGCCGTTGGCCCGCGAGCCCGCCTCGCCCTTTCAGTCCGCCAGGATGCCGGTTACTCCACCGAGCGACGCAGATGGATGGCCGTAAGTCTCGGAGTGCCCCTCCCCGAACGAACGTATCCGGAATTACACCTGATTCGAAGCGAACGCTTTCTCGCATCCGGAAAGCGGAAATATCACCCCACCGTACCGTCGCTCAATGACTCTCTCGGAGGAGGCCCGCGAGCGACTCGCCGACCTCGTTGAGCTACAGCCGACCAAGAACGCGGAACTGCAGGAACGCTGGGGGCTAGAGAGCGGGAGCGAGGTCCACCAGTACCTCGAGAACGAACTCAAGGACTACTACTTCCGGGACGACAACAGTCTCATCCGCGCCACGAAGGAGGCCGCCGACCTCGTGGACGTGGAACCCGGCGTCGTGGGCGACGAGGACGCGGGCGTCCCCGAGGCCATCCGGGGGCCCGAGCTTCAACAACAGGTGTTCTCGGTCGTCGCCGGGCCGAACGAGGAGTCCGAGAGCGTGGTGTCCGTCCTCCAGAAGCTCCGCGAGGAGTACGACATCGACCCCGAGGCCGAGGAGGTCCGGAGCGCGCTACAGGCCCTCAGACGGAAAGGGGTCGTGGAAGTGATCTACCGGACGGTGCCGACCTTCAGGTTGGCCGTCGAGCGCGACGCCGTCGAGGTGTCGGTGTCGGACTGACCCCCTACAATATTACTCGAACGCGTACAGGTGTCCGTCGTCCGTCGTGACGTACAGCGTCTCACCTGCGAGTGCAAGGTGATAGGCGGGGGCGTCGAGGTCGAACCGCCACTGCGTTTCGCCCGTCGCGGCGTCCGACGCGATTAGAATCGGTTTCTCGTCCACGTTGTCGTACAGCGGGACGTAGAGGCGGTCCCCGTCCGAGACGGGCGATATCTGCCATCCTCCGAGATTCTCGAACGTTCTCCTCCAGCGAGCAGTTCCGTCGCTGGCGTCGTGGGCGGTGACCTTCGCGTCGGACCGTCGCGTGACGTACTCACCCATATCGACCTTTTCGGTGTTGATGCTACACTTGTAGAAGACGGTTCCATCGGCGACGACTGGCGAGGTCCCGGACGTCCCTCCCTGTTCGTCCCAGCGTTGCTCTCCGTCGAGCGTGAACGCCGTCAGCCGCGCTTCCTCCTCGATGGGTTCTGGATGCCACTCCTGCGTTTCGGGCACGAAGACGTGGTCGTCGCCCACTGCAGGTGACGGATAGGCTCGCTGTCCGGGTTCGTACTGCCACCGAACGTCCGGCGGACCGTTCGACAGCACCGCGAGCAGGTCTTGGCGACGCTCGCGAGCGAACAACCCTTGCATACCAATCGCCGCGTAAAGCGCGTCGTCGGTCGCCGCAGGTTGTGCAGACACGAACGACGTGTTGCCGAATTGCCACCGCCGTCGTCCCGACGACCGGTCGAGGGCGAGCAGTGAGTCGTAGGTCGGAACGTAAACCGTTTCCCCGACCACTGTCAGCGGGTGTGCGTACCGGACCGGTAACTCCCGCGCCCACCCTCGCTCGCCGGTCGCGTCGAAGACGGCGATTCCGGGCGCGTCGTTCCGAGACGTCGTCACGTAGATGCGCCCGTCGGCGAACGCGGTGCCGTTGAACGTCTCGTCGTCGTCTCCGGTGACCGACCAGCGTTCGGTTCCGTCGGCCACGCGAAGCGCCGAGAGTTCGTCTCCGCCGACGAACACCTGATCGCCGACGACGACGGGCGTCGGCTGGAGCAGATACCCGCCGACCGGATAGTCGGCGTCGAATCGTCGGGTCCGCCATCGAACTCGGGGGTCGTTCGCGGGACCCGACGCGCGGGGGTTGTAGCCGGTGTTGCGGGTGTCGTGATTGACGAGCAGCCAGTCGGGACTGTCGGCGTGGGTCGCTACTGAGTCCGGACCGCGCTTCAGAACCGACGCGCCGATTCCGAGCGCGCCGACCCCGACTGCACCGGCCAAGAAGGACCGCCTAGAGATGGAGGGCGAATTCACGCGCTAATTGTGTACCCAAACGTACAAATTTTCTCCGCTTCGGCCGCGTCACCTCGGCCGATTCCGTTCTCGCCTGTCCTCCAACAGCTTCCGGATTCCTTTCCCCGGCCCGCCCTCGATGGGCCAGTCGCCCGACCGCCACTGCGGCGGTTCCGGCGAGAACTCCGGACAGGACCCCGAGCACTCCGAACTGGTCTGATGGCACTCCTTGGCGGCGCAGTAGGGCAGCAGCGTCCGCCCTTCGCGTCGGAGTTGGAAGTGCCGACAGTCCGGTCGCATCGTCTCGGAGTACGCCCGCCACCCCTTCTCGTAGGCGCGCTCGGCGATCTGGAGCCGTTTGTCGGCCTTCCACTCCGGGTCGGCGTACTCGAACCGGCCCGCGGTCCCGCCGTACTTGGTGTTCTCGCCGCGCTCCTCGATCAGCGTCCCCGGCGCGTCCACGTCGAGGCTCCGGGGGTACCACTCCACGTTGGCGGTTCTCGAACTCGGGTCGAGCGTCAGGATTCCGGCCTCGACCGGGACGTTCTCCAAGAGGGCGGGTTCGACGGCCTCGCCGGTCGCCCGCGTCGCCACCCACACCTCGTCGGCCAGCGAGAGCGCCACGTCGTACTCCAGTTGGGGCCGCAGGTCGCGGGCCGCGCTGGCGTCCAAGTCGGGCTTGTTCTCGACCGCGACGATGCGCTCGACCCAGTCGGGGTAGGCCCACTTCCGGCGGATCTCGATGCGGTTGTTCCGCTTGCGCACGTCCAGAATACCGCGGTCGTCGGCGCGGTGGATGGCCTCGCGGACGTATCGCCACGGGTAGCCGGGGTCTGGGAGAGCGTCGCGGTAATAGGTCCACTCGGGCGGCGCGTGGGGCACCACGTCGAGCAGGTCCGAGTCGAGGCGGCGGCGACCGAAGTTCGCGCGCTGGCGGAGGCCGTCGGGATCGACCTCCACGACGATGGTGTCCCACCGCCTGCGCTTGGTGCCGAGTTGGCGCGAGACGATAACCGGTCGAGCGTCGTCCGCGCCCGGCGGCCAGTTGCGCTCTGCCCACCGGCAGGTCCGCAACTCGAAGACGAACTCGGGGTCCGCGCTCTCGGCGGGGCTTGCCGTCGCCGAGGCGTCGTCGGCGTTCCCACTGCTCACGGTCGGAGTTGGCAGGGCGGTGGCCTAAGTGGTTCGGAAATCAGCCTCCGTCGAACCCAGCGGCCCCTGACGGGAGTGCGAGCGACGGCTCCACCGCTCACATTCATTACGGTCGGCCGTAATCGTCCGGTGGTACCCGGCATGAACGTACTCCCCTGGCTGCTAGATTGGCCGCCCAGCCCCGCCAAAGTCGGCTTTTTCTCCTCGTGACGGCGTTCAGCGTCGGCACGCTGGTAGCGTTCGGCGGTGTCACGGACGAGGTCGAGAGCGAGAACGTCACTATCGAAGCGACCGACGTCTCCGTCCGACTGAACGACGACGAGGGCGGTTTCCCTGAGAGCGAAAACGGCACCGTACAGACGTGTCTCGCCAGCGGGACGCCGGGAGATCGCATCAGCGTTCTCGGCGACGTTACCATCGACGTTCCGACCGAGCAGGGCCGGGACTCCCGCGGCGAGCGACAGCTGACCGTCGTGGTGAGTCTCGCTCACACCGAGGAGCGTACCACGGACATCGTCACCGGAACCGGACGAGCGACGAGTGACGTGTTCTGGCTGTTGGACGACGACGAGACGCTCTCGGTGGGTGATACTGCGAGACTGCAGATTCGCGTTCGTGAGGAGGGGTCTACCATCGCCAGCGCGACCCGACCGATCACCGTCGAGAACGACTCCCGGTCGTACGATTGCTGACCGTTTCGCCGCGAGCGCGATGCTGGCTGTTCGGCGGTAAGTCCGGAAACGACGACCCGTCGGTCGCCTACACGTCGCCGTTCTCCTGCTTCTCGTTCAGGAACTCGTGGGCGTCTTCGAGGATCTCGCGCGGGCCGTCCTGCGTGATGGTGTTGATGGCCTGCTCGTAGTCGCGCCACTGGTGGTCGCGGTGCTCGTGGGAGAGTTCCGCGCTCGCCTCGTAGGACTTGGCGACGAACAGGTGGACCGTCTTGTGGATGGTGTTGCCGTTCGCCTCGAAGACGTAGTCGTAGTCGTCGCGAAAGCCGTCGAGCAGGCGGAAGTCCTCGATACCTGCCTCTTCTTTCACTTCGCGTATAGCCGTCTGCTGTAGCTCTTCGTCCCCCTCCACGCCGCCCTTGGGGAACTCCCAGTCGCCCGGACGGGACTTGAGGAGGAGGTATTCTCGTTCAACCGTCATTTACTGGAGTATAAACGGTGGGCCGTTAAGAGAATGTCGGAGAGTCACCGTCCGCGCGCCAGCGCGCCCGGACGAACGAGCGCGAGGGGTGAGTAACGCAGTGGCGCGAAGCGGAACGAGTAACGCAATCGGCTGGGGAGGGTGTGGCGCTCGCCTATCGACTGGTCTGGGTGAATAAAGGGGCCGCCCGGTCGCGTTCATGTAGTCGCCTCAGCGACCCCTACCGCGGGCCGAGCGGTGTCTTCGGGAGCGAAGCGACCGAAGGCTCGGAAGAGCGTGCTCTTCCGGTTCGGAGAGGCCCGCGATATGTCGCTGAACGACTGCGACCGGGCGGGGGCTTTCGAGGCCTTCTCGGCTGCGACTTCTCCACCAATTCTCCTACTGACTGCTAGCGACCGGGTGGGGACGTTCGACGCCTCATCAACGACGATCCCACCTGCTGTGCTTCCAACTCCGCCGACGGTGCCTAGCGGCCCGGGCTTTTATGCGCTCGCTGATACACGATTCAGGTATGGCAAGCATCACTGTTCTCGACGACGACGTGGAACTGGACGACCCGACGCTGGTCGAGGGGCTGCCGGGCGTCGGACTGGTCGGCAAGCTGGCGACCGACCACCTCGTCGAGACGCTCGACATGGAGTACTACGCCAACATCGACTGCGAGGGCCTGCCGCCGATCTCCGTCTACGACGAGGGGAGCCGAAACCTCCAGCCGCCGGTTCGGCTGTACGCCGACGCCGAGCGCGACCTCGTGGCGCTCCAGAGCGACGTGCCGGTCTCGGCCTCTGCGGCCTCGGACTTCTCCTCGTGCGTCACGGAGTGGGTCGCCGAGAACGACGCCACGCCCATCTACATGAGCGGGCTGCCCCAGCAGAAACAGCCCGACAAGATTCCGTCGCTGTACGGCGTGGCGACCGGCGACGCCGGTGAGCGACTGGACGACCACGACATCGACACCCCCAGAGAGCGCGGCGCGATCACCGGCCCCACGGGCGCGCTCCTGTACGAGGCGGGCACGCGGGGCCTCGACGCGGTGGGGCTCGTGGTCCAGAGCGACCCGCAATTCCCGGACCCCGAGGCGGCCCGCATCCTCGTCGAGCACGGCATCGGCCCGCTGGCGGGCGTCGAAGTCGAGACCGACCAGCTGGTCGAGCGCGCCGAGGAGATCAGCGACCAGAAGGAGCAACTCGCCCAGCGCATGGGCGAGGCCGACCCCGACGAGAGTTCGCAGGCCCAACCCCTTCGTATGTTCCAATAGAAACTTTTGCTGCAGTAGCGCCCCGCTGGGGCGCTACTTTGCAAAACTTTCATGAAAAGGGCAACGCACGGCCCTCCGGCGGCTAAAGCCGCCTCCGGGCCTCTTCGCACCGCAGTTGCTTGGTTCGCCCGGTCGAACTCTGGTTGGTTGTAGCCTGCTTATGCAGATGGAAAAGATATAGGAATCCTTTCTAAGCACAGTTATTTGATTCTTAGGGTATTGCTGGTGGTCCACATCTCTACTTCGCTCGCTCTCGTCACTCGCTGGAGACGGTAATCGTCTCCATCCCTCTGTCGATGCGGGCCTCCACCGTCGAAGGGACGGTCCCGGAGTGATCGAGTCGCGCGAAGAGGTTCGTCGTCGGGGCGTCGTTGGGACCGCCGCGCGCCACGACGCACAGTTCGACTCTGAGCGTCTTCCCGTCGAACTCGTAGTCGGTAAGGCGGAGCCCGTTACCGCTACTGCTCTTGGTGTACTGGACGACGAGGAGGACAGACCGCTCGAAGTCGGTTTCCTCTACGAACGTCTCGTCCTCCTCGGACATCAGGTCGGTCCGGAGTTCCGACCGCCAGTTCTCGCCGACGACCGCGACCGCTGGGCGTTCCGTCTCTTCCGCAACGATTCCGAGTCCGTAGTCGCTGCGGGCGTGGGTTCGGTCGTCCGAGACGGCCGACGGCGGACAGTCGTCCGTCGTGGTGGTCGTCTCCTCCTCGCGGGTGGTCGTCGTCTCCCCCGGAGTCGTGGTCTCGCCAGCGGTCGTCGTCTCGCTCGTGGTCGTTTCCGTTCCAGAAGATTGCACTCCTGCACACCCCGAGATTCCGGCGACGCCGACGCCGAGGGCACGAAGCAACGTGCGGCGTTCCATGACAGATGGTGAAAGACGGGCGACATACGTCTTGTGTTCCGACCACGCAGCCAACCATGAAGGGAAAGCGCCGCCATTTTGCGCTCGGAGCGCGTCGTTCGAGTCATGAGCGACACCGAAGACGCCGTCGAGGCGTTCCTGGACGAGGCCGACACGGTATTCGGCGAGTACGACAAGGGATACATGAACGCCGACGTGGCCCTCGACAGACTGGAGAACCACATCGAGACGCTCCGCGAGCAGGTCGAGTAGCGAGAGATCGACGAATCGCGGAATTCGTCGTCTCAGCGCACTTTTCGCCGGACGTACGCCGAGAAGGCTTCGCTGAAGATGACGACGCCGAGGATGGCGATCAGGATTGTCAGCACCTTGTCCCACGCGAAGGTGTTGATGCTCGTCGTGAGCGCCACCCCGATGCCGCCGGCACCGACGAAGCCGATGATCGTCGAGGCCCGCACGTTGATGTCCCACCGATAGGTGGAGACGCTCACGAACGCGGGCTTTATCTGCGGGACGATAGCGTAGATGAGGACCGTCACCGGACCCGCTCCGGTGGCGCGAACCGCCTCGACCTGCCCGCGGTCTATCTCCTCTATCGCCTCCGCGAGGAGTTTCGCGACGAAGCCGATGGACCGGACGGCGACCGCGAACACGCCCGCGAGCGCACCCGACCCGAAGAGGACGACGAAGATGAGCGCCCAGATGATGACGTTCACCGACCGGGTGAACGACACGATGAACTTGCCGAGGCCGTAGGTCAGCCGGTTCGGACTCGTGTTCTCGGCCGCGATGAACGCGACCGGGAGCGAGAGCACGACCGCGAACGCGGTTCCGAGAATCGAGATGTGGATCGTCTCCACGAGCGGGTCGGCTATCTCGGCGAAGTAGCCCAGGTGCGGTCGCGGCGTAATCGTAGTTGAATCCGAGCGCCCGCCACGAGAGGAGGAAGATTCCGGCGACCAGCGGAACCGCGAGGAATCGTAGCAACCGCTTGGCCGGGGAGAACCGGTGCCACTCGCGCTTCTCGGTCTCGGTCGCCATCACTGGACCCTCCGTCTGACGATGGCGCTCACGGCCTCGCCCACGAGGACGATGGCGACGATGGCCAGGATGATGGTGAGGCTGTAGTCGTAGTCGTACTTCTGAAACGAGTTGAGCAGCGTCACGCCGATGCCGCCCGCGCCGACGATGCCGACCACGGTGCTGTGGCGGATGTTGATGTCCCATCGGTAGATGCTGAGGCCGACGATTCGCGGGAGGACCTGCGGTAACACCCCGTACGCGAGGACCTGAAGGCGACTGCCGCCGACCGCGCGGACGGCTTCGATCTGCCCCTCGTCGATGTCCTCCAAGTCCTCGGCGAGCAGTTTGCCGAAGAAGCCGATGGTCTTGAACGACAGCGCGAGCACGCCCGCGAGCGGTCCGAACCCGACCGCCTTGACCGCGACGATGGCGACGATGAGTTCGTGGAACGACCGCGTGACCGAGATGATGCCGCGGTTGACGTAGTACAGCGACCGGGGCGCGAGGTTCTCGGCGGCCATGAACCCGACCGGGATGCTGACGAGGATGCCGAGGATGGTGGCGACGATGGACATGTTGATGCTCTCGACCATCCCGGTTACCAGTAGCTCCCGCTTGCGCGGCGTGAGTTCCGGCGGGACCATGTTCTCCAGCAGTTCTCCGGCCGCGACGAGACCCTGACCGAACCGAGCCGCCGAGATGCGGATGTCCCACGTGCTCCAGACGACGAACAGGACGATGATCGCGTACAGCCCCCACTTGACGTACTTATTGTAGAAGACGGTCGGCCGCTCCCACGTGGCGTAGCCGGACTGTCGTTCTTCTTCGAGTGCCATCGTCTCACCCCCTATTCGCGCCGCTCCGTAGCGACCGACTCGGTTCCGTCGTCGGTCGCCTCCGCGGTGGTCGGGTCCGGCCGCGATTCGCCGCCCCGGTAGATCACGTCCCGGCCTTCCTCGTCGAGTTCGTCTGGCGGCCCTTCGAAGACGATTTCGCCGTCCGACAGACCGACGATCCGGTCGGCGTACTCGACCGCGAGTTCGATCTCGTGGATGTTGATGAGGACCGGGATGTCGTCGTCGGTCGCGATGTCGGTCAGGAGGCCCATCACGGCCCGCGACGTTTCGGGGTCGAGGCTGCTGGTGGGTTCGTCCACGAGCAGTATTTTGGGTCGCTGGATGACCGCGCGAGCGATGCCGACCCGCTGGCGCTGGCCACCGGATAGCTCGTCGGCGCGGTTGTTCTCGAACCCGCCGAGTCCCACGCGGTCCAGCACCTCGTAGGCCCGCTGGACGTCGTCGCCGGCGAACTTCCGCCGCAGGGCCTGCCAGTTGTTCGTGTACCCCAACCGACCCGAGAGGACGTTCTCCATGACGGTGAGTCGCTCGACGAGATTGAACTCCTGGAAGATCATCCCCATGTCCCTGCGGGCCTTCCGGAGTTCCGTCTTGCCGAGCGACGTGATCTCGGTGTCGTCCAGCCATATCTCGCCGCTGGTCGGCTCGGTCAATCGGTTGATGCAGCGGATGAGCGTGCTCTTTCCGGCACCGCTCGGGCCGACGATGGCCACGATCTCGTTGCCCGACACCTCCATCGAGATGCCCTTCAGCGCCTCGTCCCCCGTCGGATACGTTTTGTGTAGGTCGTTTACTCGAAGCATTCGTCCACCCTCCCGGGGAGGAGAACCGCACCTGCCGTCTACAGTATAATGATTTTATACCGTATATAGCTTCCACAAGCCAGCTCGATACCGGGGCCGACTTGGATTTCTCCGGTTTCAGTCAGGCGAATCGAAGCAGACGGGCAGACGTGCGGGCGCCCGGTTCACCAGCCGACTCCTCGATTCATCCGTCGTCTCGATTCGCGCCGCCGATTTCTGGTTCGCTCGCCGGACTCGTCTCACCCGCCGATCTCGCCCTCTTCGTACTCGACTCCGTTCTCCTCCTGGATCGTCAGGATGACGTCCCAGACCGTGGCGTAGTCGATCTCGGTCCACACGCCCCGACCCTCGAACTGCTCGGCTATCGGGGTGTCCGAGTAGTCGTAGTCGAGGAACCCCGCCCTGATGCCCTCCTGGAGTTCGGGCGTGAGGTTGTACCGGTAACAGAACCCGGTCGTCGGGAACGGCCGACTGGCGAACACGCACTTTATCGCCGCAGGGTCGAGCTGTCCGGCGTCCGCGACTCGCGCAAAGCACGTGCTACAGACCGGCGCGGCCTCGTAGTCGCGGTTGGCCACGCCGAGCGCGCTCTGCTGGTGGCCGCCCGAGAACTCGACCTCGTAGTCCTCGTCGGGCGTGATTCCGAACCGGTCCTTGAAGATCGCTCTCGGTGCGAGGTTCCCCGAGTTGGACGTCGGTTCGGTGTGTGCGACGGTCTTGCCCGCGAAGTCCTCGACGCTGTTTATCTCGTCGTTGTCCGCCTGCGTGATGGCCCACAGGCGATAGCCGAAGTCCCCCTCCTGAGACACCTGTATCGAGAACGGGACCGCGCCCGCGAGGTTGACCGCGAACGGAACCGTCCCGGTCGAGAACCCCCCAATGTGGAGTCGCTCCGAGCGCATGGCTTCGACCTGCGCCGCGTACGAGTTCAGCGGGAAGAACTCCACCTCCTTGCCGGTCTCCTCGGCGATGTTGTCGAGCAACGGTTGCATCGTGTCCCTGTACACCGCCGGGTCCTCGGTCGGCGCGAGCGAGAACGTGATCGGGTCGGGGTCGATGAGTTCGCCCTCGTCGCTGGGCGTCTCCTGGACCGGGTTCCCGTATCGCGGCTCCTCGCGCTCCTCCATCTGCTCCAAGTCCTCGATGTTTCCGGTCTCGAATCCGGCGTCGAGCAACACGTCGGTCGTGACGGGGAAGTCGAACGATTGCCCGTCCGACCCTCCCTCGGTCGTCGTCTCCTGTGCCGCCACCCCTCCCGGGTATCCTGCGATTGCCGTCGTGATCGTCGCGGTCGTGCCGATGAGGAACTTCCTCCGTGATGATTTCTCCGTCATCCGAACCCCCGCCAACAACAATCATAATTATTATTATTTGGATACCCATACCGGCAGATATTGCCGGTAAATACGGCAGTACGCCGCACCTCGCCCGTCTCCGTGCAACTTCCGGACCCGAGCAACGGAAGTCGTTCTGCGTCGGAAGCCGGAATCAACGTCGCGACGACGGGTTACGATTTCGGCCTGTCGAGTCGCCCGGGAAACGCCATAGTCCGGCCGGCTAATCCGCGGTCGGCGTGGTACGTCACACTAAAGAAATAAGGACGTATGTGTTAGACACCTATTCATGTTCTAAGCATATATTCCTATGTTCGGGTGAAGGACAATCAACCGAGAGCGGTGGGAAGAGGCCCGGAGGGGGCTCCAGCCCCCGAAGGGCCGTGCGTTGCGATTTTCATCGAAGTTTTGCAAGCGAGGTACTCTCCGAGTACCTCGCGCAGGAAAAGTTCGTCTAGTATTTGGGGTCTGCGCCGGTCGTCGCGTAGATGTCCTCCATGATGGAGTCGCGCTCGTCCTGCCACGCCGACAGGCCCGCGGGCCGACTCGGGTACTTCTCGTAATGGTCGATGAGGTCGTCGGCGAGGCGCTTGGTCTTGTAGAGGTCGTAGATGAGGTCCCAGTGGCCGAACGACTTGATGGCGGTCTGGACCTTGAGCCACCAGCCGATGTTGGCGCTGCCGGAGTAGAGCGCCTCCGCGAGCTTGTTGGCGGGGAGCGCCCCGAGCAGGCCCATCAGGTCGTCCACGTCCACCGCGGTCGAGAAGACGTTGTACACGTCGAGTCCGGCGTAGCGCCCGCCAAAGTGGTCCATCACGCGCTCGTTGTACTCCCAGAGGTTCGCCTCGCCGACGTCGCCGTCCTCCATCGCGTCGATGGCGGCCTCGGCGGCGTACGTGCCCGCGTAGGCCGCGCCAGCGATGCCGCCGCCCGTGGTCGGGTTGACGTGACCCGCGGCGTCGCCCACGGCGACGAATCCCGGCGCGGTCGCCGAGTCGTAGGGTCGCCGGGTCGGGAGGGCCGCGCCGAGCTTGTCCTCGACCGTCGCGCCGTCGAACTCCGGCCGGTTCCGGAGGTCGCGCCTGAGGTCCTCCACGAGCTTCATTGGCTCCTCGTTCATCTGGAAGCCGAGCCCCGCGTTGATCTCGGTGTCGGTCCGCGGGAAGTACCAGAGGTAGCCCGCCGCGCGCGACGTGGGTTTGAACACGAGGGCGTCGTCCCACGGCACCGGCTCCTCGACCTCGACGATCTCCCGGTAGGCCGAGCAGAACTGCGAGTAGTTGACGTTCGTGTCGAACGTGGCGTCGCCGAGGTCGGCCTTGTCCTGCAGGATCGACAGCGACCCCGCGGCGTCCACGACCACGTCGGCGTTGTACCGTCGGATGTCGCCCTTGGACTTGCCGCGGACGCCCGTGACCTGTCCGTCCTCGCGCTGGGTCACGTCCTTGACCACCGTGTCGTAGTGGAACTCCGCGCCCGCGTTCTTCGCACCCTCGATGACGCGCCGGCCGTACTCCCACCGGTCGATGACCGCCAGCTCGCCCGGCACGGGGATTTCGAGGACCGTGTTCTCCTGCGGAATCTCGAATCGACCGTGGTCCACGCCGGTGTTGGTGAACGACGGCTCCAGTTGGGACTTCGGGATGGCCTCGGGGAAGCTGTCGGCACCCTTCAGGGCGTCCCCGCAGGATCGTAGCCCGCGTCCGCGGCGGTCGCGGCGGCGTAGCAGCCCGCGGTTCCCGCCCCGACGACGACGATGTCGCACTCGTGCGTAGCCATGCGTTCGGCTACGTGACGGAGGGGGCAAAACTCTTTATACGCGATTCCGCTATCCGTCCCCGGTGAGGCGACGGAAAACCGGGAATAAAGAGATAAGTGGCGAAGATTCGTAGCACGAGTATGGCCGAGTACACCGTCGAGTTCGTCGGCACGGGCGAGACCCTCGAAGTCTCGGACAAGGAGACTATCCTGAGCAAGTGCATCGACGAGGGCATCGCCCAGGAGTACTCCTGCCGGGTCGGCATGTGCCTCGCCTGTTCGGCGAAGATCGTCGAGGGCGAGGTGACCCAACCCGCCGCCCGCGGCCTCACCGACGAGGAGGCCGAGGAGTACGCGCTGACCTGCATGGCCCGCCCGCAGAGCGACCTCGTGCTGGACCGGGGCAAGTACCCGCCGAGCATCGAAACCGAAGCGGAGGCGATGGAAAGCGAGGCCCCGGCCGCCGACGACTGATCCTCTCCTCGCTCTATTCTATTCCCGATTCTCCTCGAACCACGCCGCGCCGTAGTCCACAATTTCTCGTTGCGAGACGAGTTTCGCGTCCGCCGCGCCGACCTGCCCCTCCGTGACCGCGTCCGGGTAGTCCTTCTCGAAGTCCCGACCCACCTCGGCGAAGTCGCCGGCATCGTATTCGAGTTGCTCGAACGAGATCATCTCGCGCTCCCCGTCTGCGTCGAGGACCGGCGCGGTCTGCGTCGAGACGCCCTGCTCGCGGTCGGCGCGGTGTTCCGCGAGGTGGAGTGAAGTGTTGGTATCGTGGTCGGTTCCGAGCATGAGGATCGTGCCGTCGCGGTCGTACACCTCCGCGAGGGGCGAGCTTTCGCCCATGCCGTGGTCGTAGGAGTGGTCGGCGACGATGGCCTCCGCGTCCCGGCCCCACGCCGCGAACGAGTAGGTCGGGTGACGACTTCGCCGGACTTCGGGATACGTCCGGAAGCACTCCGGTATCGCGCCCATCCCTCGGGTCGGCGTCACCTCGGGGCGATAGGCCGGGCGCTCGGTCCGGATCACGTCCTCCCAGTCGTCCGGGACCGGCGGACTCTCCCAGACGGCGGGGTCGGTGTACTGGGTCGAGTGGGTCGGCATCGCGATGGTGCCTTCGGGCGTGACGACCCCCATCAGCGCGTCCACTGCTGCGGGGGCACCGCCAGCGACCCAGCCGAGCGCCGACAGCGACGAGTGGACGAGGAGGGCGTCACCCGCCTCGACGCCGAGTTCGCGGAGGTCGGCGGCGATTCGTTCGACCGTCAGCGGTTCGTCCAGTCGGTCGATGGCGTCTGCTTCGCTCATGTCAGGGCGGTCGCTCCATCGAGAACCGGTTCTCCGTCGTCGCGTATAAGCTTCCCGACAGGCGACCGACGGCGTCGAGTTTCTGCACGTCGAGCTTTCCGTCCGTCGTCACGTCGTCGTCCATGTGGACCCACTCGACCCCCCCGAGGACCATCGAGGAGTCGCCCACGTCGAGCATCTCGTAGAGCGAGCACTCGAAGGCGACGGGCGACTCCGCGACGCGCGGAGGTGCGACCACCCGCGAGGCCGCCCGCGTGAGGTCGGCGCGGTCGAACTCGCTCTCGCCCGGCGATAGGGTCGCGCTGGTCTCGTTCATCGCCTCGGCGACCGACTCGGTGACGACGTTGACCACGAACTCCCCAGTCTCGCGGACGTTCCGGGGCGTGTCCTTCAGTCCCTCGGGCGAGTCGGAGTCGTCCACGGGTGCGAACATAACCACGGGCGGATCGACCGCGACGACGTTGAAGAAGCTGTAGGGCGCGAGATTGTCCACTCCCTCCGGGTCGGTCGTGCTCACCCACGCTATCGGCCGGGGGACGACCGCGCCCGCGAGTGTCCGGTACATCGACGACACCTCCTCGGGGTCGATCTCCATGTCGGAGGCGAGACGCCGTGTGGGTGAAGGCGTTGCGCTTTCGGCGACTCTCGGACGCCGGTTCCGTGGTAGTCGGTTTTCAGGGTCGGTTGGACGAATCCGTCACATCTCCCGTGGCGCGCGCTGGCGGCCCCTCGTGGGCCGCCTTCATTCGTGCGAGGGACGAGTAACGGAGCGGAACGAAGTGGAGTGAGTCACGCAGGAGGCTGGGGAGGCACGAGGTGCGGTGCTGTGCGGTGCTGTGCGGTTGCGGTCTTGATTTGCTCAAGGAGTAGGTAGCTTCGACGAATTTTCACTGTCGCAGTCGCGGTTGCGGTGCTGTGCGGTCGGCGTCTCAGAGGCTCAGGTCAGGCCATTGCTTTCGCACTCAAACTTGACCAACTATATGAACCCATAACAAATAAAATAGCTTCTAAAACACATCTATACCTATCTCCACCTCTAAACTGAATACTTCTCCAGCGGTGGGGCCAACAGGTCCAAGCCTGTCGCGGGGCAACCTCGGAACATGGTGGACGAAGAAACCGCTCAGGGGGAGACCAATCGCCGGAACGAGATGCAGGCCGAGCGCGACGAGGAGGTAGAAGGGGAGTTGGAGCGCGTGGACGAGGAGATGGACCCGAAGGAGACCGAGCAGTCCGACGCCGCCACTCTGCCCGACGAGAAAGAGGGCGAGCACGAGCGCAAAGACGACCGCCACGTCGAGACCAACGAGTCGAACGACTCGGCATAGGAACCAGAGCTACGAATTCGGTGCTGTCGGTCGGCTTCTGGCCGACCGCGAAGTTGGTCGTTCCGCATTCTTCGAGGTGAGAAGGACAATCGGGAGGCGAGAAGCAGAGTCGGGAGAAACGTAAAATCGAGGGGATCGCTCAGGCCATCTGCTCGACCTGCTCTAGCTCCACCTCGACGTGGACGCCTTCGGGGAAGTCGAACTCGGCGACCTGCCGGGCCACGTCGTTGTGGCCGACGATCTCCATCTGTCGGGTGTAGACCGTGTAGTCCCACGACTGGAACTGCCGGGACTGGTCGCCCGTGGTGGACTTGTACTGTGGCACCTGCAGTCGTTCGGCCGGGGCCGAGTGCGGGCCGCGCAACTCCGCGCCTTTTCGCTCTGCAGTAGTTCTGATCTCGTCGACGACGTGCTCCAGCGCGGGCCGGTTACCGCTCTGGAGTCGAATTCTGGTTACGAAGGTCATGGCTGAGGTTGGGTGTCCCTGACGTTCACCATCGAGGTACGTAAATCGTCTGTTCTCGTTCCCGCGATTCTCGGGGTCGCGTTGGTTCGCTGGCTCCTATGACCTGCGAGATGGAGTCGATAGAAGACTTGCTAGCGAAATCGTAGCCAAGACTGTTTAGAAAGCCCCCGCCCGGTCGCGGTCGCTGCGCAGGATATTCGCGGCTCCCCGCCGCGAATAGTGGCGTGCGCAGGCGACTCAAGTGGACGCCGGAAGACAACTCACGTCTTCCGAGGCCACCCTCGCTGCGCTCGCGTGACCGCGACCGGGCGGCCCCTTTCAGTCCCACCCGACAGTGGATCGCCTCACCGAGCGCATCCCGGTGGTTTGCGTCACCGAGCGCGGTCCTGTCGGTGGTCGCACCGGGCGCGTCCTCGTGGGTCGTGGCACCGAGCGCATCCGGATGGTCGTCGGTCCTCCATCGCCCGGATGGAGGAGCTACCGTTCGGATTCGGGGTCGGACGTGTAGGCCAGTTCTAGCTGGAGGACCGCCGAGCAGGACTTGTTCTCGACCTCGAAGTCGATGCCCTCGACCTGCTCGTTCAGGTAGCCGTTACACCGGCCCTCTTCGATGATGTTGTCGATGGTGGCCGGGGAGCCACACTCCGGGCAGTCGAGGTAGTAGCCGTCCTCGCTCTCGTGAACCGCGTCCGGGCCGAGTTCCATGCGCGCCGCGTTCTCCCAGTCGAAGTCTACGGGGTCGTCTGCTGACATGGGCGAACAGACGGGCGAGGGACGGGTAATGGCTACGGCCGCCCGCTCGCCTTCCTTCCGAAACCCACAAACGCGGTTCGCACCAACTGATCCCCAATGGAGACACTGGAGCGGTACGAACCGCTGGTCGAGGACTTCGACGCCTTCCGCGAGGCCTGCGGGCGCTCGCTCCCGTCGGTCGTCCGGGTGAACACCATCAAGGCGACCGTCGAGCGAGCCAAGGCCGCGTTGGACGATGAGGGCGTCGGCCGGACCGACCGCGAGTGGTCCGACGCGGTGCTGGAACTGGACACCGACTCGCCGGGGAGCACGTGGGCCTCGTTCCACGGCTGGATTCACGGGCAGGAGGAGGTCTCGGCCATCCCGGCCGAAGTGCTCGCACCCGAACCCGGCGAGCGAGTGTGGGACGCCTGCGCCGCCCCGGGGAGCAAGACCACCCAGATCGCGGCGCTGATGGACGACGAGGGGCTGGTCGTCGCCAACGACAACAACCTCGGACGGCTCTCGGCCCTGCGATTCAACACCGAGCGACTCGGGGTGACGAACGCCGTCGTCACGAACCGGGACGCTCGTAACTTCTCGCTCGAGCCGTTCGACACCGATGAGCAAAGCTCATCGAGCTCTGCGACGCAGTCGCAGAACTTCGAGGCGTTCGACAGGACGCTCGTGGACGTGCCCTGCTCGTGCGAGGGGACCGTCCGGAAGAATCCGACCGCGCTGGACGACTGGAACCTCGACCACGTCAAGAGCGTCGCGGGCGTCCAGAAGGGCATCCTCCGTCGCGCGGTGCAGGCGACCAAGGAGGGCGGCACCGTGGTCTATTCGACCTGCACCTTCGCGCCCGAGGAGAACGAGGCCGTGCTGGACCACGTCCTCGCCGAGGAGGACTGCCGACTCGTGGAGTTCGAGATTCCGCTCGACTCCGCACCGGGTATCACCGAGTGGCAGGACGAGACCTACGACGAGAGCGTCCGCAAGGCCAAGCGATTCTACCCGCACCACAACGACACCGGCGGGTTCTTCTGCGCGAAACTGGAGGTGGGAGAATGAGCGACGACCAGCCCACGAACGACCCGCCGACCAACGACGGCCAGCAGTTCGACCGCCTGCCCGAGACCGCCGACGAGCGCGAGGTCGAGGGCCGCGCGACCCGGCAGGAGGTCGTCAAGTGGTGGGACGAGCGATTCGGAATCCCGCCCGAGACCTTCGAGGGCTACAGCTTCTGGGAAAAGGGGAAAGGGAAAATCTGGATTCTCTACGGCGAGATCGCCTCGCCCATCCGCGTCGAAGCCCTCGGGATGAAGTTCCTCCGGACCCGTCAGGAGCACTGGAAGCCGACGACCAACGCGGTCCAGCGATTCGGCCGCCGAGCGAGCAAGAACGTCGTCGAACTCACCCGCGAGCAGGCCCAACGGTTCGTCCGAGGTGAAACGCAGGAACTCGACTGGGACGGCGACTGGGGCTATCTGGTCGCGACCCACGACCTCGCTGGAGAGCAGGAACCGCTCGGAGTGGGCCTGTTCGTGCACGGGGAGTTGCAGAGCCCGGTGCCGAAGGGACGGCAGCGGGAACTCTAGTCGGTCTTTCTCACGGTTCCGCCCGTCAGCCCCTCCCACTCGACAGCGAACCCGAGTTCCGAGAGAATCGCACTCGCGTCCTCGACGCCGCGGTCGGCCAGCAGGTCCTCGACTTCGGAGAAGGCCAACCCGTCCTCGATCTCGTCCCGGAGGTCGTCCAGCACCGCGGGTCGCACGAGGGTCCGACCCACCAGTTCGTGGTCGGGGAACGACTTGTCGCCGAGGGCGTCCTCGCTGACCCCGTGCTGGCTGGCGAGGGCTTCCAGCGAGACGGCGTCGGCCTCCGGCGCGAGTTCGTCGGGAAGATTTTCTGCGCTCTCAGCTACCAGTTCGTCCTCGTACCGCCGGAGGGCGTCGCGCACGTCCTTGACCCGGATGGTGCCCGAGTACGGAATCGCGCGGTGGTCGCGGGCCTCGATGCGCTCGCCGACGCCGAGGCTCTCGTCCACCGCGACCAGCAGTTCCACGTCCTCGACGCGTTCGAGCTGCGAGAGCTTCTTCTCGACGTACTCGGGCGTCCAGAAGCCCATGATCTCGAAGAAGACGCGGAAGTCGGCGTGCCGGTAATCGAACGCGAAGTCGGGGATCATCACCCGCGCGCCGGTTTCGAGGGGTTCGGGCTCGCGCACGAGGTCCCAGTCCAGCCCCAGCGACTCGAACCGGGCGGCGAAGTCGGCCTCGACCCCGCTGTCGAAGGTCACGTCCGCGACCGGTTCGGTGCCCGGCACTCGCACGGGGTCGTCGTCCGAGAGCGAGAGGGTGCGCTCGGTGTCGTAGTCGTCCACCGTCGCTTCGAGGGTCCACGCGTCGGCCTTGGCGACGGTTCGGAGGAGTCGCGCGAACCGGGTACCGTACCGCCGGGTCGAGCGGAACAGGGCGTCCGGCCCGGTGACGACGACTTCGCGGTCCGACACGCTCTCTGCTCCTCCGCTCTCCGTCTTCCGGATTTCGTACATCAGGCGCAGTCGCTTGACCGCGGACACCAGCGCCTTCGGGTCGGTGGTCCGGACCCGCACCTCGGTCGCGTCGAAGAGGGCGGTCTGAGCCAACGAGAGGTTGTACTGCGCGAGGAGTTCGTCGGGGTCCCACCGGGCTTCGAAGTCGGCGAGAACCTGTCGCTCGTCGAGGTCCGCGTAGAGCGAGTCGGCTACGTCCGCGGGGTCGAGGTCCGTCCCGAGGCGGTCGCTCGCCCGTTGGAGGGCCGTCGCGCGCTGGCCCTCGGAGACCACCCCGACCGCCTCGGCCTCTTCGAAGGCGGCCCGACGGGCGCGTTCCGGTTCGACCGGGGCGCGGGTCTCGAAGACGGCCTCGCGTTCGAGGAGCTTGGCGAACCCCCGGACCAGTTTGAAGTGGTCGGCGTCGGTTTCGAGGTCCTTCAGCGCCGCGTCGAGCGTCTCCCGGGGTTCGCCGACGTGGCCCTGATAGGTGCCGAGGACCCGCGCGGCCAGCGGCCGGTGTTCGCGCGAGGCGAACTGGGGCTGGTACCCTCCACCCGCCCGCGAAACCCGCAACAGGTCCTTCGTGAGCATACGAATACGTCGGGGCGGCGCGTACAAAAACGGTGCGAGAGCAGAAGACTCATCCCGCTGGACTTGGACCCTCGCCTATGAACCGACGTGACATACTGCGGAAATGTGGTGCGGTAGGGACCGCCGGAGGTCTCGGGCTCCTCGCCGGGTGCTCGGGCGGCGGGGAGTCCGACGGCAGATCGGGGGCCGAGGAGTCGGCGTCGCTGGAGGTAACGGACTTCGACTATCACGAGGACGACTCCGGCGAACTGGTCGTCACGGTCACGATAGAGAACTCGGGGGAGTCGGAGGGGACGGGACACCTCTACGTGACCGTGACCGCGGCGGCGACGACCAGCGAGAGCGAGGGTGACGCGGAGGGAGAGACGACGACCGAGAACGCGGAGACGGTGGCGTCCCGCGAGTCGCGCGAGGTGACGGTTCCGGCGGGCGAGACGACGACGTTAGAGATTCCGTTCGAGTTCACCGTCGAGCAGTTCCATCGGCGGGGCGATCTCAAGGTCGATCTGCGGACCTGACGCGTCTTCTACCGCCGTCGCTCCGCGACTCTCTCCTCGGCAGTCTCGGCGCTGACGACCTCGTACAGCAGGGCGGGCCGTTCGTCGCCTTTCGGACGGAGGATGCGCCCGAGTCGCTGGGTGAACTCGCGTTCGCTCCCGCTTCCGGAGAGGACGACCGCCACGTTGGCGTCGGGCACGTCCACGCCCTCGTCGAGGACGTTCGAGGTGACGATGCGGGAGTAGTCGCCTTCGCGGAACCGGTCGAGGATTTCGCGGCGCTCGGCGGCCCCGGTCTGGTGTGTCACGGCCGGGATGAGAAATCGCTCGGAGAGGCGATACACGAGGTCGTTGTGGGCGGTGAAGACGATGACTCGGTCGTCGCGGTGGCGGTCGAGGACGGTCCGGAGGGCCTCGACCTTCGCGTCGCTGTTCATCATCACCTCGCGGGCGCGCTGCTTGGCGAGCAGGGCCTCGCGGGCCTCGGGGTCGGAGCCGGAGCGCTTGACCAGTTCCTGATAGTCGCTCCCGCTCTGCATCCGGATGTTCGACTTGGCGAGATAGTTCGTGAACACCTCGTTCTCGGCCTCGTAGCGCTCGCGCTCCGCGTCGGTGAGTTCGACTTCGAGGCGCTTGATGTCGTAGGGTGCGAGGTGTTCGCCCGCGAGTTCGTCTGGGTCGATGGCGTACACCTTCGGCCCGAGGAGGTCGGCGAGGCGGGCGGCGTCCCGTTAGCCCTGCCCGCCGAGGTGGTGGCACTCGTCGAAGACGACGAGGCCGAACCGGTCACCTAACTCGTCGGCGCGCAGGTAGGCCGAGTCGTATGTCGAGACCGTGAGGGCTTCCACCGTCTGCTCGCCGCCGCCCAACTGGCCGACCGGTACGTCGAACTCCGATTCCAGTTCGCGCCGCCACTGCTCCAGCAGGTCGATGGTCGGGACGACGACGATGGTCGCGGTCTGGAGGCTCTCGATGGCTTTCAGGCCGATGACGGTCTTGCCGCTTCCGGTCGGGAGTTCGAGCACGCCCCGCCGACCCTCGCTCTCCCACGCCGACAGCGCCTCCCGCTGGTACTCCCGGAGTTCGTAGGTCGAAGCGAGGTCGGAGAGGTCGGGTGCGTCGAGAACCCGGTCTTCGTAGGAGATGCCCACCTCAGCCAGATACTCGCGCAGATCGGGGTATCGGAAGGCGGGCGCTCGGTGGTTCTTCGTCCGGGCGTCGCTCTCGACGGCGGGGTGGTCGAGGGTCGCGTCGGTCTCGATTCGGATGGTCCCGTCCTCGAAGGTGAGGGTCGCGTCGGACACGTCTCGACCTCCTCTCGGTTCTCCGTCGGCTTAAGCGGTACGTCGTGGGCGAGATAGAACGCTCTCCACATCCCTTAGACAGACGTACAATTCTACTAGAATCAATCTTATACTCCTTGTCTGCGCTCAGTATGACCGAAATCACTCGGCGTGCGCTGGCACGACCACCGTTCCAGCACTTCTGTCGCAAACTCGGCTTGCGGGGACTTTCGAGATTCCTTGATCTTTTCGCCCCTCACGCTGCTCTTCCAGTGGCCGCTACGCTTACTACCTCGTCCGTCGAATCGCTATCACCTTCATGTCCGACCCGAACCTCGGCAGGGAGCCGCGAGTGACGCCCGAAGACGTCCCCGAAACGCTGATCCTCGCGGCGTTCAACACCGACTGTCCCGAGTCGTCGCTCGAACTCCTCGGGGACACGCTCGGCAAGTACCTCGACATCGACGACGTGACGGTCGGCACCACACTCGTCGACGACCAGCCCGCGGAGTTCGCCGTCCTGCACGACGACGTACTCATCGACGGCGCGCTCGTCCACCCCGGTCGAGACGCCGACCAGACGGGGCTGGTCTCCGCTTTCGATCCGGCCGACACGCTCTTTCTGGCCGGATACGACGACCGAAGCGACCTCCGCGCCCTCTCGAATCGCGTCGAGAAGCTGGCGTGGCGCGCGGGCCGCGGCCGCCTCTACGTCGGGGGCCAGCAGCGACTCGCCACGATGGACGACCAGTGGGACCTCTACGCGGCCATCGCGGCCGAGGGAGCCGAGGTACACGTCTTCGAGGACCCCGACTTCGTCCCCGTCGATGCTCCCGAGTTCGTCGTCCACGGCGAGAGCCACTCGCTGGCGGGCACGTGGCTGGTCGCCTACGACGGCGACGGCAACGACGCCGCGAAGGCCGCGATGGTCGCCGTGGAGCGCGAACCCGACAGCTACTACGGAATCTGGACGGTCGTGCCGGAACTCGTGGACGTCATCATCGACCGCACCACCGAGATCGCCACCATCGAGCGCTAAGGTGCAACCAACTGACTGCTTTCGCTCGACGCTACTCTCAAAGTGGAAAGAAAGGACCGGAGGCCGCTTTAGCGGCCGAAGGGACGCGCGGTGGGCTTTTCATCAACGTTTTGCAAGCGAGGTACTCGGAGAGTACCTCGCGCCGCAAAAGGTTGGTTCAGAAGTCCTCTTCGATGATCTCGCCGACCGCGAAGTTGGACTTGA
>PXSM01000057.1:1821-29208 GCA_003023465.1 Halobacteriales archaeon SW_6_65_15 | reverse complement strand
GAGTCGGTCTCCTCGCCGACGACGCCGACGAAGCTGACGCCGGTCTCGACCGCCGCGACGGCCATCGCCGCGAGGGGCCCCTTGGCGTCCACGCTGCCGCGGCCCCAGAGTTCGTCAGCTTCTATCCTCACTGGAATGTCGCCCGGCACGGTGTCGATGTGGGATGTCAGAAGCACCGAGTCGTCGGCGGGCGCGCGGACGTTGCCCACCTCGTCCAGCCAGACCTCCCGGCCGCGCTCCTCGAAGAAGGCCGCGAGGCGCTCGGCACACTCCTGCTCGTCGCCGGAGGGCGACGCAATCTCCACGAGATCGTGGAGTAACTGGCGGGCCGCCTCCTCGCCCACTGCGGACTTGGCGCTCGCGCTCATGCTTTCGCCTCCGCCAACACGGCTTCGAGCGCCGCGACCACTTCGTCGGCGTGGGACTCCTCGACGACGAGGGGCGGGAGCAGGCGAACCACCGTCCGTCCGGCGGGGAGCGCCAGAATCCCGTGATCCATCGCCAGCCGCTTCAGCAGGCGGTTCGCGCCGCGCTTCACCTCGACGCCGAGCAGGAGCCCCTCGCCCCGGACCGCGCGAATCGGTAACTCGGAACCCCTCAGTTTCGACTGGAGATGATCGCCGACCTCGCTCGCATCTTTCGGAATGTTTTCCTCGGCAATTATCGAGAGCGTCGCCTCGGCCGCGGCGCTGACGACCGGCCCGCCCGAGAAGGTCGAGCCGTGCGGTCCCGCGTCCTCGGCGATCCAGTCGGCGCAGAGGGTCGCACCGACCGGAAGGCCCCCGCCGAGGCCCTTCGCCGAGGTGAGCAGGTCGGGCGTCACGCCGCGCTTCTCGCAGGCCCAGAGGGCCCCGGTCCGGCCGAGGCCGGTCTGTATCTCGTCCAGAATCAGGGCCGACCCGGTTTGGTTCGTGACCTCACGGGCGACCTGCAGGTAGTCCTCCGGAGCCGGGTTCACGCCGCCCTCGCCCTGAATCGGCTCGAGCAGGACGGCGGCCGTCTCGTCGTCCACGGCCTCGGCGAGGGCCTCCTCGTCGCCGTAGGGGACGAACTCGAAATCCCCCGCGAGGGGCTCGAAGGGCTGTTTGTACTTGGACTTCCACGTCGCCGAGAGTGCGCCCATCGTGCGACCGTGGAACCCCTGCATCGCCGCGACGACCTTCGAGTTGCCCGTGGCGCTCCGGGCGAACTTGAGGGCCGCCTCGTTGGCCTCGGTCCCGGAGTTGCACAGCCAGACGTTCTCCAACCCGTCGGGCGCGACCGCCGCGAGCTTCTCGTAGAGGGCGTCGCGGGCCGCGTTGGGGTAGCTGGCCTGCACGAAGGTCAGTTCCTCCATCTGGGACTGGACCGCCGAGACGACCTCTGGGTGGCAGTGGCCGACGGTAGCGACCCCGTAGCTCGCGCCGAAGTCGAGGTACTCGTTTCCGGCGTCGTCGTAGAGGTACGGCCCCTCGCCGCCCTCGATCTGGATGGGCTTCTCCGAATACACGAAGCTCCCGCTCATCTGACCGCCCCCGGTTCGAACTCCGTCCCGTGGCCGGTCCGGGCGGCCGTGATGGGGTCGCGGTTGTTCGCGTCCGCGACCACGACCGAGGCCGCGCCGCCTTCCAGTGCCTCGACGGCGGCCATGACCTTCTTCGTCATGAACCCCTCCGCGGCGTCCTTGGCCGATTCGAGTTCTGCGGGGGTCCCGACCGATTCGATGAGCGAGTCCGAATCGTCCGGATTCTCGTAGACGCCAGCGACGTCGGTCAGCACGACCAGTTCGCCGCCCAGCGCGCCCGCGATGGCGGCGGCCGCGCGGTCGGCGTCGGCGTTGACCGGTGTGAACTCGCTCGCGCTTCCGGCCCCGTCGCTCTCTTCTGCGAGCATCGGGACCGTCACGACCGGGACGTAGTGGTCGGCCAGCAGGGTCTCCAGCAGGTCGGCATTGACCGACTCGATTTTCCCGGAGTGGTCCCCTCTGCGAATCTTCTTGCGACCGCCTTCGAGGACCTTCACCGCCGACTTGCGCGGGCCGGTCAGGAGCTTTCCGTCGGTACCCGACAGTCCCACGGCGTCAACTCCTTGGTTCTGGAGGGCCGCCACGAGGTCGGTGTTGAGCTTGCCCGGCAGGACCATCTCGAACGCCTCCATCGCGGTCTCGTCGGTGAACCGGCCGACGACGCCGCCGGGGGTCTCGACGTACTCGGGTTCCTCGCCGAGGCGTTCGAGGGTGTCGTCCACCGCCGTCGAGCCCCCGTGGACGACCACCACGTCCTCGCCGTTGGCGACGAGGTGGGCCACGTCCGCGAGCGCGCCCGCAGGCTCGACGGCCCGCGCGCCGCCGATCTTGACGACGACCGGCGGATTCCGTTCCTGAATCTCTCCTCCGTCCGCTCGCAACCCGTCGTCTCCGAGGTCGTTGTCGATGAGTTGCTCGTGGGCCGCTTCGAGTTCGTCTTTGGTGTAGTCGGATTCGGTCGAGTTCTCGGTGCAGGCGTCTTCCATCATGGGCTTCCCACCGGGTGCAATCCCTGAAACTCCAGTCCCGCGGTCTCCTCGAAGCCGAGCGCGACGTTGGCGGCGTGGACCGCCTGCCCGGCCGTCCCCTTCACCAGATTGTCGATGGCGCTGAAGACGACCACGCGCTCGTTTCCGGGGTCCAGTTCGAACCCCACTTCGGCGTGGTTCGTTCCGGCCACGGCCTTGGGCTCGGGGTAGCGATAGACGCCCGAACCGCCCGACTGGAGCCGGACGAAGGGTTCCTCCTCGTAGGCTCCGCGGAAGGCTCCCCAGAGGTCGCCTTTCGAGACGGGTTCCTCGGGGAACACGTGGCACGTCGCGGCCGCCCCGCGGACCATGTCCACGGCGTGGGCCGAGAAGGATACTGAGGCTCCTAACTCCTGCTCGATCTCGGCCTCGTGGCGGTGGCCGGTCGGCGCGTAGGGCCGGACGACCCCTGAGCGCTCGGGGTGGCTTCCAGCCTTGCTCGCGCCAGCGCCGCCCTCCGAGGAGCCGACCTTCACGTCCGCGACGATCTGCTCGTCGCCCGAGAGCAGGTCGCCCTCGAAGAGAGGGTAGAGACCCAGAATCGTCGCGGTGGCGTTGCAGCCGCCCGCGGCGATGAGATTTGCTCCGGGGAGCTCCTCGCGGTGGAGTTCCGGCAGGGCGTACACCGCCTCGTCCAGATAGTCGGGCGCGTCGTGGCCGTCGTACCACTCCTCGTACTGCTCGGTGGTGTTCAGCCGGAAGTCCGCGCTGAGGTCCACCACGGTGTCGGCGACCTCGTAGAACTCCTCGATCTGAGCCATCGAGACGCCGTGAGGCGTCGCGGCGAACAGCACGTCCGCCGAGTCGAGGTCTCCGGGTTCGACGAAGCGGAGGTCGCTCCCCCGGAGGTTCGGGTGGACCGAGCCGACCGACTTGCCGGCGTACTCGCGGCTGGTCGCGCCGACGAGCTCGAAGTTCGGGTGGCCCGCGAGGAGACGCAGGAGTTCGCCGCCCGCGAAGCCGGAGCCGCCGACGACGGTGGCGGTGAGAGCGTCCGCGTCCGTTTCGGTATCGACGGCGGCCGCGTCTGCCGCGTTCGCGTCGTTCGTCAGAGGCATCAGGCGACCACCTCCTGCTTGACTCCGGCTTTCGCTTCGAGCCAATCGACCACGGCGGCCGGAACGTCGGCGTCCGCGGCCTCGTTCAGCGACTTGAACTCGACCGTGTGGTTGACCTCGTGGACGGTGTAACTGTTCTCGTCGTCGCCGCCGACCTCCATCAGGTCGATGCCGAGCAGACCGCCGCCCACCGCGTCGCTGGCGGCTTTCACCAGACTCTCGGCTTCGGCGTCGAGTTCGAATTCCTCCGTCTCCGCACCTTTCGCGGCGTTGGTGAGCCAGTGGTCCGACGACCGGACCATCGCGGCGATGGGGTCGCCGTCCGCGGCGAGGACCCTGATGTCGCGGCCCGGCTTGTCCACGAACTCCTGAACGTAGAACACCTTGTGCTCGTAGTGGCCGAGGGTCGCCTTGTGCTCCAGAATCGCCTCGGCGGCACTCCGGGAGTCGATCTTCGCCATCAGGCGGCCCCACGAGCCGACTACGGGCTTGAGCACGCAGGGGTAGCCGAATTTCTCGATGCTCTCCAGCGCCGACTCCTTGGTGAACGCCACGTCGGTCGCGGGCGTGGGGACGCCAGCGCCAGCGAGCGCGAGGCTGTTGTGAACCTTGTCGGCGCACGTCTGGGCGGTCTCGGCCGAGTTGACCACCGGGACGCCGTAGGCATCGCAGAACTGCGTGGCGTAGAGGCTCCGGCTCGTGGCGAGACAGCGGTCCACCACGAGGTCGAGGTCCGCGAGAATCTCGGGCGCTTCGGCCAGCCCGAACTGGAGGTCGCGCACGTCGATCTTCACCACGTCGTGGCCGCGCTCGCGGAGTTCAGAGAGGAGGAGCTTCTCGTCCTTCCGTATCCGGGAGTAGAGTAGTCCGATCTGCAATTTACTCCCCCCAGTCCTCTTCGAGCTCCGGGGCTCGGTCGAGGACTGGCGGGTGTCGGTCGACGACTTCCAGTTCCGCGCCGCAGGTCGTGCAGTCTACGATCTCTCCTACCTCGCTATCTTCGTGCAGGGTCACGTCTGCCCCGCACTCGACGCATTCGGTCATGGCAGTTCTCTCTAACCCAGTGTGAAACTTAAACCCATCGAATTTATTGGATAGACTACATAGGAAATACTCGGCTCTAACGGCGTGAAACGGGCAAATGCTGCGTCAGGCCGAACCAGTTTGGCGGGTTCGAATCCATATAAATGCGGTCCCCGGGGGGACCGGTCGCGGTGGCGTCGGCCGCGGCGCGGTCGGTCGTCGCGCCGCCGGTCGCATCGACGCCGGTCGTCGCTCAGACATATCGACCCACCTCCCGTCGCAACTTCTCGTCGGCGTCGGCGAGGACCGCGCGCTTCTCGGTCAGCGTCTCCTCGCCCGCGGCGGCCTGCTCCTCGGCGCTCGCGAGTCCTTCGACCACTGCCTCGGGTGCAGGTCCGCCGGTCGAGTCGCGGGCCGCCACGCTCTCGGCGGGGTCGAGCGCCGCCCGAACGGCTTCGGGTTCCACGAAGGCCGACAGTGCGTCGCCGAGGACCTCCGCGGCCGCGGCGTCGAGCGCCTCGTAGTGGAACTCTTTTACGTTGCTTTCGGCAACGTGTTCCTCGCCTTTAGCAATGGTTTCACTGCTTTCAGCGACAACTTCGTGGGCCTTGCGGAAGGGAACGCCAGCCATCGCCAGCAGGTCGGCGACCCCCGTCGCGGTCGAGAAGCCTTCGCCCGCGGCAGCCGCGAGCGCCTCCTCGTTCCACGTCGCGGTGGCGACGGCTCCGGCGGCGACCTCGACGGCCTCCGTCACCGCATCGACGCTCTCCCACGCGTGCGGGGTCGCCTTCTGGAGGTCGCGGTTGTACGCGCGCGGCAGCCCCTTCAGGGTCGTCAGCAGGCCGTTCAGCCCCGCAGAGGCGTCCCCGGCGGTCGCCCGCACGAGTTCGAGCGTGTCGGGATTCTTCTTCTGGGGCATGATCGAGGAGGTCGAGGCGTAGTCGTCCGACAGCGCCGCGAGGCCGTCCTTCGAGAAGTCCACGAGGTCTTCGGCGAGCCCCGAGACCGTGGTGGCGAGGTTCGCCAGCGCGGCGACGACCTCCACGAGGAAGTCACGGGTCGAGACCGCGTCCATCGAGTTCGTCGCGACGTCCTCGAACCCCAGCAACTCGGCGGTGCGCTCGCGGTCCACGTCGAAGGGCGTCCCCGCGAAGGCGGCCGCGCCGAGGGGCGACCGGTTCACCCTGCCGTAGGCGTCGAACAGCCGCTCGGTGTCGCGGCCGACGGCCTGCTCGTACGAGAGCAGGTAGTGACCGACGGTCGTGGGCTGTGCGGGCTGGAGGTGGGTGTAGCCGGGCATCACGGTCCCGGCGTGGGTCTCGGCGGCCTCGACCAGCGCCTCGCGGAGTCCGAGGGTCGCCTCGACGGCGTCCAGCACGTCCTCGCGCAAGCGATACCGGATGCAGGTCGCCACCTCGTCGTTGCGCGACCGGGCGGTGTGCATCTTCCCGCCCACGTCGCCCGCGCGGTCGATGACCGCCGTCTCGATGGCGGCGTGTACGTCCTCGCCGTCGGGCAGGGCGTCGAAGCTCGCGGCCTCCACCTCGTCCAGCGCCGAGAGGATGGCCGCGGCGTCGTCCTCGCCGACGATGCCCTGCTCGGCGAGCATCACGACGTGGGCGCGGTCGGTCGCGAGGTCGGCCGCGAAGATGCGCTCGTCGGCGGCGAGGCTGGAGAGGAACCCGCGGGCGGGGCCGCCGCTGAAGCGCTTGCGGCGCACCACGTCGGACCCTCGGGATTCGCTCTCCTCGGACATCTACTCGTCCTCCTCGCTCTCCTCGCCGTCGTCTCCGTCACTGCCGCCGTCGGCCAGCAGTTCGTCCTTCTTCGCTTCGGCGTCTTTCGCTTCGGCGCTGGCAACCCCGTTGGCCAGTCTCGACTGGAAGCCGTGGTACTTGGCGACGCCCGTCGCGTCGTCTTGGGCGATGTCGCCGACGGATTCGGTGTTGAACGAGGCGGCCGACTCGGAGTACACCGCGAACTCGCTCTCGCGGGCGACCGGACGGGCCTGCCCGCCCTCGAACTTGATCGTCACGGTGCCGGTGACCTTCTCCTGCGTGGCGTCCACGAACCCGTCGAGGGCGGCCACGAGCGGGGCGGACAGGAGTCCTTCGTAGGCCTTCTCGGCCCACTGCTGGTCCACCTGTTTCTTGAACGAGCGCTCCTCCTCGGTCAGGACCAACCCTTCGAGTGCCTCGTGGGCGTTGAGGAGCGTGGTCGCGGCCGGGTGCTCGTAGTTCTCGCGCACCTTCAGGCCGAGCATGCGGTCCTCCATCATGTCGGTACGACCGACTCCGTAGCTTCCCGCGAGGTCGTTGAGGTACTCGATGAGGTTGACTGCGGGTAGTTCCTCTCCGTCGATGGCGACGGGGTAGCCCTCCTCGAAGGTGATTTGAATCGTTTCACTCCCCTTCTCGCCCGGCGCGTCGGTCCACTCGTAGATGTCCTCCGGCGGGACGTAGCCGGGGTCTTCGAGGTCCGCGCCCTCGACCGAGCGACTCCAGAGGTTGGTGTCGATGCTCCAGTCGCCCTCGTTGCCGCCCTCGACGGGCAGGTCCAACTCCTCAGCGTACTCCATCTCCCACTCGCGGGTGAGGCCGAGTTCGCGGACGGGCGCGACGACTTCGAGGTCCGACTCGCGCCAGACCGCCTCGAAGCGCAACTGGTCGTTGCCCTTGCCGGTGCAACCGTGAGCGATTCCGTCGCAGTCCTCCGCTTCGGCGACGTCGAGGATGGCCTCGGCGATGACCGGCCGGGCGAGGGCCGTCCCGAGCGGGTAGCCCTGATACGTCGCGTTGGCCGTCACCGCGTCGAGGCACTGTTCGGCGAACTCGGCCTTGGCGTCCACGACGTGGTGGTCGAGGTCGAGCGCTTCGGCGGTCTCCTCCGCCTCGTCGAACTCCTCGGCGGGCTGGCCGACGTCTACCGTGACGCCGACAACTTCGTCGTAGTCGTACTCCTCTTCGAGCAGCGGGACGCATACCGTGGTGTCGAGCCCGCCCGAGAAGGCGAGCGCGACTTTCGACGTTCCTGTCATGTTGGTCGTGGATTTTCGGTGGTGTCTGTGGGGGTGCAGTCTGGACGCGCTGTAACGTCGCGTCTGGTGACTGCGAGGTAGTTCTCCGACGATACGGGTGGCGTCGTCAGGGGGCGAAACCGGTGGAATCGATGGCTGAGGAGAGAGTGGGGTCTAGGGAGACCCCGGTCGTCGTCGGGTCGAGAAGGAGCCGGACTCGCGGCTCTCGGACGGGGCGAGCGCCGAGGGTCTGCGAGTCCGCGTCATCGACAGTAGCTTGGTCGGCGAGGGTTTTAAACCCTTTCGGTGGGGCAACGTTTGCAGTTGACGGACGAACAGGAAATTCGGCTACTACTTTCAGGTGATTCGGCCGCAACGTTTTTCGATACCCTTGCTCGAATGGAAAGCATGACCGTCGGACGCGCCACCGTCCAGACCGAAGATCTGCTGAAGGTCCTGTTCGTCTTCCTCGTCGCCCTGCTCACCATCGGGATCCTCGACCCCGCGTTCGCGGCGTCGCCGCTCCCCGAGTCCCTGTCGAGCGCGCTCGAGTCGGTGTAGGTCCTCGAATCGGCGTAGATTCTCCGGTCGGCGTAGGTCCTCGGATTGCCGCCGCGTACGACCGCCGTCGGTGGTCGTCGAATCATCACGCTCTTGTCGCTCGACTACCGATTTTCCGCCAGTGTATAGCCTCAACGTCCCGGTTCCCGGAGCGGTGGAACGTCTCGCCGAGGAGTTCCGTCCCGCCCTGCTCGGCTTCGAGACGATCCGCGAGCGCCATACACTCCTCTGCAAGCGCCTCGGCGACGCCCCGCCGGGCGGCGTCCCCCGACTGCGCGAGCAGGTTCGCACGGCGCTCGCCGGCGCGCCCGCGTTCGAGGCCCGCGTCTCCCAAATCGGCGTCTTCGAGCACCCGCCGCTCGGGGAGGGGCCGGTGGTCTACCTCGCGGTCGAGAGTTCGGGCCTTCGGCGGATTCACCGACGACTCCTCGACGAGTTTCCGGCCGTCGAGGAGTTCGAGGGCGACGACTACGTGCCCCACGTCACGCTGGCCCGGGGTGGCGACGTGGCGGCGGCGCGGCGGTTCGCGGAGCGCGAGATTGAACCAGTGATGTGGACGGTCAATCGGTTGGTCCTCTGGGACGCGAACTACGAGGAGGAAGTGGCGACGTTCTCGCTCCCGGCGTAGACATAGATATACTCCCTATAAATATCTATACCTTTCTTTAACATAGATATAGATATTTTACAGGCTCAATAACTAGAGTCGCCACCGTTTCTTCCCAGAAAGCCCCCGCCCGGTCGCCACCGTCGGACAAACCGCGTCCGACGAGCCCTCATTCGCTTCGCTCACGAGGAGGCCGCTCAGCGGGATATCTCGGCGCTCTCCGCACCACCCCCGCGGAGATACTGGCCACGCTGAGACGACCACGTACACGCGACTGGGCGGCCCCTTTCAGTCCCACCCGGAGTTAGTCGCACCGAACGCTTCCGGTGGTCTGTTCACGGAGCGCGCCTTGCTGGCTGTTCCACCGGGCGCTACCGGTGGTTTGCGTCACCGAGCGCGTGCCGCGTGCCGTCCGCCGAGTCGCAACGTTTCACGGCGTCGGCGGGCCGCCGTCCCACGCGTCGTTGTCCGAGTAGAAGTTCAGCATGGCGAACTTCAGCTTCTCGGGCGCGACGTCCAGCATCTCGGCGCGCTCCTCCGCCGGGAAGGTCTCGCGGACGCTGTACTTGCCCATCTCCTTGGCTCCCGCCTCGGTGTAGCGCTTGTCCACCAGCACGCGGACCCCGAAGTCCTCGGGCGCGCGGATCACCCGGCCGAGGGCCTGCCGGGTCTTCCGGATGGTCGGAATCTCGACGGCGTACTCCCAGCCGGAGTCCCGGCCCGAACGGTCGGCGAAGGCGCGGTCGTAGGCCTCCTGGACGGCCTCCATCCGGTCGTCGAGATGGGGGTACGGGACGCCGACCACGACCACGGTGCGGGCGTCGTCGCCGTCGAAGCTGACGCCCTCCGCGAGGGTGCCCCAGAGCGAGGTGAACAGCGCCGCGTTGTCGTCGGCGACGAACTGCTGGCGGAGTTCCTCGACGGAGGTGCCCGGCTCGTCCGCGTAGAGGGTCGCGTCGCTCCCGACGAACTCCCGGTCGAGTCGGTCGTAGTAACGCTCGGCCTCGGCGTAGCTCGGGAAGAACAGGAGGGTATTGCCCGCGGTGAAATCCACGGCGTCCCGGAGTACGTCCGCGATGGCCTGCTGGGTGTCGGGGTCGTCGCGCTCGCTCGAAAAGAGGGCGGGCGTCTTGACCGTGAACGTCCGGCGGTTCTCCTCGGGGAACTGGAGGCCGTAGGCCAGCGAGGCCGGGTCTTCGAGACCCAGTACGTCCCCGATCACGTCGAAGGGTCGGAGGGTCGCGCTCATCAGCACCGTGGCGTACACCTCCGAGAAGAGGTCCGCCGTGACCTCTCGCGGAATGCAGGTGTAGAGTTCGGCCCGGCCGTACACCTCGTCGGTGGCCTCGTCCCGCCGGACGGACACGACCGGGTACTGGCCGAGTTCCGTGCTCTCGTCCATGAACGACTGGATGAACTTGGCGGCGTGGAGGGTCTGGCACTCCTGCCGGGTGGTCGTCTCGCCGTTCTTGTAGGCCTCCTCGTACTCCTCGTCGAGGTCGCGGCCGAGGTGGACCGTGAGGTCCAGTTCCGTGTCGATGCCCTTGCCGGTGTACTGCTGGAGGAAGTTGAGCGTGAGGTCGTCGCGCCTGTCGTCGTTCGAGATGGAGACGTCCTCCCAGTTCTCGCCGACGGCTTCCCGGTCGCCGAACCCGAAGGCGTCCTCGTAGGTCTCCTCCAGCGCCGCCCGGAACGCCGAGATGACGTTGTAGGCGGGCTCGCTCCGGGCGTCGTCGGAGTCCTGTAGCTCGTCCAGCGCGGAGTCGAGGGTGTTCTCGGTCAGGGTCCGCGCGGCGTGTTCGCGGGCGGTGTCCTCGACGTTGTGGGCCTCGTCGAAGATGGCGATGACGTCCTCGGGGTCCCGGTCGAGCCACCGGAAGAACTGCTCGCGGATCATCGGGTCGAGGAGGTGGTGGTAGTTGCAGACGACCAGATCGACGCCCTCCATGCCGTCTTTCAGGAGTTCGTAGCCGCAGAGTTGCTGCTCCTCGGCGAACTCGTAGATGTCGTCGGGCGTTCGCACGTCGTCGTAGAGCCACGAGTAGAAGTCGTCGTTGTCGCCGACGAGGTTGTTGTAGTAGTACTCGCAGGTGTTCTGCTCCTCCAGCCCCTCGACGCGCTCCTGAACCTGTTCTAGCTCGTCCATGACCGCGCTCCGGGCCTCTATCGCCCGGTCGTCGCCCTCCTGGGCTTCCTCTAGAAGCTCCTCTTCGCGGGATTCGAGGTCCTCCAGATCGCGCTCGGCGTCCACCACCTCGTAGGTGTTGTCCCGCAACACTTGACACTCCTCGAACCCCACGTCGATGTGGCACATCGACCCCTTCCCCCGGAAGACGACGGCCCGGATGGGTTCCTCTTGCGTGATCGCTCGGGCCTCGGCGACGAACTGGCGCATCTGCTGGTGGACGTTGGTCGTGATGACGACCGTCTTGTCCTCTTCACGGGCGTACTCCAGCGCGGGCACCAGCGAGGAGAGGGTCTTGCCCGTCCCGCAGGCCCCCTCGAAGAGCACGTCCTGACCGCGCGAGAGGGAGTTGTAGATGCGGTCCATCGCCTCTCGCTGGTTCGCGTACGGCTCTTCGTAGGGGAAGAAGCGCGTATACCCGTTCGTCTCTGCCACGGGAGGGGTTTGCTCGGCTTGACGTTTAAACTCTCGCTCTCCGGTGGAAGTGACGGGTTAGAGAGAGGATGTGGATATCAAAAAGAAAAATTGGCCGCTGGGTCGGATCTACTTTTCTTCAACACTTAGCTTTCCGTAGTCTCTCACGCGGAGCGTAGGGGTCGCTGTTACGCTGACTGTCCCGTATTCTTCCTTCAGACCTCGTCGGTGGGGCGGAATCGACGAGTCGGTCGCTTTTTCGTCTAGAACGGTGATGGTGTTCGCAACGACCTCCTGCGACGGAAGTTTCGTTTCGACCGTGTTACCGGGACTGATTTCCTTCGTACCGACGGGGGTTTCGATCTTCGCCTTCGATTGCCCCGGTCGCACTCTGACAGAGGGAAGCGAAACGGGTTCGGAGAGCGAGACCGTTTCCGCCAATCGACTGCGGGTTGCGAACGCCAACGGAAGCTGTTCGATTTGCTTGTTGCCGAACTGTGCGGCCCCGACGTTCTCTGAGTCTTGGTCCCGCACTAACGGTTTGTCACCACTCAGCTTTTCTCGAAGGGCATCCGGCGTTAGTTCCGTAATCTTGACGACGCCCTGTTCTTCGTCGACGTGATACGGGGCTGCGGAGTCGTGATGGAACCGATGGTAGCTGGAGCCGTCTGGGAGTTGGTACTCGATCTCGGTCTCGATGAGTCGCAGTTCGTTCTCGGTTTGCTTTCCGGTAGCGAGTCCGGCCAGTCCGACGCCGCTAGCAAGCCCGGTCAGCTTCAGTGCTTTCCGTCGAGTAAGTGTATTCTCAGTCATCGTATCCCTCTTATTAGATGTTGTCGCAGTAATCCGGTTTCGTCTGGCTTATGCACATTCGGTTCGCACTCTGCTTGACCGCTGTTTCCGTACAGCTAGTGAGCGTTTGGGTGAAGTCGTAGTTGTCATTTGCAGAGTATCCGTCACACTTTCCTGCGTTGACTAGGTTGCTCTCGTCGTCGTGGTATGTCAACATAGGCGTAATTCTCCCGTATTTGTCGACTTTCCCGAGACGATGCTCTAGGTAAGTGGTCGGAGTGGAATCGTCGTGGCACAGGTCCTGGTAATCGATACCTTTGTATCGGATGAATCCGTGCACGACTTCTTGGATTGCAGAGTTTTTCCTCATTCCACTGTGCGTATTACACTCTGCACCAGTCCATCCCATCACGCCTCGAGAAAACGCAGAGTATTCTTGGCCTTCGTCTCCACAGACATCGTCTGCGTATTCGCCACCGCAGATGTCTTCGTTACAACCCGCCGAATGAACGAGAAGGTGGAGGCCGTTGTAATTTTTCAGGTTGGTCCCAGTACCGTTATCCTGCGAGGAATCGGTCGTCAGGTAAGCCTTGAACTTGTCATCAATGTTATTGTTAGTCAAGTCGCTGAAATCAGGGTAGTTTGCGACGGAAGTATCTAGAATGCTAATTTCGTAGTACGAGATTGCGTTCGCATTCAGCAACTGCGAGAATGCACCGTCTAGTGCAGTCGGAATGTCGTCTGACGACTGGAGGAAGGAATCTTCCTCGTAGGATGTATTCGGATGGAGCATTATGTAGGCTCGTTCCGTCGTACACTCATCCCCTCCCGAATGGAGGGAGTTGAAGTATGACTCGTGTTCTGACATGCTTCAATTAACGATTAGGTATGGAAAATATACATCTTTCTAAATATAGATAACATGAATGTATAGTTATAGAACAGGTTTATGTCTCCCGTGGGGTGATTAGAACACGACTCAAATGACGAAGCAATCCTCCAAGAGACGATTTCTCCAACTGCTCGCCGGATCGATAGTCACGTTGACCGGATGTAACTCGTTTGACGATGATTCCAGTTCTCCGCAGATGACAACTACCACAGCCACCAAGACGACTTCGACATCTTCCGTTCCGTCTACAACTCGTCCACTGAGAACTACTCGACGGGACGAAACCACTTCCCCATCAACGACTACAGAGGCTCCTGCTCAATCGACGACCACTCCTCCGACCGAGACTGAACTCGCGAGCATGAGGCCACCGCGGTTCTCGCTCACCTTCGAGCAGGAGGGCGTGACGAGTGACTTCCTGAAGGTCTCGAAACTCACCCTTCGCGGGGGCACTGGGCACAAACTCGATACGTACGACGTGGGCACGAATGTCCCTGAACTTTCGTTCGTCCGGGGTGCGAGCGAACCCCGGCAATCGGACGGCCGGACGTGGCGCTCGTTCGATTCGCCGACGACGATAGCTCTCACAGACGCACAGACGCTCGACTCGTACAGCGGATTCGAAATCGAATGTCGGCCGCAGACGACCGAAACACCGCTCCGAATAACGTCGCATGGCGAAATTCAAAACATCGTGACTGTCACGTCCAACAAGTGGCAAACGCTGAATTTCTCATTGCAGTAGTTCTGGTCGTCGTCTCTGCCGCTCAAACGTCGTGAAAACTACTACTCTGCGGTTTCCCCGAGCCGACTCCGCCACCGCGTCTCGGGTTCGATGTACACCTTGGACACGCTCCCGTTCGCCTCCATCAGGGCGTCTTCGAGGGCGGTTATCGTGTCGTCCATCTCGGCCGTCTCGATTCCCTCGCCGAAGGCGACGTCGGCGGTGACGAGCACGTCCTCCGGGCCGAAGACGACCGTCCGGAAGTCCGCGATGCTCACCACGCCGTCCCAGCCCTCGACGATCTCTCGGAGTTCCCGCTCGTCGGACCTCGGGAGGCTCTCGCCGAGCAGGAGGCGCTTGTTCTCCCACGCCAGCGCCAGCGCGAAGCCCATGAGCATGATGCCGATGAGGAGGGCCGACACCGCGTCGTAGAGCGGGTTGCCGGTGACTCTGGAGAGGTACACCCCGAGGAGGGCGATCCCCGCTCCGGACATCGCGATGGTGTCCTCGGTGAACGCGGTCAGCGTCGTCACGTTGGTGGTCTTCCTGAACGCTTCCTTCAACCCGCTCCAGCCGTGGTGCTCGATGTCCTTCTTCATCCCCGCCCACGCCTTCTTCAGGGCCCAGGCCTCGAAGACGATAGCGCCGATCAGCACGCCGTAGTTGACCCACACCGCCGGGAACGTGTAGCCGAGGAGGATAGCCGACCCTTGCCCGGAGATGTGGGGGTGCATTATCGCGTCGTACCCGTGTTTTGCGCTTTCCCACCCGGCGATGCCGAACAGCAGGACGCTCACCAGAAAGCTGTAGAAGAACTGGGCCTTCCCGTAGCCGAACGGGTGGGCGCGACTCGCCTCTCGATTGCTATACCTGATGCCGATGAGTAGGAACACCTGATTCCCCGTGTCCGAGATGGAGTGGTACGTCTCCGAGAGCATCGCCGCGCTTCCCGTCAACAGGAAGCCGAGGAACTTCAGCACCGCTATCGCGCCGTTCGCTATCAGCGCGGCGATGACGACCGACTTGCTTTCCGCCATTGCCCTGTCCTTCTCGGCCAGCGGGTAAGAAAGTGATTGCAACTGGAATCGATGCCTTCGACCGGACCAGAGACGGAAACGCTCAGGAACCCTCGACTCCTACGCCGAGACGATGATAGTCGTCCTCTCGGACACGCACAGTCGGTCGGGTCACGAACTGGAAGGTCGGGCGCGGGAGGCCGTCGAGGAGGCCGACGCCGTCGTCCACGCCGGGGACTTCCTGAACGAGGACGCCCTCGACGCCTTCGAGGAAGTCAGCGACCGTCTCTACGCGGTTTACGGAAACAACGCCACGCCAGAGATTCGGGATCGGCTCCCACCCGAGCGGACCTTCGAGATCGAGGGCATCCGATTCGTCCTGACCCACGGCGACGACCGGGGTGCGACCGGCCTGTCGCTCCTCGGTCGCCAGCAGGCCGCCGACGTGGTCGCGTTCGGCCACTCCCACCGCCACGCGGTCAGCGAGGGCGAGGACGTACTCCTGCTCAACCCCGGCAGTCACGCCCGACCGCGGGGCGGGCTTCCGACCCACGCCGAACTCCGGCCGGTGGAAGAGACGGACGGCGACGGGGGAGTACCGGCGGACGGCAGTGGCGGAGGGAAGACGAACGGTGGCGGAGAGGAGGCGGACGGCCGACTCGCGGGCGAGATACGACACCGCGACGGCTCGGTGGTCGAAGCGTTCGAAATAAGGTGAGTCCCCGGCGCGAGGGTATTCTGGGCGACGGTGGTGTTAGGTTGACAATGGTGTTGGTGGAGGGCCGAAGCGGGGGACTACACTTCCTGCTACGGTCCGGTATATCAAATACTTCCCGTAAGCTCAAAAACTCGTTTTAGTCATCGGCTATCGACGACGAATCGCAGTCGTTAGCGGCTCATTCGCTCTGATTCGCGTAGTACCACCACGCGAACCCGAGCGCGAGGACGAGCGCACCCCCGGCGAAGAAGAGGAGGCCCGGCGGAATCGCGCTCCCCGCGGCTTCGGCGGCCTCCCGGGTGGCGTCGGCGGTCTCCATGGTTCCCATGCCGCCGCCGTCCGCGGACTGGGCGTCGCCACCCGTACTGGCGAACAGTCCGTCGAGGCCGAGACCGTCGCCGTAGGCGTACTGAATCGCGACGCTCAGGAGGCCTAACGCACTGAACGCGCCGAGGAGTCGCGAGAGCGCCGACTTCAGTCCCGTCGTCTTCTCCTCGTTGCCCGCGAACACGACGAGGGGCTGGTCGGCTGGCGCGTACACCTTCATCTCGCGACCCTTCTCGGAGTAGATGGTGTCCACGACCTGTATCACGTCGGCGTCTTCGAGCTTTCCGAGGTGGTACTGGGCGTTCTGGAGCGAGGTGTCGATCTGCTCGGCGAGGTCGGAGGGCGTCGCGGGGTCCTCGTGGAGGGCCGCCAGTAGCTCGCGGGCGGTGTCCGAGGAGAGCGCCCCGAGCAGGTCGTCGGCGTCGTCGCTATCGACGCCGATGACCCGCGGCTCCGCGGACTGGGGAGCCGTCGCGTCGGACGTAGAGGACAGGAGGTCAGCCATGGTTCGGGGTTGTCACCTCCCTGCCTTGAATTTTGCCACCATGCAGTTGGACGCGCGTCGAAACGAATTTGGTCCGTGGACCGAAAGTCCGAAACATGACCGAGATATTCAACGACCCACTGGTGGTCGGGTTCCTCGTCGTTCTGCTTGGGTTCGTTCTATTCGCGTACCTGTTCGTCCGGCGGATCGTCACGGGATTCCGCGAGGGCGTCGAGAACGGTCGCCGATAACCGGCGACCCGAGTCGAGGCGGGCTTTCGGCGCATACCTCCGGAATGAACCGCCGAGGATAAACGCTTTGAGAAGGCTGAAACGATGGCTTTAGTCACGTCGCTCACGAGCGCGACTCAGAGGTACGGGACCGCGAACGCCGCCGTGAGGGAGCTGGTGGCGAGCACGGCAGCGACCGCGACGGTCGCGGTACCGGCCCCGTCGGTTGCGAGGAGCGCGACCCGGAACGCGACGTAGACCGTCCCCGTCCAGCCGAAGAGGAGATAGAGCGGGACGCCGACGACCTTCGGACCGACGTGGTGTTCGAGCCAGCCGAGTTCGATCACCATCGCCTCGGCGACGAACGCCACGAGCGCGCCGCCCCCGAAGAACGCGAGCGTCGCGGCGGTCGGCCACGTAACCGCCGCGTGAGCGAGCGCGACGACGCCGAGTGCGACGGTCGTCGCCGCGAAGGTTCGACCACTGGGCACGCCCGATAATCCTCCGCTGGTGCCAAAAGCATATTCCCTCCTACAGGTGGTTTTCTCGCTATCGGACCGTCTGGTCGCTAACAGACGTTTTTAGAAACCTCTATAACTCTTTTGGAAATAAATTTAGTTGTTAAACAAATTCAAAGTTATCTCTATCGGGCTTACGCCGATTCCTCGACGGCCTCGGCGACTCGCTCGGCCGCCTCCGCGACGGCTTCGCGATCCACGTCCCAGTGGGTGCAGAAGCGCGCGACGTGAGTGTCGAACTCGACGCCGAGCACGCCGGCGTCCTCGCAGACGCCGAGGAACTCGTCGGCCGTGAGACCGGTTCCGTCGGTGTTCACGAGGACGATGTTCGTCTCGGGGTCCTGCACGTCGAGGCCTTCGACGCCCGCCAGTCGCTCGGCGAGTTCGCGGGCGTTCTCGTGGTCCTCGGCCAGTCGGTCCACGTTCTCCAGCGAGAGCAGGCCCGGCGCGGCGATGATCCCGGCCTGTCGCATCCCGCCGCCGAACAGCTTCCGGTTGCGCCGGGCCCGGGCGATGAACTCCTCGGCTCCCGCCAGGATCGAGCCGACCGGTGCGCCGAGCCCCTTCGAGAGGCAGAACATCACCGAATCGACGTTCTCTGTCAGCCGAGTCGCAGGCACGTCCAGCGCCACCGCGGCGTTGAACATCCGCGCGCCGTCGAGGTGGACCGGGAGGCCGAGGTCGTGGGCGGCCTCGGCGGCGGCGTCGAGTTTCTCCGGCGCGATGGCGACCCCGCCCTTGCTGTTGTGGGTGTTTTCGAGCGCACCTCCTGGCCGCGGTCGGTGTGGGTCCGGACGGCGACCTGGTTGCCCATCGTGCCGGTGGGGACGTAGAGGGCGTCCTCGAACCCCACGCGGTCGGCGGCGCGGGCCTCCAGTTCGTTGACGGTCGGGTCCTCGGCGTACACGTCGTCGCCCACGTCGGCGTCGCGGGCCGCGTCCCGCATCGCGTCGTCGGGTTTCGTCACGGTGTCGCTCCGCAGGTCTATCATACACCCGCCTTTGCCGCCAGCACGTCAAATAGTCTCGGCCTCTCTTGTACCACATCAGTTAAAAAATATTCAAGTCCCGCTGGAAAAGGAAGGTAGTTATGAAAAGACGAACATATATCGGTACTGCTTCCAGTTTACTGGCTATAGGAGGCTGTGTCAGCCGCGGCCGCGACTCAAGCAATAGTAAAAACGGCCCTCCAAAAGTCGAATCTCGATCAGTGGAAATAACTGACCGACGGTGCGTCAAAAACGATGAGCAGTCACACGATACGACGATTTCGGTTGGCGATGACGAGAATCGGATAAAAATCGAGGGTGCGATTGCGGTCCATAAACCGTGTCTCGACCTCGCTATCGTCCCTATTCGAAACGCCATGGAGGATGGAAAAGTAACTGCGAACCTATATATCGACATCGATATTGTCGCGCCAGACGATATGGACTGTAAAACGTGCCCGAGTGAGATCGATTATGAAGCGATAGTTCGATTCAGTCACTTGCCAAACGAATTGGGCGTATACCACATAGAGCGGAATTTCGAGGAAGAGAAAACTATCCGAGTCGGACCTATCGCTAAGAGGTCGTTCTAAGAACTCATTGCTCGTTACGAGCAATACACGACCAACAGCGGACTTGACGATTGGTGAGGAATGCGGGAGACATCCACTTTTGCTGTAGAGGATGAACGACTTATCGATGCATTTCGCTCCAGATCAACCGAATGGCTGTGGGAAAGAGAAATATTGATTCTTGTAACGGCGAACAAGAATCCGAAGTGAAGTCTCTTTCAATTTCGAGCTAAATGTTTCGTGGTTTGTTGAGTGGCCTTTCGCCCCGATCAATAGTTGTCACAACAGGTGCGAAACGGCATTCCGATACGACTTTTCTAATGGAAAAGGTGACAACCCAACTGATTGGGCAGCAGTCGCTTGGTCGGAGGACACATGGTTCCTAGAGAGCAAAAGCATCTCCGACACGACACGAACGAGCGGCTTCGTTTACGCTGATGAAGATACTGGATTCAAGGGTGAAGGTCCAGGTTTCGAAGTCTACGATTCTAGCGTCTGGTACAATGGGTCGGAAAACACATATTATTACGGTGGTGTCTACATGCGACCTGCAGACGATGACACGAGTTCCGATGATCGTTACATCCAGGGTGCGTATAACCACAACTGGAATAGCATAAGTGTCGATGTGGCTGTTAGTGCTCCAGCGGGACTCTCAGTTAGTGCAAGCAATGAAAGCTATTCTTGGGTAACGCGAACTGAAGATGACCAAGATACACTTCTCCGCATGTACGAAAGTGAAAAAGACTACCAAAATTGTGGGGGTATTGAGTCGTAATACGTATTAAATTCTGCCCGTTCCCACATTTACTCGTTTGTCTCACATTCAGATCCGAATAGCTAATGGTGTCAAACATTGAAAAGAAATGAGACCGAAAGCGGTTTGCGCCTCTCGGCACCAGATTCCCGTATGGACCCCCGAGTCAGAGAGCACGCCGAGATCATCGTTGACCACTCCACCGAGGTCGAACCCGGCGACAACGTCGTCGTCAGCGCGCCGCCCGCGGCCGAGGACCTGACGCTCGCGCTCTGTGAGGCGGTGGGCGAGCGCGGTGGGTTCCCCTTCCACGTCTCCTTCCGGATGGACAAGACCCGCGCCGCGTTCCTCGGATCCGTCGATCCGGACGCCCTCGACGTCCCCGACCACGAACTCGCGCTGGCGGAGGCGGCCGACGTGTGGATTCACGCCCGGGCCCACGAGAACGTGTCCGAGATGAGCCGCGTCCCCGGCGAGACGATGACGGCCTTCCGGCGGGTACACTCGTCCGTCCGCGAGGAGATTCTCGACACGACGTGGGTGCTCACGCAGTACCCCGCGCCCGCCGACGCCCAGAACGCCGAGATGAGTACCGAGGAGTACGAGGAGTTCGTCTGGTCGGCCATCGGCAAGGACTGGGCGGCCCAGCGCGAGCACCAGCAACAGATGGTGGAGATCCTCGACGCGGGCGACGAGGTCCACGTCGTCTCGGGCGACACGACCGACCTCACGATGAGCGTCGAAGACCACGTCACCATCAACGACCACGGGAAGAACAACCTCCCCGCGGGCGAGGTGTTCACCGCACCCGTGGTGGACTCGGTGGAGGGCGAGGTCCTGTTCGACATGCCGCTCGTCCACGAGGGTCACGTCGTCGAGGACGCGTATCTCCGGTTCGAGGGCGGCGAGGTGGTCGAGCACGGCGCGACCAAGAACGAGGACGTGCTCTCGGACATCCTGAACACCGACGAGGGCGCGCGCCGGGTCGGCGAACTCGGCATCGGCATGAACCGCGACATCGACCGCTTCACCTACAACACGCTGTTCGACGAGAAGATGGGCGACACGGTCCACCTCGCGGTCGGCAAGGCCTACGACGACTGCCTCCCCGAGGGCGAGTCGGGCAACGACAGCGCGACCCACGTGGACATGATCGTGGACATGAGCGAGGACTCGTTCATCGAGGTGGACGGCGAGATCGTCCAGCGAAACGGGACGTTCAAGTTCGAGGAGGGTTTCGAAGGCTAATCGTTCTCCTTTTGATGCAGCTTTTGCGAGCGAACGAAGTGAACGAGACAAAAGGTGTGCGCAGGTCGTCTAGCGCGACGGCACGTTCCGGTTCGAGGAGAACTTCGAGGGATAGATATCGGTGCTAGCTTTGCCAAGATGGTCCAAGTTTATCTAACCGAAACTCTAAACCGTTCCATCGAACCCCGATTCGATCCCCACTCTTAATCCTGCTTGGCCACAAGATTTCTCTACTTACCTTACACTGCATTTTAAGTGTTTGGGCCATAGACGAATACTCCGTGACGAAGGTATCGTGTCCCGATTGCGGTCGCAGCATCGCTATGCACGAACTCGAAACGCGGACCGTTGCCCAGCGCAACGACTTTCAGACCAACTACCGGTGTCCGTTCTGCCGCTCGGACATCCAGGACGTAGGTGAACTCCTCTGACGGCAGGCGGCTCCTCAAGACCGCAACCGGTCGAGCGACGCTCCGAACTGGTCCAGTACCGGCCGGAACCGGTCGAGTAACGTGCGAAGCGACCGCGTCAGCAGTACGGCCCGGAGGTGGTGCGGGTCGGCGCGTCGGGCGGACCACTCGCTGAGGGTTGCGTGTTCGCCTTTCGCCCAGTCGAGCGAGGCGGTGCTGTATCGGAACGCCGCGTCGGGGGAGGGCATGGCCGTGCCGTCCCACGAACCCGAGGTAAGCTTTCTGTTTTCGGGGAATTGGCTCTGAACGTCACTTAGCGAGCGTATCGGTGAGTGTTACACTGGGTAGCGTATCGAGCGTGAGATGGAAACGTATCGTGGTAGCTGCTTGTCCGTCGAATCCGCCGCGACGCCGCCCCATTAAATATAAAATAAGATATACTAATGGCCAGAAAAATACCATCGTATCTGGTGAGAAGTGGGGATATGAATCGTAGACAATTGCTCGTTTCGATTGGCTCGGTCTCGATAACCTTGATCGCTGGTTGCACAGGTGATACCGAAGAATCTGACCGAGAGCAGGCAGATGCGAACGGCGACCGCGGATCCGGCGATAGCGGGAACGATAACGGGGACTCGGGGAGCGACAAGTTGGTCGAGATTCTCGACCACGAATTCTACAACAACGGTGCGTACGACGCTGGCGTGAGTGGAACGCTGGAGAACGTCTCGGGCGAGGAACTTTCGTACGTCGGCGTCAACGTGTTCTACCTCGACAGCGAGGGCGTCCAGATCGAGGAGGGTCTGGACAACACGACCGAGTTGGCGGCAGACCGAAAGTGGAAGTTCGATGTAGGATATCTGGGCGACGATCCGAGCGAAATCGAAGAATACGAGATCAAGACCGACGTGACGGACTACTGACCGTCGGCTCGAGTGGCTGTCCTTTTCATCGACGTTTTGCAAGCGAGCGCCTGCAGGGTGTTCGTGAAATAAAGGTCGACGGGCAGGATGGGATTTGAACCGGAGCCAGACGGTCTGGGAATGCGGCCTTTGCTCGCGGTGTCACCGCCCGCTCCGGCCGTTTCGGGCGTGCGACTGGCAGGGTTCAAATCCCATCGTGCCCGTGTAACGACGACCGAAGGGAGGAGTGAACCGGTGCGAAAGGGGATTTGAACCCACGACCGTCGGATGTCTTCCCCGTTCGGAGTGACCGATCAGAGTACGTTGACGGAATCCCGGTCGAAAAGCAAGACCGTCTATTCCCGAGGGAAGCGAAACCATCCAAGACAGAGGTGTGAACGGGTACTACACGTTCTATCTCCGAACGGCTAACCCGTTACGAGTACGCCACCGACGGTCGCAGGCCGCGTCGGTGGCGGCACCCTCCTGGTTTGCTTCCATCGATCCGCACGGCCCTCCTGTGTCGTCTCCCGCTCCAGGGTGATCTCTACCGACACCCTCCGCCCTTCCTGGACCGTAACCGTACGCTCGACCGATTGTAGGCCTTCGTCGGACGGCACGATAGTGATCACGCGCTCGCCTGCGTCGAGCAGTAGTTCGCCCTGTTGGTTCGGTTCCATCACCTCGCCGTCGACGCGGACCTCGTACGCGGAGAGCGGAACGGTGTTCCCGTCCGCGTCGAGGACTGTGAGTTCCAGTACGCCAACACCGGTCCTCACGAGGGGTACGCTCACGAGTTTCGAGCCCTTCCCGCTAAAGACCGTGACTGTATCTTCGAGCGTCTCGTACCCGTCCGCCTGAACGGCGAAGGTGTGCCGACCGCCAGGGAGTTCGAACGTCGCCAAGCCATCACTATCCGTCGTCTTGGTCTGGCCGGCGACCGTAACCGTCGCGCCTTTGATCGGCTCACCGCCGAACTCGTACCCTTCGATGGTACTCTTCTTCGAGACCTCGAACTGGACCGTCTGGGGCTCGGCCGGCAGGGCTACGTCGACGCGGGCCTCCCCACCGGTGGTTTCGTCGATGGTGACCTCGCGCTCGACGGGTTCGAACCCCTCCTTGTCGACCGTCACCGTGTGGGTGCCGAGCGCGCCGACCTCGAACTGATAGCTGCCGTCGTCACCGGTTGTCGCGACCTGCTCGCCGTTCAGGTACACCGTGGCCCCATCGACTGTACGGTCCAGGTCAGCGTGACTCACGGTCCCCCGGACGGTCGCCGACTGGACGTCGACGCACGCGACTTCCTGGCGTGCATCGGTCAGCACCCAGTTGTCGTTGACGTTACTCTCGACGGCAACGTCGAGACAGTACGACCCGGCCTGCTCGGGCACGAACGGGACGGTGACCGTTTCGGACCCGTCGGCCGCGACCGTGACGGGACCTTGCTGTGCAACCGTCGCGTCCCCTGCGCTCACTCCCACTCGGACGTCGTGGGCGAATCCCGCGTCGTTCCGCACCTCGATGGAAAGGGACGCCTCTTGACCAATCTGCACTGCCTCGGCGTCGATGTCCGCGCTCGCCACGTAGGGCCGCCGCCGTTCGAGGGTAGTTTCGGTGGTCTCGCCGGCGGCGACTTCGACCTCCGCGGACCGCCAGAACTCGTCGCCGTCGCCGTACACTTCGAGGATGTAGGTGCCCCGGTCGAGATCCTCCCAAGTCACGCTACCGTCGCTGTCGGTCGACCGCGTTTCGAGTTGCTGGTAGTCGCCGTCGTACAGCACGACGGTCGCACCACCGGCCGCGGAGCCGGTTTCGTCTGCGACAGAAACCTGCAGGTCGCCGATGGCCGGGGCGACGTCGATACAGGTGGCCTCCTCGCGCGAATCGGTCCGGGCCCAGTCGTCGTTGACGTCGCTCTCGACGTCGACGGCGAGACAGTACGTGCCGGGTTCGTCGGGCGTGAACGTGAGTTCGTAGGTGGCCGACGTTCCGCCGTCGATGGTCTCGGGGCCTGCTTCCACGACCACGTCGGTCCCGTTGACGGCGCCGGTAATACGGGTATCCTGCGCGAACGGCGCGTCGTTCCGAACCGTCACGGCCACGGAGACGTTATCACCCGCGAAAATCTCGTCTGCGGCAACGTCGACGGCCGTCACGTACGGTCGCCGTCGTTCGAGGGTGGTCTCGGTGGTCTCGCCGGCGGCGACCTCGACCTCCGCGGACCGCCAGAACTCGTCGCCGTCGCCGTACACCTCGAGGATGTAGGTGCCCCGGTCGAGACCCTCCCACAGGACGCCGCCGTCGTTGCCGGTCGATCGGTTGTCAAGTGGCTGGTAGTCGGCGTCGTACAGTACGACGGCTGCTCCACCGACCGACGTGCCGTTCTCGTCCGTAACCGTCACGTCGAGGTCGCCGATCGGCGGGATAACGTCGACGCACGCGACCTCCTGGCGCACGTCGGTCCGGACCCAGTCGTCGTTGATTCGACTCTGGACGGCGACGTTGAAGCAGTACGTCCCGGCCTCGGCGGGCGTGACCGTGAACTCGAAGGTTGCTGAGTCGGAACCGCCGACGGTTTGCGGCTCGGTCTCCGCAGAGAGGTCGCCGTCAGGGCTGGAGCCGACGAGTTTGACGTCCTGGGGGAACTCGGCGTCGTTCCGGATCTCGACGACCACGGAGACGTTGTCACCAGTGACGATTTTCTCGTCGTCGACGGCGACGGTCACGTTCTCCACGTACGGCCGCCGCCGTTCGAGGGGGATTTCGGTGGTCTCGCCGGCGGCGACTTCGACCTCCGCGGACCGCCAGAACTCGTCGCCGTCGCCGTACACCTCGAGGATGTAGGTGCCCTGCTGGATGTCTTCCCAGCGGACGCTGCCATCGCTGTCGGCCGATCGGTTGTCAAGGGGCTGGTAGTCGGCGTCGTACAGCACGACGGCTGCTCCACCGACCGACGTGCCGTTCTCGTCCGTAACCGTCACGTCAATATTACCCGGCTCTGGGAGAACTTCGAAGCAGGTTTCCCGGGAGTCGGTCAGCTGTGGCCGCACCGCGTTGTCGGCAACGTCGCTCTCGACGCCCGTAGAGAGACAGTGCCTGCCGGGCTCTTCGGGCGTGAACGTGAGCTCGAAGGTAGCCGATTCGTTACTGGCTATCGTTCGTGGACCGGGTCGGGTCGCGAACTCGGCCTCGGGAATCCCGCCCAAGAGTTGGACGTCCTGGGGGAACTTCGCGTCGTTCCGAATCTCGACGATCACGGAGACGCTGTCACCGACGAAGACCTCGTCTTCGCTTTTGTTTGGGGCGACGTCGACGGTCTCCACGTACGGTTGGCGGCGATCGATCGTTTCCGTGGTTCGGTCGCCCGCCGTCACGCGAGTCCGGATGGCTCCCCAATACTCGTCCTGCTGGTAGGCCTCGACGAAGTACCGACCGGCCTCTAAGTCCGACCAGGTGTAGTTTCCGCCGTCGCCTGTTTCCTGTGTTGCTACTGGCTCCCAGTCGCCGTCGTAGAGCACCACAGTTGCACCACCGACCGGCGCACCAGTCTCGTCTGTAACCGTCACCTGAAGTTCGCCAGCCTGTTGACCGGCGACCCCTAGCCGGCTTCCGTTCGTGGCCAGCGCGTCGGTACTCCCGGAGCCGTCTACGTCGAGGGGTACAGCGCCGCCAGCGACCCCTACGATCGCTAAGCCCCCGACTGCGAAGAGGATGACGGGGAACAACCGCTTCGCACACCCCGTCCAGTTCCCGATACGGACTTTGTTTGTCATTCCCAATCATGGTACTGTATAGTTCCACATTAATAATTAACGTCTTAGAAAATATATCTTACCTATCCGATGTTCATTAATGTCAGAATAGACCAAAATATGCGGTATTTCCGAGCTAGACGAGTTATATCGGTAGAATTCGGCCGAACCCGGTGAGCGCAAGCGGTGAAATAGTTATAACTTTATCACTTTCGGCCCCGGCCTGCGCGCTTAAATCTGAACTAATTACTGGTAATACGAATTACGGGCAGATAACGGCTAGCGTCACCCACTCGGGACTCGCTATAACGTTCGAAACCCACTTCAAGTGCTGGAGTTCCTCCATCGTCGGCGGGGCACCTCACCCGTTGCACGGGCACGATGGGATTTGAACCCACGACCGTCGGATGTCTTCCCCGCCCGGAGTGACCGATCGGGATAGAAGTCCGACGCTCTATCCAGACTGAGCTACGTGCCCTCGTGAGTTCCTTCAATTCGCGTCAGCAAAAGGTCTTAGGATTCCTGCGCAGGTAAGCACCGCAAGAACACTCCTTCGACGCGGAATGCGACGGGCGAGCAACTGTGAAGCAACAGGAACACAGCGCTTATGCACAACTCCGCACTATCCAAATTCGATGAGAGTAATCGGAACCGTGGGGTTGCCGGGGAGCGGCAAGGGCGAGGCCGCCTCGGTCGCCGAGGAGCTCGGCATTCCCGTCGTGACGATGGGTGACGTGATCCGACAGGAGTGCCGGGACCGAGGTCTGGACCCGGCCGAGCACCACGGCGAGATCGCGGGTGCACTCCGCGAGGAGAACGGCCCGGACGCCATCGCCCAGCGGTCGCTGCCCGTCATCGAGGAGGCCCTCGAAGGGAGCGACGCGGTCCTCGTGGACGGCATCCGGGCAGGTGTGGAGGTCGAGCGCTTCGAGGAGGTCTTCGGCGAGGCGTTCACGCTGGTCAGCATCGAGGCTCCGTTCGAGGTCCGGGCCGAGCGCGTCGAGTCGCGAGGTCGGGACGAGACCGACGACAGCGAGTCGTTGCGCGAGCGCGACGAGCGCGAACGCGGCTTCGGCATGGACGAGGCCATCGCCCGCGCGGACGCGACGATAGACAACACCGGGACGCTGGAGGCGTTCCACGAGAAGATCCGCGCGCTCCTGACCGACGGCGTCGAGGGGCTCGAACGCGAGCGAACCGCCGAGAAGGAAGCGTGACAGACAGCAACCACGAGACGACCATGATCTACAGCATCGACGTTCAGATCACGGCCCCCGTGAAGGACACCGAGATACCCGACAGGGTCGCAACCGCGATAGAGAACGTCTTCCCCGGTGCAGAGCCCGAGGAGCAACACGGCGAACTCGTCGCGGAGGTCCACTCGCTCGACCACTTCTCGGAGCTCCTCCACCGACAGGAGATACTCGACACCGCCCGCGGGGAGTTCTTCGACAGTCACCGCGGCGACGCCTTCTCGTTCGATCTGAAGAAGCAGGCGGCCTTCGAAGGCGTCGTCAACTTCGCGGTGGGCAACCCCGACGAACTCGGCGACATCCACGTTCGGGTCCGGGTCGAGGAGCCGAGCTTCGAGGAGTTCGTCGACCACGTCGCGCCGCCCACCGAGGAGGGCAAGCCCGTCGACGCGGACGGCGACCGGTAGT
>PXSM01000057.1:0-1745 GCA_003023465.1 Halobacteriales archaeon SW_6_65_15 | reverse complement strand
CTTTGCTCCCACGGCGAGCCCTCGTGGCGAGCCCTCATTCGCACGAGAGATGAGCATCGTGGTTCGAAAGAGCTTCGCTCTTTCGTCATCCTGAAAATCAGAGATTTTCAGGGACAACGAACTGAGAAGCGCAATCGGCTGGGGAGGCGTGTGGCTCTCGCGGTGTCTGCGCGAGTGCAGCGAGTGCAGACTCGGAAGAGCTCTGCTCTTCCGGTGTCGTGGCTCACTTCGTTCGCCACGGCTCGTCAGAGCTTTGCTCTGACGGTGCTGTGCGGTCTTGATTTGCTCAAGCAGTAACTCGCGGTCCCATTTTTCGTCTTTACAGTCGCGCTACTGCGCGGTCCTGTTCGATCCTAGCAGAAGAAACGACTCCGGCACGTTCTGGGTCGTCTATCGTTGAGCCAAGCAGACCGCAACCGCAGTCCGCACCGTAGCCCAGCATCCCAACCGCAACCATGGACTGTTACAACGACCGTAACTCCTCTCCGATCTCGTCCAGTGCGGTATCAGCCGCCGCAACCGACTCGCTCGTGCTCAGGAAGCCGTGGGGCTGGTCGGGGTGGTGGTCGTGGCGGACCGCGACGTCCGCGGAGTCGAGGCGCTCGGCGTAGGCGACGCCCTCGTCGCGCAGCGGGTCGAAGCCGCAGGTCAGCACCGTCGCTGGCGGCAGTCCGGACAGGTCCGGCGCTCGCAGGGGAGAGGCGTAGGGGTTCGCGCCATCGACCTCGCTCCGGAGGTAGTGGTCCCAGAACCACTCCATGTCGGCCCGCGTCAGGAGCGGGCCGTCGCCGTTTACGTCGTAGGAGTCGGTGTCGAAGGCGTGGTTCGTGATGGGGTAGAAGAGGAACTGGTGAGCCAGTGCTGGTCCGTTCTCCTCCCGAGCGCGGAGCGCGGTCACGGCCGCCAGATTCCCGCCCGCGCTGGTACCGCCGACCGCGAGTCGGTCGGGGTCGCCCCCGAACGCGTCGGCGTTGTCGGCGGTCCACCGGAGCGCGGCGACGGCGTCCTCCATCGCCGCGGGGAAGGGATGCTCGGGCGCGAGCCGGTAGTCCACCGAGACGACCACGCACTCCCCGCGGCGCGCGAGTCGGCGACACACCCCGTCGATGGAGTCGAGCGTCCCGAGGACCCACCCGCCGCCGTGGTAGTAGACCAGCACCGGACGAGGAGAATCGGACTCGTCGGCGTCTCTGTAGACTCGAATCGGGATTTCACCGTCGAGGCCGGGGACGGCCAGATCGCGGACGAACTCGACGTTGGGCGGGTCGCCGCCGGAGAACACCTCGTCCTCGACGCGGCGGGCGGACGCGACCGACATGGCCGACCACTCCGGGACGCCCGCGGCCTCGATCTCTTCGATGACTTCGGCGGCCTCGGGGTCCAACTCGGTTCGCAGGGGCGTCGTCATGATTCGAGATTTGGCGAGCGGGTGCTAAAGTACTGGTCCTACCAGAACTGCCGAACGGGGCTATTCACAGGAAAGAAACGTATAGGAATCCTAGAAATAGGGATTTATTTCTTTAACACTGCGGAAGTGATGTAACGCGATAAGAAGCTAGTTACTCCCGAAGCCTATGAGAAAGAAGCCCTCGCTCGAATTCGTTCGCTTCGCTCATTCAGCTTCGCTCGCCCTTCATCCGCCAGGGTCACAGGCGGCCTGCTTCACTTCGTTTCGCAGAGCCGCCACCGGCACGCGCCCCCGAGCCTCCCCGCATTGCTCACGGCTACGCCGTTCGCGTACCGAG
>PXSM01000056.1 GCA_003023465.1 Halobacteriales archaeon SW_6_65_15 | reverse complement strand
GCGAAGACGAAGAATGAGCTACAAGTGTTCGCGGTGCAAGCGCGACGTTGAACTCGACGAGTATGGCGGCGTCCGGTGTCCCTACTGCGGCCACCGCGTCCTCTTGAAGGAGCGCAGTCGCGACGTGAAGGAAATCGAAGTGCAGTAACGTCTCCCTTTCTCTATGGGCGACCCCGACGACGAGGTTCGACAACCGAACCACTCATCCTCGAAATCCGACCGTCTCGCCGGGCGACCCCACGACGCGACGCTTTCGTTCGAGTACGAGTCGTCCGCACGCGCTCGCGCGGTCGCTCGCTCCATCTCCCAAGAGGTCGGCGAGATCGACGGCGACCGGTCGGCCGCGACGGTCGAACGCCACGACGACCGGGTCGTGGTCCGCGTCGTCGCCGCCGACCTCGTGGCGCTCCGGGCCGGGTGCAACACGTGGGGGTCGCTGGTCGAAGTCGCGGAGCGAACGACCGAACTCGCGTAGGTCGATTCTCGGCGATTCTGATCGTCGGCTATCGCCGCTGCACGTCAACTCACCGCGGTGCTGTGCGGTCGCAGTCTCCCCGAGGTTCAAGCAGTAGCTAGTACTCTCTTCGTTTCCGTCTCTTCTCACACCACACCCATCCCACGCAACCGACTGGAACCTGAACAGAACCAATACCAGCGATAGCGACCCGAGAACCACCGTCGAGGAGTCCGCTCGGCTCGCCGTCTCCCGAAGACCGAAAGCGGGGGTTTTTCTGTCAGGGCCGCGTCCCCGTAGATATGCAGGGTAATCTGCCACCGGAAGCGCAGGAGAAACTCGAAGAGCTTCAGGACCTTCAGGAGACCGCACAGCAGGTCGCCGTCCAGAAGAATCAGGCCGAGACCCAACTCAACGAGGCCCAGACCGCCCTCGACGAGCTGGAGAACATCGACGAGGACACCACGATGTACCGCGAGGTCGGCGAACTCCTCGTGAAGACCGACTACGAGTCGGCTCAGGACGACCTCGACGAGAAGGTTGACAGCCTCGAAATCCGCGTCGAGACCCTCGAGAAGCAGGAGGAGCGCGTTCAGGAGCAGTTCGAGAGCCTCCAGAGCGAACTCCAGAACATGCTCGGCGGCGGTGGCGGCCCCGGCGGCCCGCAGGGTCCGGGCATGGGCGGCGGCGCTGGCGGCGCATAGATGCCCGACGAGGACGAATCGGCCCGGTCGGACGGTGACGTTTCGGGAGCCGAGGTGTCGGACGAGACCGCGTCCGACGAGCCGACGCCGTCCGGCGACGAGGTCGTCCAGACGGCAGCTGAGGCCGCCGAGAACGTCATCTTCTCGCGCCTGTCGAACTCGGCGGTCAAGGACCTCGACGTGACCGTCTCCTTCGAGGACGGCGTGCTGGACGTGGACGTCTACCTCAACGCGCCCGAGGTCGAGCGAAAGGAGGAGAAGGTCGCCGAGGACGCCGCGCTGGCGGCCCGGTCGGCCGTGGACGACCTGTTCGCCGACGCCGGGGACTGACGGCCCGTCGCGTCGAACCCTACTTCTCGATTCTACACTTCGATCCGTTGCCGGATATGTACAGGATTGATAGACACATAATGAGGACGTTCTAGTGATTCTATACCTGCCTACGGGCTCAGGTCCCGGCCACGAGTGAGGGCTCGGAAGGCAGAGGGTTCTCGTGGTCACGTTCGCCGTCCTCGGCTTCGGCGGTCTCTACGCTGCCCTGCGAATCCACGATTGGCTCGGTGAACCGTCGTGGCGACGACGCCGACGAACACCACAAGACATATCACTGGCCCCCGAAATGCGTGAAATACCGCGGGTAGGGGTACCTTGCGGTACTCAGTATTCTTTGGGCGCTATCGCGGAGCTGAGGGTACGCTCGGCACTCGTCACTTCGCGGATGAGGACACTCGCTGGCTCTGGGAACTGGTCTTCTACGCCCCTGCGAGGAAGAAGATGAGGAGGCTGATCGCCATCGCGGCCAGCACGACCGCCGCGGCCAGCGCCGCACCCATCGAGATGACCGCGTTGGCGTGGCTGGCCAGCGTCTCGGTCCGGTCGTTGCCGAACACCGTCACCTCGGCGCGTTCGGTGGCCATGCCAGCCTCGACGGGTTCGAGGTCGGCGGTGGCCTCGCTCACGAGTCGCTCGATTACGGCGACGAGTTCGTCGTCGTCGATGGCCTCGCCCACCTGGTTCGACGCCTCCACCTGGTTCACGACGTGGGTGTCGGTGGTCATCACCTCGGCCTCGTCGGCGGGCAGGGCCGACTCGTGGGCGGTCAGTCGCTCGACGATGTGGTCTCGCAGGCCGGGCTCCATGTTGTTGCCGTCCACGAGGACGTAGGCCGTCCGGTGGTCGCCGACTTCGAGGATAGCGACCCGGACCCCGAGCGGGCCGATGCCGTCGAGGGGTCCCCACTTCGTCTCGTCCCACGCCACGCCCAGTCGGACCGGGGCCTGCTCGGCGTCGGCGAGTCGCTCGCCCGCCTCGCCCGCGGCCTGCATCATCTCGAAGGAGCGCTCGCTTCCGGGGTAGACGTGGCCGAGGTCCGGCCCCTCCAGTCCGTCGTTGCAGTTGTGGGCGTCCACGAGCATCACGTCCTCGACGCCCGCCGAGCGAGCCTCTGCGGCGGCCGAGAGCCCGACCGCGTACTCTACGTCGTCGGCGAAGCAGGGCGAGTAGGTCGCCACGAGCAGGGCGTCGTCGCCGAACGCCTGCCCGACGACCTTGGCGTCGCCCTCCTGCACCCGGACTCGCGCTCGGTGACGAGGTTGAAGTCGTGGCCTGCGGTGGCGTGGGGCGGGAAGGCGAGGCCGTCGGCGTCGAGGGCGACCCGCCGCGGGAGGTTGCCGCCGCCGATCTCGCCCATCGGACCGGGATGGATCATCGGCAGGACGAACCGGGCCTTCTCGGAGTCGTCGTCTTTGCTCCGAAACGCGAGCACGGTCACGGGCACCACGGCCTGCTCGCCGATGTCCTCGAAGAAGTCCTCCAACTCGGTCGTTCCCTCGGCGATGTGGCCGATGAACCCGCTGAGGAAGTCGAGGACGCTCACGCCCAGTCCGCGCTGCCACGGCCGGTCGATGAACCGGACGAACGCCCAGACCGCGACGCCGTAGATGACGCACATGATCGCGAGCAGGGCGAAGTCCACGGCCACGATGGCCCCGAGTTCCGGCGGTGCCTCCTCGGCACGGCTCATCACGATCCGGACGAACGTCTCCACCAGCGGGCCGCCGCCGATGGCGAGGTACTGCATGGTTCCGCTGTAGATGAACACGAGGATCGCGGCGGTGACGGTCTGGATGCTGGCCGGGATGCTAGCGACGAGTATGGAGGTGCCCGAGACCGCCATCACCACCAGCAGGCGGTCGAAGACGAACTTCTGGCCCAGCCCCGTGAAGAGGACCAGGACTCCCGCACCCGCCATGATGGCGACGATGAGGCCCTCGCAGGTCAGCGCCAACAGCGACGACCGGTTGTAAGTCAACTGGCCGCCGAACAACCGATCTACCGGCGTGGTGAGCAAACTGGCGACCACGGTCGGGACGCCGATGAAGAAGACCCCCTGCCACGCGTCCTCCAGCACGAACCCGGCGTCGAACGCGCCGACCCCCGCGACCGCGGCGATGAGGAGGGCGAAGGTCACGCTGGCGTACCACCGTGGCGCGCGGAAGATGTACCGCGAGAGGCTGGCGAGGTCGCCCTGCGTGGCGGTCATATAGGGGAGTTACTGTCGGGGGGGATAAAAGGTGCTACTCGTCGGGAGTCTCTTCGCCGGCTGACACTCGGCGCAACGACCCACAGGGATGCGCTCGGTGAGACACCCACCAGAGCACACGCTCGGTGCCGAAGTCCTCGCGTTTGGGTGGGCTGAAAGGGGCCGCCCGGTCGCGCCCGAAGGGCAGGGGATTTCTAAACCGTCTTGACTACGATTTCTCCGTCGATTCCACCGTCGAGTCGTAGCGACCACCTCTATCGTTGAACGAATGAGAACCGCAACAGCAACCACAATCCCGTAAATAAGAGGCGAAACGACTTCGACTACGACTCGCAGATTTCGCGGAAGTTCTCGAACACGGCCTCGCCCTCCTCGGTGTGGGCGACCTCGGGGTGCCACTGGACGCCGTAGCGGTCGCGGTCTGGGTCGGCCATCGCTTCGACGCCGCACACGTCGCTCGTGGCGGTGCGGACGAAGCCCTCGGGGACCTCCTTGACCTCGTCGGCGTGGCTGGCCCAGACGACCGGGTCCCCCTCGTCGGTGATCTCGACCGTCACGTCGGCGTACCCGCCGTAGTCGCCGGGACCGACCTCGCCGCCCAACTCGTCGGCGACGACTTGCATGCCGAGACAGATGCCCAGCACCGGCACGTCGAGGTCGAGGTAGTCGGCGCAGTTGCCGACGTCGTCGATGTCGGGGCCGCCCGAGAGGACGAGTCCGTCGGCGTCGATCTCGTCGGGAGCCGTGGTGTTCTCGACGATCTCGGTCTCGACGCCCATGTCACGCAATGCTCTGTGTTCGAGGTGAGTGAACTGCCCGTGGTTGTCAACCACGACGATGCGCGTCATTGGAGACGGGTAGTCAGTAGCGCTACTAAAGGCGTTCGATGGGTATCAACGAGAGGAGACCGAAGCCGTCACCGCCGGTCGAAATCTGCCTGCTCTCACCGAGGGCGGCGACTCCGACGAGTGGAACGCCTCGCGAGCGTCACGATGATTCGGCGCTTCCGGCCACCGACTGGGTAGCAAACGCTCCGCCGTGCCAGACGTGTGACGAAATCCGCTTATCTTGAGACGTGTCGGCGCTACTGGTCGGTTCGCACTACTGCCGCCTGAACTGGTAAAATACACAAAATAAGTTTAAATAACAAAATATTAAAAATATAAATTTATTATAATATATAAACAGATTTATATTACCTTGCGGAGTGATGACAAACGGAGGTGAGACACAATGCTTGCATTCAGCCCGTTCGAGATCGTTTGCGGATACAACCAGTGTTTCCTCGCGTAGATAGCTAGTTACTGATTTTTGGACCATGATGCCGACAAGGAGGCGAAAAATATCCCTATACAATAATACCAAATAAATTATCCATAAATAATTTTATAACAAAGGGTATGACGTGATGTTCATTACCCGACTGTTCGATTACGCCTGCGCTCCGAATTGGAACTGGGAGTCGTAAGACGCGACTCCGCGGGTATCGGCTTTCAACTACTTTTGCGGTATCGTTAGGGGATACTCGGTGGCGATACGACGCACCAACGCTTTAGCCAAGCGGACGCGCCGGACCGCGAGAATTAAACTCCGGGGACCGCATCGTCCGCACATGCACATCGACCACGTCGGAATCGCAACCGATGACGCCGCGGACCTCGCCGACCTGTACGCCGACCTGTTCGACGCGCCGGTCGTCCACGAGGAGGAGTTCGACGGTCTCCGGGTCGTCTTCCTCGAATTCGGCGACAGTTACTTCGAGCTGCTCGAACCCGTCGAAGAGGGTACCATCTCGCGGTTCCTCGACCGGAACGGGCCGGGAATCCATCACGTCGCCCTCGAAACCGACGACGTCGAAGACGCACTCGACGCCGCCCGCGACCACGGCGTCGAGTTGATCGACGACGAACCCCGGCCCGGCGCGTGGGGCCACGACGTCGCCTTCCTCCACCCCAAATCGACCGGTGGCGTGCTGATCGAGTTCGTGGAACACTGACGCACGGAGACCGTTCGGCCAACGTCCGAACGGGTGACAACCAGTAGTCAGGGCCGCCGACCGAACGCCACTTCTATCGCTGGAATCGGTCGCGCTTTCGAAACTACTGGGCGAGCCCAAAACATATTAAAACTAATTATTTAATAATAAAATTTATTCTTCCCCAATTTGTTAGTCGCGCTGTAGGAGGTGATTGAATGTTCGGAATTACGCTGTTCGGGATCTCCCCGCACGACGACCTGTGTGCACAGCCATTCGATCCTTGCCAGTAGTGAACGACGCGCTCACCGGTCACAGTTGCGAGCATCGGCATTCAACTACCATTTTTGCGGTTCGAGTCGGAGTTCACACATGCCTGCGTGGCATGGTCAGCGTCCGCGAGTCCGACGCGTCACTCCGACGCAGGACCGGAGTTCTCCGTCTTGGCTTTCTCGGGCGACCACGACTCCGCCCGGCGCTCGTTTGCGGGGAGCATTCGCTCCGGCGGGTCGGCGAACCACGCCGCGCCGTCGAGTTCGCCCGGCTGTATCGCTATCGACCCGTCCTCGTAGGTCGCGTCGAAGAAGACGTACAGGAAGTGGACCCGTTCGGTCTCGAACTGCCGGGCCACCTCCTCGGACTCCGGAACGGCGGTGACGCGCCGGAGCATGAACAGGTCCGTCACCGCACACTCGACGCCGGTCTCCTCGCGGACCTCCCGGCGAACGGTCTCCTCGAAGGTCTCGCCGTCCTCCAGTCCACCGCCGGGGAGGTCCCACTTCTCGTTCGCCCGATTGAGGATCATGAGCGCTCGGCGAGCGTCCGGACTCGCCTCCGCCGGCATCGACTCGGTGAGCGTCGTGGCGTCCTCGGGTTCTCGGACGACCCACGCGTACGCCCCGCCGAGGTAGCCACTCTCGGCGTGCTCGATAGCGCTGGCGAACTCCTCGGTGGAATCCTCCCACGTCTCCTCTTCGACGGGTACGTCGTCGTACTCCGCGAGGAGGCGGTCCATCCGGCGTTCGACCTCCCGTTCGTTCAGCTGGGCGGGCATGGACTCTCGAAGTCACGTCCGACTGGTATAAAATTCTCGAACCATCGCACCCGACTTCGGAAATGGAGGTTGGGATGGGGCCGGGGGTTCCGAGCCCGACGCGTCACTCCGGCGCGGGACCGAAGTTCTCGGTCTTCGCGCCCTCGGCGTTCACGTTCGCGGCGTCGAGCGCGGCGGTCGCCCGGTCGAGGAAGTCCGCGAAGCCGTAGATGAACAGTTGGCCCTGCGCGTCCGCGAGGAGTTCGAGCACGTCCTCGCTACTCACGTCGTCGGTGATGACGACCGTCGCGCCCGCGTCCGCGAGGTCGGTCAGGCGGTCCTCGTGAGCAGGTGCGTCGTCCTCGTAGACGACGGTGACGGACGGGCCGTCCCCGACTCGCGGTTCGTCGTCGCTCGTCCGTTCCGAGGCCTCGCGGTTGGCCCGCTCGCCGATGCCGACCGCGGGACCGACGCCCGGCCCGCCCGCGAGGACGACCACGGCGTCTTCGCCTTCGTAGTAGGCGTCGCCGAAGGGACCCGCGACCTCGACCGTCGCGCCCGGTTCGAGGTCGGTGAGGTGGGGGCTGAGCGACCCCTGCGGATCGACTTCGACCGTCACCTCGAAGGTCTCCTTCGAGTCCGGCGACGAGAGGGTGTAGTGGCGGGTGACCTCCTCTTCGCTCCCGTCTTCGGTTTCGACGGTCGGGTCATGCCGTCACGCGACTCGACCGAGCGAACCGCGACTTCGGTTCCGTCCATGGGCGTGCTTTGTTCCGGCGCGACCAAAGAGTCTGCGACTCCGGCCGCAGGAACCTTGGATTTGCATTTCGGAAGCCCTTGCCGGGACTCGTGCTTCAGAAGGCTTTTGATTTGGCGCGGGTTACCCGCTAGTTAGGAATGCCAGACGACTTGAACTGGGCCATCGGCGGCGAGGCCGGCGATGGGATCGACTCCACCGGGAAGATCTTCGCGCAGGCACTTTCCCGCGCAGGGCGACACGTATTCACGTCGAAGGACTTCGCGTCTCGGATCCGGGGCGGGTACACTGCGTACAAGATCCGAAGCTCGGTCGACCGGGTCGAGAGCGTCGTGGACCGCCTCGACATCCTCGTGGCGCTGACCGAGCGGACCATCGACGAGAACCTCGACGAACTTCACGACGACAGCGTCATCATCTACGACGGGGAGCGCACCGAGATGGAGAACGTCGAGATTCCGGGCGACATGGTCGGCCTCTCGGTCCCGCTCAAGCGCCTCGCCGAGGAGGCCGGGGGAGCCATCATGCAGAACATCGTCGCGCTCGGCGCGGCCTGCGAGGTGACCAACTTCCCCATCGCGAACCTCGACTCCGCGCTGGAGAAGAAGTTCGGCGACAAGGGCGAATCCATCGTCGAGAACAACAAGCAGGCCGCCCGGAAGGGTCAGGAGTACGTGGCCGAGGAGTACGACTACGAGTTCCGGTACGACCTCGACACCACGGACGACGACTACGTCCTGCTGAACGGCGACGAGGCCATCGGCATGGGGGCCATCGCGGCTGGCTGTCGGTTCTACGCCGGCTACCCCATCACGCCCGCGACCGACGTGATGGAGTACCTCACCGGCCGCATCGAGCAGTTCGGCGGCGAAGTCGTGCAAGCCGAGGACGAACTCTCGGCCATCAACATGGCGCTGGGCGCGGCCCGCGCTGGAGCACGGGCGATGACCGCCACCTCCGGGCCGGGCATCGACCTGATGACCGAGACGTTCGGCCTCGTGGCGACCTCCGAGACCCCGCTCGTCATCTGCGACGTGATGCGCTCGGGTCCCTCGACCGGGATGCCGACCAAGCAGGAGCAGGGCGACCTCAATATGACTCTCTACGGCGGCCACGGCGAGATTCCGCGGTTCGTCGTCGCGCCGACCAACATCTCGGAGTGCTTCCACAAGACCGTCGAGGCGTTCAACCTCGCCGAGAAGTACCAGACGCCCGTCTTCCTGCTCGCAGACCTCTCGCTCGCCGTCACCGAGCAGACGTTCGAGCCAGAGACGTTCGACATGGACGCCGTCGAGATCGACCGCGGCAAGATCGTCGACGAGGACGAGGTGGAGTCGTGGACCGACGAGCGCGACCGGTTCCAGCCCCACTTCTCGACCGCCGACGGCATCAGCCCGCGGGCGCTCCCCGGGACCGACGGTGCGGCCCACATGTCCACCGGTCTCGAACACAACGCGCTCGGTCGCCGGACCGAGGACACCGAGATCCGCGTCGAGCAGGTGGACAAGCGCAACCGGAAGGTCGAGACCGCCGAGGAGCAAGAGGACTGGGACGTCCGCGAGTTCGGCGATTCGGATTCGGACAACCTCGTCATCTCGTGGGGCTCGAACGAGGGCGCGATGCGCGAAGCCCTCGACTTCCTCGAAGAGGACGGCGTGGACGTACGCTTCCTCTCGGTGCCGTACATCTTCCCGCGCCCCGACCTCAGCGACGAGATCGAGGCCGCCGACGAGGTCATCGTGGTCGAGTGTAACGAGACCGGGCAGTTCGCCAACCTGCTCGAACGCGACGCACTTACCCGCCTCAAGCGCGTGAACAAGTACAACGGCGTCAGGTTCAAGGCCGACGAACTGGCAGACGAGATCAAAGCGAGTCTCCAGACCGAGGAGGTCCAAGCATGAGTTCGGAAGTTAGATTCACAGACTTCAAATCCGACAAGCAGCCGACGTGGTGCCCCGGATGCGGGGACTTCGGCACGATGAACGGCATGATGAAGGCGTTGGCCGAGACGGGCAACGACCCCGACAACACCTTCGTCGTGGCGGGCATCGGCTGTTCCGGTAAGATCGGCACCTACATGCACAGCTACGCGCTTCACGGCGTTCACGGCCGCGCGCTCCCCGTCGGGACGGGCGTCAAGCTCGCCAACCCCGACCTCGAAGTGATGGTCGCGGGCGGCGACGGCGACGGCTACTCCATCGGCGTGGGCCACTTCATCCACGCGGTCCGCCGGAACGTGGACATGACCTACGTGGTGATGGACAACCGCATCTACGGGCTGACCAAGGGGCAGGCCTCGCCGACCTCGCGCGAGGACTTCGAGACCTCGACGACCCCCGAAGGGCCGAAGCAGCCGCCGGTCAACCCCCTCGCGCTCGCCCTCTCGGCGGGCGGGAGCTTCATCGCCCAGTCGTTCTCGACCGACGCCCAGCGCCACACCGAGATCGTCCAGCAGGCCATCGAGCACGACGGCTTCGGCTTCGTGAACGTGTTCAGCCCCTGCGTGACGTTCAACGACGTGGACACCTACGACTACTTCCGCGACTCCATCGTGGACCTCGGCGACGACGAGGACCACGACCCGACCGACCGCGAGGCCGCGAAGACCAAGATCCTCGACGCCGACAAGGAGTACCAGGGCGTCCTCTACCAGAACGAAGAGAGCGTCCCCTACTCCGATCTCCACGGCCTCGACTCCAACATGGCCGACATCCCGGACGGCGCGCCCGAGGGTGCGATGGACCTCGTTCGCGAGTTCTACTGACCCGTCGGTCGCTCTCTTCGGACGTTTTCCGCTCGTTTCGCCCGCGTGCTCTGGGAGCCGCCACTCTTCGAAAGATTGACCAATCGATAGATACGTATCAGAGGTGTGCTTCTCTCTCCTCTCGTCGGCCCTGGCGGTGGTTCTCCCGACTTCGCTTCTCTCCTGACCGTGAGCGTCGGGATCGTTCTCGCGCTCCGTCTGATACGGGCGGTCGTCGAGAAGAAGAGGTGAACGTCCGGTTTCGTCCCGTCCACCGCCAGCAGACCTTCGACATCGATTCCTCGCGCTGGCCTGTGTTTCTGAAGACGAGATGCGTTGCCGCATCGAAATACGTGAAACCACCTTTAGAAATATATAGTTTTTCCAAAGACAACTAAATATTTCTACTGCTGGTTTCATTGCGGGCCGACGGTCGTCTCGGTCGTGTCGGAGCATAAGCGTCGAACTCGTCGCCGAGGCGGACGGGGACGACCGAGAGCACAGCCGCATCAGACCGCCCCGACTGACACGCCGCGCCTTCTGCCCCGCGTCCCCCAACAGAATTCCCGGACGAGAGCGTTTGCGTCCGTTTTTTATGGGAGAGGTGTTTACTCGCAGTAGAGATGACTGCGGACGAATACGATATCTTCGCCGTCGGGGCCGAGACGGGTGTACGCGCCCCACTCGCTACTTCTAGCGGAGGCGACGCGCCATGACCGACCACTACGACGTGATCGTCGCCGGCGCTGGTCCGGCGGGAGGCCAGTGTGCGCGAGACCTCGCCGAACGAGGCCACGACGTGGTCGTCCTCGAAACCGAGGCTGAGGAGGAGTTCCCGGCCCAGAGCAACAAGTCCACGGCAGGTACGTTCCCGTCGATGATGGCGTCGTTCGGGGTGCCCGAAGACGTGGTGATGAACTACACCGACGACGTGGTGCTCGAATCGCCGAACGAACACTTCACCCGGCGACAGCCCGGTGCCGTCCTCGAATTCGGCGACTTCAAGCAGTGGCTGGTCGAGGACGGCCGCGAGACGGGCGCGGAGTATCGATTCGACGCCCGCGTCAACAAGCCCCTGCTGGAGGACGGCGAGATCGTCGGCGTCCGATACGCCGGCGACGAGGAACTCCACGCCGACATCGTGGTGGACGCGACCGGTCCCGCCGCCCCGCTCGCCAAGAAGCTGGGCGTGAGCGACCTCGAACGCAAGAATCAGGCCATCGGCGTCGAGTACGAGATGGAGGGCGTCGACGTGAACTGCGAGGGGTACGCCGACCTCACCGACGCGATGATGTTGCGGCTGGACCACGAACTCGCGCCCGGCGGCTACTCGTGGATCTTCCACACCGGCGGGGACACCGCGAAGGTCGGCCTCTGCTACATCCAGAACGAGGCCCACCGCGACTACGCCCGCGACGGCATGGGCATCGACGACTACCTCCAGTACTGGCTCGACAACGACCCCCGATTCGAGAACGCCGAGCGCATCGAGGGCAAGCAACACCGCGGGTCGGCCCACATCCAGATGCCGACCGGCATGAGCACGGACAACTTCATGGCAATCGGCGACACGGTTCCGACCATCGACCCGCTCTGGGGCGAGGGCATCCACACCTGCATGAAGTCCGGTCGGACGGCGGCGATCACTGCCGACCGATGTCTCACCTCCTCCGACGGGGACACGTCCGCCGAGGCGATGTCCATCTACGACGACCTCTGGCACGAGCGCGTGGCCCCGAAGATGCGGACCCGCCTGCTGATGACGCAACTCCTCTACCTCGCACCCAACGGGCGCTACGACACCCTGATGGCGGACCTGAACAGCATGGACGGCGACGCACTGGCCGCGGCGAACGCCGGGAGCAAACGCGCGCTGGCGAAACTGATGCACCTCGAAGACTTGCCCCTCCTCGCCCGGTTCGCCAGGGAACGGCTCGCGGAGTAGCGACGAGTCCCGGGTTTCTGACGCCCACCTTAGCTTTTTATCCGAGGACGGGACAAGCCCGGCCCATGTCGAGTACGCGCGTCGAGTATCCATCGTCGGTGGACAACGATGAGTGAGGACGCCGGACGGAGTGACGAACCTGACGTTCGAGAGTCAGTCGATTAGTTTCGGCGGGCGGGTATGGCAACGGGCGACGGTTTCCGGGAACTCCTCCTCAGCCTCGGTTTCGAGGACGACCACGTCGTGGCCTC
>PXSM01000055.1 GCA_003023465.1 Halobacteriales archaeon SW_6_65_15 | reverse complement strand
CGTGCGAACGGGCCTGCGGCCCGTGAGCAGAAGCCGACACTCTCGCGACACAAACTACTGGAATGTAGCTCTCTGACTCCCAAATCAGTAAGTACCGTCAGAAATACATCTGAAACATGGAGGTCAGACGTACTGCGTCGGTCAAGCTCGTCGTTCCCGACGGGTACCACGACGACCTCCACGAGACCGCTGACCAATTCCTCTACTGCGCGAACGAGGCCAGTGACTACTGTTGGGACAACACCAACTACGAAGACTGTATCACCTCGAACGTGAAAGCCAGAGATGCACTCTACGACCGGCTCCGCGAGGAAACGGACCTCACGGCAAACCTCGTCCAAGAGGCCATCCGGCGTGCCGTTCACGCCGTCAAAAGCGGCGTAGACCGCTGGAAAAACGGGAAACGAACGAACAAGCCAGAGTTCACCTCGTGGAGTATGGTCTACGACAAGCGTAGTGCCACCTTCTACCGGAACAAAATCTCACTCTCAACGGTGAACGGACGGGTCGAGTGCGACTTTGAGTTGCCAGCAGACAGTCCAACACCATACGAGGAGTACGTCCTCTCGAAAGACTACGAGTTTCGGACGAGTACACTCCAATACGACCAAGCCATCGACGAGTTCTACTTCCATATCAAAACGCGGAAGGTAGACAACGACGATGAGGCTGTTGAAATCGAGGGGTCGGACGATACCGGGCACCAGACAGTCCTCGGTATCGACCTCGGTGTGAACAGTCTCGCCGTTGCCAGTACGGGCACGTTCTGGAGCGGTGATGAGTACGACCACTGGATTCAAGAGTTCGAGAAACGTCGGGCGGAGATGCAACAGCGTGGAAGCCAAGCCGCGCACAACGCCTTGCTTCGGCTCGGTCGGCGTGAGCGAGCATGGCGGAAACAGTATATCCACACGGTCGCCAACGAGATCGTTGCCGAGGCGGTTGAACACGACTGCGACGTGATCGTGTTCGAGGAGTTAACGGATATTCGAGAGCGACTGCCTCACGCAGACTGGCACCACGTGTGGGCATTTCGCCGTCTCGTCGAGTACGTCGAGTACAAAGCTCCAGAACGCGGTGTCGCGGTTGAACAGGTCAAGCCAGCCCATACGAGTCAGCGGTGTTCACACACTGATTGTGGATTCACCCACGACGACAACCGCGACGGCGAACACTTCGAGTGTCTGAAGTGTGGGTACGAAATCAATGGGGACTACAACGGCGCGAAAAACGTCGGACTACGGTACATGCGGAGGCGACAGCACAGACTGCGTTCCTCGCCCACGTCGGGGAGCGCAGACGCACCAGTAGACGTGCGTGTAAATGGTGGGACGTTGAACGGCGACGGCTATCGGCCAACCGCCGAGAGTTGATCGCCGGGAGTCCACATCAAAGCCCCACCCTCAACGAGCGAACCCGTCAGGGTGAGCGAAGTAGGGTGGGGTCGGTTACTACTCCACCTGCGACGCGATGCCCCACGCCAGTCCCGCGAGACCGGTCGCTCCGGCCATCTTGACGACATCTCTTCGTGACACGCCGCTTTTTTCTCCCCGTGCCATAGTCTCCCACGACGACAACATCATTAATAATTATACGGGAATATTCCGACTCCCAAGGTGTAAAATATCGCGGTGTTACCGGGGTAGCGAAGCGGAACCACGGAAGCGGACCAGAATTCGCCGAGCAGTTAGTCGTGGCACAAATCTAATACCTTGGACTGGATTTTCGCTTCGCGGTTCCCCCACTCGGATGGAAGTTTCAGACGGAGTTAACTACAGCGAGTCCGCGAGTGCCGCCAGCGACTCGACGGTCAGGTCGGCCGCGCCGCCGACTTGCTCGGGCGGTTCGCGGCTCCGATTCACCCACGCGGTCGCCATGCCCGCCTGCGCCGCGCCCGCCACGTCCCACGCGTTCGAGGAGACGAGTCTGCAGTCCCCGATTCGGCGGCCGAGTCGCTCCGCGGCGTTCTCGTACACCGCGGGGTCGGGCTTGAACGTCCGAACCTCGTGGGCGCTGATCACGTCGTCCAGGTGGGGCGCGAGTCCGGCGTTCTCCGCGAGCGTCTCCAGCATCTCGGGGTTGCCGTTCGAGAGCACGACGACCGGCCGGGTCTCGCCCAGTTCGGCGAGGGCGTCCGCGGCGTCCGGGAAGGGGTCGAGGTCGTCGTAGGCGAGGATGATCGCCTGACGGGTCTCCTCCAAGGGGTCGAGATCGTAGAAGTCCAGCGCGTAGTCGAGGGCGCGTTCGGTCACCGCCGAGAAGGGTATGTACCCGTCCATCAGGGCGACCTGCTGGGCGTATCGCAACTGGGTCCGCCGCCAGAGGACGTCCACATCGGCGACGAACCCCGCGGACACCTCCAGATGCTCGCCGAGGGCGACCGAGACGCTGCTGGTGTCGCACAGCGTCCCGTACATGTCGAAGCAGAGCGCCTCGGCGTCGTCCGTGTCACTTTCTGTCATGGCTCTACCAGAGTACCCTGGCCTCGAACTTCACCTTTCGCCCCTCGAACCCCCAGTGGTCGCGCTCGGTGACGCAGACCACCGGGATGCGCCCGGTAACACTCCGAGAGAAGTTCTTGTGATACGTCCATGGTGCGAACCGATCACCGAGACTGTTCTATTTCGTTTTCAGTGTGAGGAGTTGGAGTGCTTCCCGGATTTGGTAGTCTTTTTTCTCCACGTCGTCGGTCTCCAAGACTTTGGTGAGTGCTTCGGCCGCTCGGTCCCGCTCGCGTTGATGAGTGTCGTCGCGCGTAGGATTGCTGGTTGTCATCGTGCAATGATTGTGGTGTGCGATGAGTGCGTCTCCTGAACGAGGTTAGATTTCGAGTGGCGTTGCAAGCTCAGAATCGGCATCGAGGACTGCCAACAGACCCGGCTCGCCACCGCCGCACTGCGCCGTCGGCTCCACCAATTGGTGCTCGGAATCGTATTCGACGAACCCGGCCTCCTCCAACTTCGGGAGGTGGACGTGATGGAGGTCGGTCCGAATCCGTTTCAGCGCCTCGACAGAGCTATCCGTCGATGGAATGTCGTGATCGTGCTCGACGATTGCGTTTGCGAGGCGTGTCGAACTTGGTGGATGTCCCAACCATACGTTTCTGTAACCGGCCCACCCGGTTCACCCCTGCTTTTGTGTACACAAGTCCTTTTTACGCAGCGTTCACTCTGGCGGGCGTAAGTCGGCCAGCGAACTGCCGAGAATCGCGCTGATTCCGTGGCGGAGGCGGGACCCGACCGCTTGCTGTGAGATGCCGAGTTCGTCGCCGAGCTCTTGCATCGTCACGTCCCGCGGCGTGTTGAAATAGCCCCGCTCGTACGCGAGTATCAGCGCCTCCTGCTGTGGGTCGGTGAGTGCGGTCTCGGCCTCGGACTCGATTGGCGTGAGGGCGTGAAGTTTGGTGAGCGTAATCGGGATGTCTAACTCCCGGCAGCGCTCCTGAAACGCGGCGATGTCACGACGGTCGTCGCCTCGAATGTCGAACGTCCACTGCTCGTTCGTGCCGACGGCTTCGATGAGCGGCACGTTCGTCTCTACCAGCGTACTCAGCACACCGTCGTACTCGAGCGTCCATTCGACGCGCAAGAGATACTGGTCTTCGGCGGAATCCACGAGCTGAATATTCTCCACGCCGGAGTGGTGGCGAAACGCACCCACGATGTCGTCAACCTCGGTGCCGCGAACCCAAAAGTAGGGGATGACGACGTCCTGGGACGGGATGATTCGCTCCAGTTCGACCGTGACGCCCGGTAGTTCTTTGAACACGGTTCCCAAGGGGAACTGGTCGGACGGGACCGTAAACGTCGCTTCGGTAGCCATTGGTGAGTCTGTCTTGCTCTGACAGTAAAGGACTGGTGTCCGTCCAGACACGCCCAGACTGCAATCTCTGAGATAGACATCTCCTAATTACGAACAGCAATAACTACACGCACCTAATCAGACGTCAGCCGAAATTCCCATTAGATAAATGTGTGAAAGAGGCAAAGCGCATCGAAGGGGTATTTTCGAGAACGTGCCGACATCGCGTTATCCGGCGACTTCGACAACTAAAACGTCGATAGCACCGAACAGTGCTACAACTGATTATCCCTCGCCGACCATCCGGTCCTCGTCACTCCATTCACGTTCGCGGAGTTCGTACTTCTGGACCTTACCCGTTGCAGTCGTCGGCAGGTCTGCCACGAACTCGACCCGACGGACGGCCTTGTAGGAGGCAAGTTGCTCCTTGGCGTACTCCCAAATCTCGTCTGCCGTCACCTCCGGCTCCTCGGGGTCGCCGGAGTTCGGGACGACGAACGCCTTGGGGGTCTCGCCCCACTCGTCGCTCGGCGCGGGGATGACGGCCACGTCGGCCACCGCCTCGTGGTCGAACAGGGCGTCTTCGAGTTCGATGCTGGAGACGTTCTCGCCGCCGGAGACGATGATGTCCTTCTTGCGATCCTGAATCGAGATCATGCCGTTTTCGTCTACGACCGCGAGGTCGCCCGTGTGGTACCAGCCTTCCCGTCGCTCGTTGAACGCCTGCTCGGTGGCTTCGGGCTTCTCCCAGTAGCCCTCCATGACCTGATTGCCCCGGACCACGATCTCGCCGATGGTCTCGTCGTCGCGGGGCACGTCGTTGCCCTCCTCGTCCACCACGGCGACCGCGGTGCCGAGGTAGGGGACGCCCTGTCGCTTCTTCAGGGCGAATCGTTCGTGACCCTCGGGCAGGAGCCTGCGGGCGTCCGACGTAGTAATCAGGGGCCCGGTCTCGGTCGCGCCGTAGACGTGTTTGAGGTACCAGCCGAACTCGTCCTCGACGGTCCGGATGGTCGCCTCGGGCGGAGCCGACCCCGCGGTGGCGACCCGCACGTCGTTTGCGCCCACGGTCTCCGGGGCGTGGGCCTCGTAGTGGTCGATGAGCCGGTTCAGGACGGTCGGCGCGGCGCACAGGTAGGAGACGTTCTCCTCGGCCACGGCGTCGAAGACGTCCCCCGCGTCCACCCCGCGGGTGCAGACGTGCTTCGCACCTATCCCCGTGACGGCGTAGACGTGGCCCCACCCGTTGACGTGGAACATCGGCAGGGTCCAGAGGTAGACGTCGTCGTCGCGGAGTTCCTGGTGGATCGAGATCAGGTAGGCGTGGAGCGTCTCGGTCCGGTGGGTTCGCATCACGCCCTTCGGGTCGCCCGTGGTCCCGGAGGTGTAGTTGATGGTGATCACCTCGTCCTCGCGCATCTCCGGGCGGTGGTACTCGGTCCCGGCGTCCTCGATGATCCCGTCGAAGTCCTCCCAGTCGCCATCCGTTCGCCCGGCGTCGTTGCTGACGAAGACCTCCGTCGGCACCGAGTCCCGAACGGTCTCTATCTTCTCGGCGTACTCGTAGTCGGCGATCATCGCGTCCACCCCGGCGTCGTTCAGGATGTACTCGAAGTCGTCCGGCGCGAGACGGTAGTTGAGCGGCGTGTGGACCGCGCCCAGTTGCATGATGCCGTACGCCGCTTCGAGGTGGTAGTGCGTGTTCGGGTCGAGTACGGCAACCCGGTCGCCCTTCTCGATTCCACGTTCGGCCAGCGCGGCCGAGAGGCGGTCGGCCCGTTCGCCGAGCTGGTCGTACGTGTAGCGCTCCCCGGTCGTCGCTACCACGGCCTCCTCGTCGCCGTAGTACTCGCGCGCCCTGTCGAGGAAGTCTGTCACGAGCAGGGGTTTGTGCATGGTAGAAAATCTCATCGACTTTCATGATATATATTGCGGTGAACTTCGGCTCGGCGCACGTGAAACGAGACGTCAGTCCGCGTACCCCGCGGTAGCGCCCCACTAACTATTCCCCCTTTCGTCCCGTAACTCTCGGCATGAGCGTCACCCAGTCGATGAAGCACATCGACCGAGCGGTCGAAGACGTACTCGGGACTCACGAGCAGTACGAAGCCAAGAAGGAGGGCCAGTCCCGGCGACGAGTCTACGAGAAGTCCATCGAGGCGGTCCAGCGCGCGGCGGGTGGAACCGAGGCCAAGCAGTTAGCGCGGTGGATCGAAAACCGGATTCGAGACGAGAAAGAACTCCCCTCGGGACGGACGGTCCGCAAGAAAGGAGCCGAGATCGTCCGCGACGCCGGACACTCGGTCTCGACGAACGACTGGCTGGAGGCGTGAACGAAACGCGAGTCCGGTGATGGGGAACGCAGTCGATCAGGCTTAGAGAACCAACTGGACGCTCGAGATATTGATCGCGGATGGCGTTTTCGTTACCCTGTTGGTAGACGGAGGGTCGCGTGTCTCACTCTACGGTCACCGTCCCAACCATACCGGCGGAGAGGTGGGGTTGACAGTAATAGGTGTAGTCCCCAACGACGGAGAAGGTTTTTCGGTACGTGTAGCCCCGACCGTACGTTATCGTAGCGTCTCCCGGCGTACCCTCCCAAGAGCCGTCTTCCGGGATCGAACTCGTGACGATGTTGTGATAACCCTTCTCCCAAACCCAGACAACGGTCGTCTCCGGAGAGACACTGATCGTCTCTGGATCGAACGCGAAGAGGCCGTCGGGACCGACCGAAACAGTGACCTCGCTTTTCACGTCAGAAGATGACGGCTTCCACGGACATCCGGCGAGACCGGTGGCTCCCATCGCGAGACCGGACGTTTTCAGTAGCTCACGTCTCGAGTGGGTCAGTCGGGTCAGTGGGCGTCCCCCACACTACTCGGCTTCGTCCTTCTGATAGGCCTTGCAGGCTGTGCGGCGTCGCCGGTCGATATACCGTTCTATCAAGAATCTACGGTTCAACTCGAGAACACGGCGAACGATACGTACAGATTCGAGGTATTCAAGGCCGTAATCGGCCCAAACGTAACGGTGCATCGACGGAGTGGTGATTCGCACACGTTCGAGCTCGGGTCGGCAACAGGATTCGGTTCCGGGTCGGCGAGGAGCGATCCCGTTACATCGATTGACTTGCCCGATACAGCGCGTCGTCACGGCACGTACACGCTCACTCCCGGTGAGACGAAGAACCTCGCCATCGAGATCCGTCAGGACGAAGCTCTGCTCGTCGTCGTCTACAACGAGGAAGACGACGCGATTCTCGGATTCCACGGTGTCCACTGTAGGCCGGTTTACCTCGCAAGTTTCACGCTGACCGTTCGGGAGGAAGACCCACCAGACCTCCATTATAGTAGTTCGTGCGGGCCGAGATGATATCGTACGTCAACAGTCTCGTCGAAATCGAGGGCCGAACCACCAACTCGTGAAGATCGTGCGAACCCGACGGTACCGACCTGCGATATACGCGCCCTGTATTTACACGGCCACCGAAAGCTACGAATCCCGGATGACTCCCACAGACCCGAAAACGCCAGTCACAGGTGAAAACGACAGTACCGAAACGAAGTCGTCGGCTCAGTCCCCGCTGACCTTCTGCTGGATGTCGCTGACCACGTCGGGGTTCCGTAGCGTCGAAGTATCGCCCAGTTCCTCGTCGTTGGCGATGTCCTCCAGCAGGCGGCGCATGATCTTTCCGGAGCGGGTCTTGGGGAGTTCCGGCGTGAAGATGACCTCCTCGGGGCGCGCGATGGGACCGATGGCGCTATCGACGCCCTCCACGATGCGTTCGCGCATCTCCTCGTCCTCGTCGTAGCCCTCCTCGGTGATGACGTAGGCGTAGACCGCCTCGCCCGTCACCTCGTGGCTGCCGCCGACGACCGCGGCCTCCGCGACGCCCTCGACGCCGACGATGGCCGACTCGATCTCCATCGTGCCGAGGCGGTGGCCCGAGACGTTCAGCACGTCGTCCACGCGGCCGAGGACCGTGATGTAGCCGTTGTCGTCGATCTTCGCGCCGTCCTCGGGGAAGTACACCCAGTCGTCCATGTCGTCCGATTCGGTGTCGGAGTACTCCGCCCAGTACTCGTCGATGAAGCGCTCGTCGTTCTTGTAGAGGGTTCGGAGCATCCCCGGCCACGGTTTGTTGACCGTCAGGTAGCCCGCGTCGCCAGCCGCGACCTCGTTGCCCTCTGTATCGACGACCCGCGCGTCCACGCCCGGCAGGGGCGGTCCCGCGCTTCCGGGCTTCATGGTCTTGACGCCCGGCAAGGTCGTGACCATCATGCCGCCGGTCTCGGTCTGCCACCACGTGTCCACGATGGGGCAGTCCTCGTTCCCGATGTGCTTGTAGTACCACTTCCACGCCCGCGGGTTGATGGGTTCGCCGACGGTGCCGAGCAGGCGGAGCGAGGAGAGGTCGTGGCGCTCCGGATACTCGGTGCCCCACTTCATGAACGCCCGGATGGCGGTCGGCGCGGTGTACAACTGGGTCGCGTCGTACTCGTCGACGATCTCCCAGAGCCGGTCGCGGTCGGGGTGGTCGGGCGTCCCCTCGTACATCATCGAGGTCGTGCCGAGCGCGAGCGGCCCGTAGACGATGTAGGAGTGGCCCGTGATCCAGCCGATGTCGGCCGAGCAGAAGTAGGTGTCGTCGGGCTTGACGTCCAGGACGGCCTGCGAGGTCCACGCGGTCCACGCCAGATACCCGCCGGTCGTGTGCTTGACGCCCTTGGGCTTGCCCGTGGTTCCGGACGTGTACATGAGGAACAGCATGTCCTCGGCGTCGCGGGAGACCGGTTCGACCTCTTCGCCCTCGTGGTCGGCGACGAGGTCGGCGTAGGCGTGCTGGCCGTCGGCGAGGTCGTGGCCGTGGTCGTCGCCCTCGCGAAGGCGCTCTACGACCACCGTGGCCTCGACGTCGTGCTCCACGCCGCCCAGACCCTCGTTTGCCTTCGAGAGGTGGTCGAGGGGGTCGCCCCGGCGGTAGTAGCCGTCGCAGGTGACGAGGAATTGCGAGTCGGCCGCGTTCATCCGGGTGGCGAGCGCGTCGGCCGAGAACCCGGCGAAGACGACCGAGTGAGGAGCGCCGATGCGAGCGCAGGCCAGCATGGCGACCGGAAGCTCCGGGATCATCGGCATGTACATCGTCACCACGTCGTCCTCGCCGACGCCCATGTCGCGGAGCGCGGCCGCGAACTCGTTGACCTCGCGGTGGAGCTCCTCGTAGGTGTAGGTCCGATTCTCCTCGTCTACGGGTTCGCCGACCCACTCGATGGCGGCCTCGTCGCCGCGCTCGTCGAGGTGGCGGTCGAGGCAGTTCGCCGAGGCGTTGAGCTCCCCGCCCGTGAACCACTCGTAGAACGGCGGATTACTGTCGTCCAGCACGGTGTCGTACTCCGCGTCCCAGTCGAGGAGGTCGGCCGCCTGCTCCCAGCACTGTGGCCAGTTCTGCTCGAACTCCTCGTAGATCGACTCGTCGGAGACGTTCGCCTGCTCGACGAACGACTCCGGCGGCTCGAAGGCGTCCTGCTCTTCGAGTCGCGCTTCGAGTTCTGCGGTATCTTCGGGCATAAGTTCGTTCTAATACTCAGTAAGGAGAGCAATAAAGGTTGGCGGGAGCTAGCACGCCAGAACACGGCGAAAGCAGGCCGTTCCGACCGAGAGACGGCGGTAACAGTCGATTAGGACCACGTTGACTGACACTATCGCCGTGGTCGAAGCGGGGCATTCCACTTCGGGTCGGGGCACGGACTTCGGGTCAGGCGTTCACTTCGAGTCCGGCGTTCACTTCGGGTCGAGGCGTCCACGGCAGTTCAGGAGGGCGCGTCGGTTCAGCGGGTCCGCGTCAGTTCAGCGCGTCTACCTCGTCGGTGAGATCGGAGGGAGAATCGACCGGCCCGTTGACGAACAGCCCGTGGGCGATGACCAGAATCGCGGCGAGCCCAGCGACGGTGACTGCGGTCGGAAGCGCCACCGACGTGAGCGTTCCGACGGCCGCGCCGGTAGCCATCGTGGCGAAGATGGCGACGAGCACGAGGTCGTAGTACTGGACCGTGTAATCCATGTCGTACTAGAAGGTCTATTCCCGGAAGAACCCTTGGACCGAGCGACTGGGGAAAGTCTCTGCCCGGTCGCTAGCGGTCGTCGCCGTTTGAAACACGCCTATACGCTTCTTTTAGCAATGTTTTGGGATTTTATACGTGCGAGCAGATTGCTTTCGGGCGAGTGAGATACCGTTATCGAGGTCTATCGGGGCCGTCAATCCGTCGTCGCCGTCGCGTCGGCGTCCCCGCCGAGGACGCGAAGGCGTCAGTCGAGAGAGCGGTTCGGGAGAACGCAGGAATGGTCCGGCGTCAGGCGATGGTGGCCGTCTCCTGATAGCTCCCGTACTCGGCCTCGAACACGTTCATGATCTCGCCCATCGTGGCGTAGGCCTTCACCGCGTCCACGATGGCGGGCATCACGTTCTCGTCGCTCTCGATGGCGTCCCGGAGGTCGTCGAGGGCGGCCTCGACCGCGGCGTCGTCGCGCTCGTCCTTGACGTTGGCGAGGCGACGGCGTTGCCGCTCCTGGACGTCCTCGTCCACCTTGAGGATGTCGGGCTTGGTGTCCTCCTCTATCTCGTACTCGTTGACCCCGACGACGGTCTCCTCGCCAGCCTCGACGCGCTCCTGATACTCGTAGGAGGCGTCCTGTATCTCGCGGTGGAAGTAGCCCTGCTCGATGCCCTCCAGCACGCCGTCGCGGATCGAGCCGTCGCCCATCTCCTCGATCTCCTCGATGTAGGCCATCGCCTTGTCCTCGACCTCGTCGGTGAGGCTCTCGACCGCGAACGAGCCGCCGAGGGGGTCCACGATGTCGGCCGCGCCCGACTCCTCGGCGATGATCTGCTGGGTGCGGAGCGCGACCCGCACCGCGTCCTCGGAGGGAAGGGCCAGGGCCTCGTCGTAGCTATTGGTATGCAGGCTCTGAGTTCCCCCGAGAACCCCTGCTAAGGCCTGGATCGTCACCCGGACGACGTTGTTCAAGGGTTGCTGGGCAGTGAGGGACTGGCCGGCGGTCTGGGTGTGGAACTTGAGCTGCTTGCTGGCCTCGGCCTCCGCGCCGTACCACTCGTCCATCACGTTCGCGTAGATGCGCCGGGCGGCCCGGAACTTGGCGACCTCCTCGAAGAAGGAGTTGTGGGAGTTGAAGAAGAAGGAGAGCTGAGGCGCGAACTCGTCCACGTCAAGCCCGCGGTCGAGACAGTCCTCGACGTAGGCGAAGCCATCGGCGAGCGTGAACGCGAGTTCCTGCACCGCGGTCGAACCAGCCTCGCGGATGTGGTATCCGGAGATCGAGATGGGCTTGAACTTCGGGGTCTCCTCGACCGCGAACTCGATGGTGTCGGTGACGATGTCCAGCGAGGGCTTCGGGGGAATCACCCACTCCTTCTGGGCGATGAACTCCTTGAGCATGTCGTTCTGGAGGGTGCCACGGATCTCCTCGCGGGGAACCCCCTGTTGGTCGGCCAGCGCGATGTACATCGCGTAGATGACCGGCGCGGAGGGGTTGATGGTGAACGAGGTCGAGACCTCGCCGAGGTCGATGCCGTCGAACAGGACCTCCATGTCCCGCAGGGTGTCCACGGCCACGCCCTCCTTGCCGACCTCGCCGTCAGAGAGCGGGTCGTCCGAGTCCTTCCCCATCAGACTCGGCATGTCGAACGCGGTCGAGAGCCCCGTCTGGCCCTCGTCGATGAGGTAGTGGAAACGCTCGTTGGTCTCCTCGGCCGTGCCGAACCCGGCGAACTGGCGCATGGTCCACGTCCGTCCGCGGTACATCGTCGGGTACGGTCCGCGGGTGTAGGGCTCCTCGCCGGGCATGCCCAAGTCCTCTTCGTAGTCGATGTCGGCCACGTCGTCGGGGGTGTAGAGCCGGTCCACTTCGAGGTTCGAGACCGTGGCGAATCGGTCTTTTCGCTCGCCGTAGGCGTCGAGGACCGGGCCGAGGGTCTCTTCCTCCCACTCCTCCTTGGCGTCGCGTATCTCCGCGAGGTCGTCCTCGTCGTACATATTCGTAATAATTGCCGGACTGTCCATTAAGATTCCGCAACCGCCTTCGCCGTCAGTAGTGTCCCAGTACTCCGTGATGACGCGCTCGTCGCTGTGCCCGATGGAAGAGGAGATACCCGAGCGCGAGGTATCCGAGCGCGGTGGCGACGAGGAGGCCGAGTTCGCTCGCCGGGAACTCCCAGAGCCGGACGCCGTCGCGCATGGCGCGCTGGAGGAGGTGGCTTCCCTGCGCGAGCGGGAGCCAGCCGAGGAGTTCGTATCGGCCGACCGGCGCGCCGATGAACCCGATGAAGACCCACTGGACGAGTTGGAACGCGTTCTCGATTCGCTTGTAGAGCAGGGCGAGGCCGCCGAACGCGAAGCCGACGCCCACCGCCGACGCCAGCGAGAGGACCAGCAGCGGCCCGACGGTCAGCACGTCGAGTGCCAGTGATTCGCCGCTGGTGACCAGCATCAGCGCGAGGATGAACGCACTCCAGAGGATGCTGTAGAGGACGTTCACGACGACCTTCGTGCTCACGACGGTCCCGAACCCGAGCGGCGACATGAACAGTTGTTCGAGCGTGCCCCACTGGGCCTCGCGGGTCATGTTCCACGATAGCCCCGAGTAGGCGACGATGGCCGCCGTGAACAGGAAGAACCCGACGATGATGCCGCCGATGGAGTCGGTCAGCGCGGGACCGGCCACCGCCTTGCCGCCGAAGAAGATGACGGCGAACAGCGCGTAGATGGAGACGAACTGCGAGAGGGTGTTGACCGGGTAGCGCACCAGCAGGACGACCTTCTTTTTGGCGATGGCCCGGAACAGGGTCAGATGGTCGCTCATCGCGGCCCCTCCGCTACCTTCTCGGTCGCGGTTCGCTCGTCGGTCGCAGGTCCGCCTTCGGCGTCTCCTCGGTCGTCGCCTCGCTCGCGCTCGCCGTTGGTCAGTTCGAGGAACACGTCTTCGAGGTCGGGGTCGGTCGCAGTCACGCCGTCGAGCGAGCAGTCGTCCGCCCGTAGCGCGTCGAACACCTCGTAGAGGTCGTCGGCATCGGTGAGCGTCACCTCGAATCGCTCACCCTCGCCGACGCGCTCGAACTCCTCGGCGTCGTACTCGGTGCAGAGGCGTTCACGTACCGACTCAGGAATCGGTCCCGCGACGGTGATTCGGTAGGACTGGGTCCCGAATACACCGACGAGGTTCTCGACGGAGTCGTCGGCGACGATTTTGCCGTCGTTCATCACGACGACACGCTCGCAGAGATCTTCGACCACGTCCATGTCGTGGCTGCTCAGGACGACGGTTATCGACTCTCGGTCGGCGAGGGCGCGCAACTCCCGGCGGAGTTCGAGCGAACTCTCGACGTCGAGTCCAAGCGTCGGTTCGTCGAGGAACACTACGTCGGTTCCGCGAGCGAGGGTGCAGACCAGCGTGACCTTCTGTTTCATCCCGCGCGAGAGGTCGTTGACCGTCTCGTCGGCCTTGGCCGCGAGGTCGAACTGTTCGAGCAGTGACTCGTACCGCTCGCGGACGTCTTCGGGGTCCCGGCCGCCGAGGCTGGCGAAGAACTCGACGTTCTCCCGGACGGTAAGTCGCCAGTAGACGTTACGCGCGCCTTCCAACGTCGCCCCGACGTGGCGATACGCTCGCCGGGCGTCCTCGTGGACGTCCACGCCAGCTATCTCGACGGTCCCGCCCGAGGGGATGACCAGCCCCAGCATCGACTTGATGGTCGTGGTCTTGCCCGCGCCGTTGGGGCCGAGGAGACCAACGACCGACCCGCGTTCGACGTCGAGCGAGATGTCATCGACTGCGGTCACCGCGCCGTCTCCGCGCCCGTACGTCTTCCGGAGGTTCCGCACGCGGAGCACCTTCGTGGTCTCCTCGGGAGCGGATTCTCGCCGTCGCGTGGGGTCTTCAGCCTCGTCCGAGGCGTCGGCGACCCCGCCTGTCGTCGCGTCCATGGATACGACCAGTCCCGTAGATAACATAAGGATTTCCGGAACGCATCTTCAGTCAGTTAGATTATCATAAAGCGTTTTCCGGTCCGAGAGCGTTCTGCCCCGTATGACCGACGAGCAGGACGACGCTGGCCCGGCGGGGGCGTTCAGCGTCCTCGGCGACGAGACGCGAGTGGCTATCATCGAGGCTCTCGCCGAGGCCGAGCAGGCCGATGAGGAGGGACTCTCGTTCTCGGAGTTGCGCAAGCGCGTCGGCGTTCGAGACGCCGGGCAGTTCAACTACCACCTCTCGAAGCTCCAGAGCCGGTTCGTCGTCAAGCGCGACGACGGCTACCACCCGCGACTCGCGGCGTTGCGGGCGGTCGGAGCGATTCGGTCGGGGACGTACACCGACCGACCGACGACCGAGACGAGCGAGACCGACTTCGACTGTCCGGAGTGCGGAGCCACGCTGACGGCGACGTACGAGAACGCGCTCGTCCAGATGAAGTGCCCGGAGCACGGCGTCGTCTTCGAGACCGGGGTGCCGCCGCGCGCCGCCGTCGACCGGTCGGTCCAAGAGATCGTCGAGTTCGCCGACATCGACACGCAACGAGACGTCGAGCGCGCGGTCGACGGTACCTGTCACATCTGCTGGGGACGCGTCACTCCGAACGTGTCGGTCTCCAGCGGCGACGGGCGAGTCTACGCAAAACTGGACTGCGAGGACTGCTGGCTCTCGATGACGATGCCGGTCGGGGGCATGATACTCCGCCACCCCGCGATGGTGTCGTTTTACTACGACCACGGCATCGACGTCCGACAGCGGCCCTACCTGTCGCTGGATTTTATACGTGAGTCGGACAACACTACCGTCGTCTCGCGCGACCCGGTTCGGATACGCGTAACGACCGAACTCGACGGCGACTCGCTGGCGTTCACGGTGGACGGCGACCTGAACGTCCTCGAAGTAGAAGAGTCGTAGCTACTGCAATCGCTTCGTCGTCTCCACCAGCGGATGACGGGCGTAGTCCACGACCTTCACGTCCTCCAGCGTCTCCAGTCCCTCCTTCTCGGCGGTCTTGGCCATCCCGAGTTCCACGTCCTCGTCCACGAGGATGACGTAGGCGTCCATCGTCTCGATGTCGATTTTGTCGGCGGCCATCACGCGATGGTGGCCGTCGGCCAGCAGGAGGTCGCTGCGGTCGCCACTCGCGGGTCGTTCTTCCCCGCTCGTTTTTCGAGACTCCGCCGGAGTCTCGCTATTAGGCGCACAGTCGATGACCACGAGGGGTTCGGCGAGGCCGCGTTCGAGTTCGTAGGTCCGGCCCTCCAGTTCGTCGGCGTACACCTTCCCCTGCGTGGGCGTGAGTTCGTCGAGCGGGACCTCCCGGCGGGTCTGCTCGACCTCGGTGTCGTGGATGGATTCGAGGGTCCGCATCAGCTTGCCGACCTTCTCGGGGGTCGCGCGCTCTATCTGCGACCGGATCACGTCCGTGTTGGAGATGATGCCCACGAGGTTGCCCGCGTCGTCCACCACGGGGAGCTTCTGGATGCCCGACCGCAGGATGACCCGGGCGGCGTCGTTGACGGCCATCTCGGGGTGGGCCACGATGAGGTCCTGACTCATCACCTTGAAGATGGGCTCCTCGTCGTCGGCGAGCAGGAGGTCCCGGGCGCTGACGAACCCCTCGACGCGCCGCCCGTCGCAGACCGGGTAGCCGTTGTGCTCGTCGCTCTCGGCGATGCGGTGGGACACCGCCTCGACTGTGGCGTCGGGCGAGACGGTCGCCACGTCGCGGGTCATGTAGTCCTTGACCTTCGCCTTGCCGTCGGGAGACCCGCCGTCCGGTGCCGCAACGTCCATGCACGTATGGATGGAGTCGCGCGCCAAAAGGCTTCCCGTTTCACGCGACTGATACGATGGACCGCGAGCGAGACGTGGGTTGACGTAGTTCCAAACGCTCCGCTCGCAACGAAATTATTGGATTCGAGACGGTTCTGAACACTCTTAGGATATTTAAATATGTCCTAAACAATTAATATTATAGTTATGGGATAAGTTCAGGTTGTTAGGAGGGTTCCGACAGGAGTTCAGTCAGCGTCCTGACCGTCGCCGTTCGTATCGAACTCCTCGCCGTCCAACTTGAGTAGCTGGAGGGCCTGTCTGACGTGGAAACCTTTCTCCGCCTCGTCTTCGGTTGCCAGAGCGGTTTGCAGTTCCGTTATCGCCCCGTCCCGCTCCCGAGCGTCAGCCATGCGTAGCAGTCTTCTGGCGACTTCGTAGCTGTAACGAAAATCTGGGTGACAAGTGGAACCGCAGTGGAGGGCGCCGAACACCGTTAGCCCGGACCGGTCAGTCCTCGCCTTCCAGCACGGTCGCGTCGAAGCTCGCTTCCCCGCCGCGGGAGTACTCGCCGTCGCCCCGCGGGACCGACCGTATCGTCTCGAAGAAGCGGTCGGTGATGACCTCGCTGACGACCGACGCGAGCGAGGCCTCCTCCTCCTGCTCGACCTCGCCCAGCAGTCCGAGCGAGATTTGTGCGCCCGCCATGTCGGCGTGGCCGCCCGCGCTTCCGATCTGGCCGAACGCCGCCCGCATCGTCTCGCCGAGGTCCACGTCGGTGCCCCGCGCCCGGGCGGAGACGAAGACGGTGCCGTTCCGGAAGCCGTACACCAGCGTGGTGGTCACGCTCTCCATGTTCAGGAGCTGGTCGGCCGCCTGCGCGAGCGCGTCCCGGTCCGAGAGCTTGCCGACGCACGAGGCGAGGACGGTCCCCTCGACGCGCCGGTTGCGGATGGCCCGCGCCATCGTCTCGAAGGTGTCGGCGCTGACCGAGGGGCTCTCGACCCGGTCCAGCGTCGCGACGTCGGCGTGGGGCAGGAGGTAGGAGGCCGCCTCGAAGTCGGCGGTCGCGACCTCTCGCGAGAAGTCCCTGGTGTCCACGCGGATGCCGTAGAGCAGACCGGTCGCCACGTCCTCGGTGAGTTCGATGCCGAGCCGCTGGACGTGCTCGGCCAGCAGGGTCGAGGTCGCGCCCACGTCGCTGCGCAGGTCCACGAACCCGGCCTCCACCGGTTCCTTGGGCGGGTGGTGGTCGATGACGATGTCCACCGGCGTGTCCTCGGGCAACTGGTCGTTGACGCCCGGCCGGGAGTGGTCCACCAGCGCGATGGCCCCGAACTCCGAGAGGTCCAGCTCCGCTTCGGAGTCGAAGTTCCGGAGGTCGAGGTCGAGCAGGTTGACGAACGCCCGGTTCTCCTGATGGGAGATGTCGCCGAAGTAGCAGGGCTCGCAGTCGAGTCCCACCGAGTCGGCGATGCGACACAGCGCCACCGCGCTGGCGATGGCGTCGGGGTCGGGGTTGTCGTGCATGAACACGCCGAGCTTGCCCTCGATTGCGCGGAGGGTCCGCTGGAGGTTCGCGCTCAGCACCGCGTTCTCGCCGACCACGACCGCGAGTATCTGCTCGACCACCGCGTCGGTCGGGTCGATGACGTGATCGACCAGCGCGGCCATCTCCGCGCGCTGGGCGTCGGAGCAGTCCCGGCCGAGGTAGCCGATGACGTAGGTGTCGGGGAACAGCTCCCTCGCGTTCCGCGCGGCTTCGAGGTTGGCGTCGGGGTCGCGGTCGGCCACGACCACCACGTTCGGGTCGTCGCCCCGCTCTTCGAGGGTCTCGCGGTCGGTCGGGTCGCCGAGGCTCGCCGACACCTTCTCGTCGCGGAGCGCCTCGACGCGACTGCTGGCGTCGTCGATGACCAGCAGGTCGCCCGACCTTTCGGCTAACGCTTCGACGAGCGTCTGCCCTACCGGCCCACACCCCAGTACCAGCCGCGAGACCATTCTACCCCGCGCTTTCTGTTGCTCGGCCTAAAGTCTACCGTCTAGGCGCTGAAATAGGTGCTGGCTGGCGATTTCGGGGTAGTTTCGGTGGCTACTCGAACTGGAAACCGATTGGGAGCGAGACGGCGAAATTATCCACTGTCTGGACAGGTCGTGCTACGAGACGCGACGGCAGGTGAACCAAACGATCAGGGTGGGACTGAAAGGGGCCGCCCGGTCGCGCATCGCTTGGTCATCTCAGCGACCTCTATCGCGGGCCGATGCTGTGCTGTGCGGTGAGGCCCGCGATATGTCGCTGAGCGACCGCGACCGGGCGGGGGCTTTCGGAAAAGAAACTCCAGTACTGGCTCGATGAAAGACGAGAAGAGCTAGCTACTGCCGAAGCCGAGGGGAGACCGCAACCGCATCGCGACAGCCTCGTGCCCCCAACCTCCTGCGGTCCTCACTCCGTTGCGGTCCCCGTCCCTCGCGCGCTTTAGGCGCGACACGAGGTCGCGCCAGTACGCGCCGGGGTTGATCGTCCAGTCATTCGCCGAGAGTGGATAGTCCAGTCGGTCCATCGAGATTTCCGTCGGTGTGTCCGAACAGGGTCCGAAAAATGAAACCGCGAGAGTCGGAATCTCGGTAGTTCGCCGGTTTTACGCCGCGAGCGCCGCGGCGGCGTTCTGGGCGAACTCCCAGACCGGGGCGAAGCCCGGCAGGAGGAGGACCGTGACGACCGCGGCCGCCACGATGGCGGCGTAGAGGCCGACCGGCTTCGACTCAATGGCGAACTCCCGGGTGGAGTCCTCGATCCACATCGCCTTCACGACCCGCGAGTAGTAGTACAGCGACAGCGCGCTGTTGATGGCACCCACGGCGGCGAGCCACCAGAAGCCCGCGCTCACGGCGGCCGCGAACAGGAAGTACTTGCTCAGGAAGCCGCCGAACGGCGGAAGCCCCGCGAGACTGAACATGAAGACGGTCATCGCCACGCACGCGAACGGTGCCTGCTTGGCGAGGCCGTTGTAGTCCTCGAAGGTCCGGCCGATGGACCAGTACTCGGCGAGGCCGATGAACAGGAAGGCTCCCGTGTTCATGAAGCCGTAGACGAGCAGGTGGGCCATGCTCGCGCCCAGCACGAACTGGTCGTTACCGCCCGAGAGGGCGGCCAGTCCGATGAGGGCGTAGCCCGCGTGCCCGATGGAGGAGTACGCGAGCATGCGCTTGACCTCCTCCTGAGTCGCCGCGGCGAAGTTGCCAAGCGTCATCGTGACGACCGCGAGGATCTGGGCCGCGAGGACCCAGTCCACGCTCGCGGCCGCACCGGTCACGAGCTCCTCGACGGGGAACGCGACCGTGAACACCCGGAACGCGACGGCGAACCCGGCGGCCTTCGAGGCCGACGACAGGAACGCCGAGATGGGCGCGGGCGCGCCCTCGTACGCCTCGGGTGCCCAGAAGTGGAACGGGACGCTCGCGGTCTTGAACGCGAACCCGCCGAGGATCATCAGCACGCCGATGCCGAGCACGCCGGTCAACTCGGTGCCGGCGACGCCCGACGCCACGTCGGGGAGCAGCAGCGAGCCAGTGACCCCGTAGACGAGGCTGATGCCGTACACGAGGATGGACGACGACAGCGCGCCGATGAGGAAGTACTTCAGGCCCGCCTCCACGCTGCCGCGGTTCTTCTTGAGGATGGCGACCAGCGCGTACGACGGCAGGCTCGACAGTTCGAGGCTGACAAACACCACCGCGAGGCTGTTGGCCATCGGCATCAGCGTCATGCCCGTCGCGGCCAGCATGACGAGCGCGTAGTACTCCCCTTGGTAGGAGTGGTCGCGCATGTAGTCGTAGCTGGCGACGCAGACCAGCGTGGTGACGCTGGCGAACACGAAGGCGAAGAACAGGCTCATCGAGTCCACGACGAGCGTGTTCTGGTAGAGCCGGATGGGCTCGCCGCCCGTGCCGGCCAGCAGGTACCACGCCGCGAAGCCGGCGGCGACCAGCGATCCCAGGGTCGCCGTCCCCGCGATCAGGGTGCGGTTCTCCGAGTCGGGGTCGATGCTATCGACGAGGAACAGCACCAGCGCCGTCGCCACGAACGCGAGCGCGGGCGCGAGTGCCGTCCACGGTGGAAGTTGCACTGCCATCTATGCACCACCTCCTGCGGCGTCGACGACCGGCCCCACGGCGTCCTGTATCATCCCGTAGAAGATGTTGGGATCGACCCCCAGCAGGACGACCAGCAGGATGAGCACCACGAGGGGTGCCACGTCGTGGAACGCGGCCGGGCCGACCTCGTAGTCGGTCTCGACCTCGAACGGGCCGAACAGCGTCTTCTGCATGGCGAACAGCAGGTAGCCCGCGACGATGACGATGCCGAACATCGCGGC
>PXSM01000054.1:5326-7406 GCA_003023465.1 Halobacteriales archaeon SW_6_65_15 | reverse complement strand
CGTTTTCAGCGCGCAGTCCACTCCGGTTACGTCGGGGCGAAACCCGGCTCACGCGTCGCGTCACTCCTCCTCGAAGCTCAGCACTTCGCCCGGATTCGCGTAGTAGAGGTACGCCAGTCCGAACCCGAGCAACACCGCCAGCAGGCCGATGGCGTCCCCGAGGTCCGCCGTGAACCCGTCGGCGAGGGTGACGTAACCCATCGCGAACGCGAACGTCACCCAGATGGCCGCGAGCCGTCGTCGTTTCGTCTCGTCCATGCGAGGACACGCGAAGGCCGGGAAGTTGGTTCTATTGGAATCTCCGACGGGAGAATCCGACCCCGCCGACACGACGAGGAGAACCCGCGGAAGCGGCGCACTCTCGACTAAGAAATATATCTATGTCTTTAGAAAATACATCCACATCTTTCGTGCATATATACAATTGTTCCGCCCAGTTCACTCCAGACTACCCCAGAGCCGTCCGTCCTCGCGCTCGGCGATCACGAATCCCAGCGACTCGTAAAAGGGTCGCACGTCCGGGTCGAACGCGGCGGTGAGACGGTCGTGGCGCTCCGCGGCGGTCCGAACCAGCGCGGCCCCGACGCCCCATCCTCGGCGCGCCCGCCGGACCGCTACGGCGTGGATATGCGCGTTCGCTCCGCCCTCGGAGTCCGAGCGGTCTCCCCGTTCGCGGGGAAGGAGGACGAGCGCGCCGAGAACCAGGTGGTCACCCTCCGTCTCGGAACCGTCCTCCGTCTCGGATTCGTCCCGCACCTCCTCGGCTACCAGCACGTCGCCCGCCTCGATTCGCTCCGGGAGGTCCTCGCACACTTCCAGCATCGCGGCGTCGAGCACCCGGCGGACGCCCAGACGGTCGCCGGGCGTCGCCTCGCGGACGGTGACGCTCATTTCTCGCTTATCTCTCGTCGGCCAGCATCCGGTCCACCATCGTCAGCACGTCGTCCACGTCAGGGCGGTCACCCGAGCTATCGCCGCTGTGGACGGCGTACAGTCGCAGGCCGTCGCGGGCGTCGAGTATCGCAGTCTGGGGCATCCGGCCGAGGAGGTCGAATCGCTTTCACCGGCTTGTCCTCGTCGGCCACCAGCGCGAACGGGAGGTGAAACTTCTTCTGCCACTTCCGGGCGCGCTCCTCGGACTCCGGCAGGACCGAAATGACTGCGGCGTCGCGCGCACGGAACTCGCCGTACCTGTCGGCGACCGCCTGAATCTGCTTGCGGCAGTTCCGACACCGGTAATCGCGGTGGAACAGCAAGACGAGCGCATCATTCTCCCGGTCGGCGGCGAAAGCGACTAGGTCCAGCGGGTCCGGGCCGGTTCCGGCGTTCGGGAGTTCGAAGTCGAGCTTCGACACCCCGAGGTCGCGGCGCTCGCGGTCGAACTCCGGGAGCGGGCCAGCCTCGGCCTCCTGTCCGAAGTCGGTCCCGCCCTTGATGAGTCGCAGGACCTTGACGTGGTCGGCCTCGACCGGCTTGTCCTCCGGGACGGGGCGGCCGTCCACCATCACCGAGACCTCGTGCGGGCTGAGGTCCACCTCGGCGAGGAGGTCGGCGTAGGTCGCGTCCTCGACTTCGAGGTCGTGGCTCTCCTCGCCGACGACCTCGACGGTCACGTTCATGGAATAGGGTTTTCGGGCGCAGGTGGTAAGCGTGTCGGGCTAGGCAGAAGGAGGACTGAAACAATCGAGTTTGGGAAAGTTCGTGCAGATACTGGCGTGACTTCGTTGTAGAAAGCCCCCGCCCGGTCGCTAGCAGTCGAGGGAAGAACTGGGAGAGAAGTCGTCGCTGAGAAGGCCTCGAAAGCCCCCGCCCGGTCGCGGTCGCTACTCGACATATCTGGGTCTCTCCGCACCGCCCGACCCAGATAGGGGTCGAGTAGACGACTACAATGAACGCGACCGTGCGGCCCCTTTCAGTCCCACCCGCGATTGTTTGTCGAGACGTCACTACCGGCGGTTTCTCAGAATCCGATTCCGGCGGTTGGTCGGCACGAAACGCGTTCCAAAATGGGAGAAGCGACGAGGAAGTTACGAAGTCATCTCAGGCGCGCGCGCCGGAACCGGCGCGGGCGGCGCGGCGG
>PXSM01000054.1:0-5064 GCA_003023465.1 Halobacteriales archaeon SW_6_65_15 | reverse complement strand
ATCAGCAGGACGACCGCGCCGAGCAGGAGGTTGACCAGCAGGCCGTAGGCCCAGCCGACCCAGCCGGCAACCAGCGGCCCCTGCACGCCGGGACCGAGGTCGTCTTCGTGTCGGACCTCGCCGCCGATCTGGGCCTCGTCGGAGAGGGTGAGGTTGCCGTCGTACGCGAGGTCACCACCGACGACCGCGGTCGGCCCGACTGTGATGGTACTCGCGCCGAGGCGGGCGTTCTCGCCGATCTCACCTTCGATGACGACGTTGCCCGCTCCCGCCTGGAACTGGCCCCCGACGCGACCGTCACGAGCGAGGAAGACGTTGCCACCGGCCGCGTTCACGTCGCCCGTCACGGTGCCGTTGATTCGGACGTTCCCCGAGAAGGCCTGCAGGTCGCCGTTCACCTCGCCGTCCACGAAGACGTTGCCGGTGAAGGCGGTCAGGTCGCCGTTCACCGTCCCGCGGACGATGACCGTCCCGGCGAACGCCTGCAGGTCGTCGTCGACGGTCTCGCCTTCTGCGACGAGTACGGTATCTCCCGTGCGGGTATCCTGGGCCGCCGCGGGCGCGGGCACCGCGGCGAGCACGAGGAGTACCGCTAACAAAACGGTGAATCGCTTCTCCATGGCGTTCCTGTCGGTCCCCCGGGAAATAATAATTCAGGTGTTGCCGCCGGGAGCGTCGGTTAAGCTCCACCTATGACCGCGAATCCAGTCGGCAATCCCGAATACGACCTGACCGCCGTCCCTATTCAGCGATCCAACTGCCGTCCCGATTACGGCGTCCCGACCGCCGTCCGGACTTCGCACCCAACGAGGTCGTCGCGCCTCGCGACGACCTCGGGGACTTTAAGACCGGCAGGCCCCTCGTGTCCCACATGAGCGACGCCGAGAGCGAGGGCGACGAGACCCCGGACGCCGAGGTCCCCCAGAACGAGGCCGCCGAGGGGCCCGAATCCGACGGGGCAGACCCCGAGACGGCGCGAGGGGAGATATGGATCGAGAAGTACCGGCCCCAGACCTTGGACGAGGTGGCCGGACACGACGACATCACCGCGCGACTGAAGCGGTACGTCGAGCGCGACGACCTGCCCAACCTGCTGTTCTCCGGCCCCGCGGGCGTCGGCAAGACGACCTGCGCGGTCGCCATCGCCAAGGAGTTGTACGGTGACGACTGGGAGCAGCACTTCCTCGAACTCAACGCCTCCGACCAGCGCGGCATCGACGTGGTCCGGGACCGCATCAAGAACTTCGCGCGGTCGTCGTTCGGCGGCCACAACTACCGCATCATCTTCCTCGACGAGGCCGACTCTCTCACGTCGGACGCCCAGTCCGCCCTGCGTCGGACGATGGAGCAGTTCTCGAACAACACCCGGTTCATCCTCTCGTGTAACTACTCCTCGAAGATCATCGACCCCATCCAGTCGCGGTGTGCGACATTCCGGTTCGGCCCCATCGACGAGGAGTCGGTGGCCGAGCAGATCCTGAAGATCGCCGACGAGGAGGGCATCGAGACGACCGAGGACGGCATCGACGCCCTCGTCTACGCCGCCGACGGCGACATGCGGAAGGCCATCAACGCCCTGCAGGCTGCGGCCGTGATGGGCGAGGTCGTGGACGAGGAAGGCGTCTTCAAGATCACCAGCACCGCCCGTCCGGAGGAGATCGCCGAGATGGTCACCCACGCCATCGAGGGCGACTTCAGCAAGGCGCGCTCGATCCTGGACGACCTCCTCACGAACAAGGGGATGGCGGGCGGCGACATCATCGACCAGCTCCACCGGTCGGTCTGGGAGTTCGACCTCGACGACGAGGCTACCGTCCGACTGATGGACCGCGTGGGCGAGGTCGATTACCGCATCACCGAGGGCGCGAACGAGCAGGTCCAGTTAGAGGCCCTGCTGGCGTCGCTGTCGCTCGAAGACCGTTAGCCGGGAACTGACCCGCCGACAATCGACCGTTTCGTTTCTGGGGTCACCGTGAGCACCTCCTTCCGACTGGAAACCCGCCGATAATCGGGAAAACGGTCCACAACGGCCGCCTCGCTTATACTCTGGACTGGCGTAGTCGAGAGGGAGTACAGTCATGAGACGCTATCCAAGACAGGTACGGGACGCGCGCTTGAAGTGCATCGAGTGCAACGCGCCCGTCGTCGAGACGGTCGAGGGGTCGTACGCCTGCGTGGACTGCGGGTCCGAGCCGGTCAGCCCGAGGTCGGACTCCATCGCGACTGCGTCGGAGGACACCGCAACCCCAGCGGACGACTGAGAGGTCGCGCGTCGCTCCCGTTCGAGTGACCGTTCTCGTCCGGGACGACGCCAGCGAATCGCGCGACTTGCGGAACTGTTTTACCCGTTCGCTGGCCACTTACCAACAATAATGAGTGAACTCGAGGAGGAGTACCGCCTCGATTATTTCGAGGAGGAAGGATTCGTCAGGAAGGAGTGCTCGGAGTGCGGGGACTTCTTCTGGACGCGCGACCACGACCGGGAGACGTGTGGCGAACCGCCCTGCGAGGACTACCAGTTCATCGACAACCCGGGGTTCCCCGAGGAGTACACCCTCGAAGAGATGCGGGAGGCGTTCCTCTCGTTCTTCGAGGAGCACGACCACGAGCGCATCGAACCGTACCCCGTCGCGGCGAACCGGTGGCGCGACGACGTGCTGTTGACGCAGGCGTCCATCTACGACTTCCACCCCCTCGTGACCTCCGGAGAGACGCCGCCGCCCGCCAACCCACTCACCATCAGCCAGCCCTGCATCCGGATGCAGGACATCGACAACGTGGGCAAGACCGGGCGACACACCATGGCGTTCGAGATGATGGCCCACCACGCCTTCAACGCCCGCGAGGACCTCGACGACCCCGAGCAGTACGCCTATCAGGGCGAGGTCTACTGGAAGGACGAGACCGTCGCGTACTGCGACGAGTTCTTCGAGTCGATGGGAGCCGATCTGGAGGAGATCACCTACATCGAGGACCCGTGGGTCGGCGGCGGTAACGCCGGACCCGCCATCGAGGTCATCTACCGGGGAGCCGAGTTGGCCACCCTCGTCTTCATGTCGATGGAGCAGGACCCCGACGGCGAGTACGAGATGAAGGACGGCAACCGGTACTCCAAGATGGACACGTACGTCGTGGACACCGGCTACGGGCTTGAGCGCTGGACGTGGGTGAGTCAGGGCACCCCGACCGTCTACGAGGCGGTCTACCCCGAGATGATCGCGTTCCTCAAGGACAACGCGGGCATCGACCACACCGACGACGAGGAGGAACTCGTCCACCGCGCCTCGAAGCTGGCGGGCCACATGGACATCGACGAGGCCGAGGACATGGAGGCCGCCCGGGACAACATCGCTCGCGAGTTGGACGTTTCGACCGCGGAACTCGAAGCCCTGCTCGAACCCCTCGAGGACATCTACGCCATCGCCGACCACTGTCGGACCCTCGCGTACATGCTCGGCGACGGCATCGTCCCGAGCAACGTCGGCACGGGCTACCTCGCCCGGATGGTCCTCCGGCGGACCAAGCGCCTCTGCGACAACGTGGGCGTGGACGCCCCGCTCGACGAACTCGTGGACATGCAGGCCGAACGGCTCGGCTACGAGAACCGCGACACCGTCCGGGACGTGGTCCGGACCGAGGTCGAGAAGTACCGCGAGACCCTCGAACAGGGCGGTCGCCGGGTCGAACGCCTCGCCAAGGAGTACGCCGAGAAGGGCCAGCCCATCCCGACCGAGGAGCTGGTCGAGCTGTACGACTCCCACGGCATCCAGCCCGACATGGTCGAGGAGATCGCCGCCGACTTCGGCACCGGGGTCGAGGTGCCCGACGACTTCTACAGCCTCGTCGCCTCCCGCCACGACTCCGAGCAGGCGTTCGAGGAGGAAGCGGAGGAGGACGACCGGTTCGCCGACCTGCCGAAGACCGAGCGCCACTACTACGAGGACCAGTACGGCACCGACTTCGAGGCGGTCGTCCTCGACGTGTTCGAGCGCGAAGGAGAGGACGAAAAAGCGGAAACCGCGTACGACGTGGTGCTCGACCAGACGATGTTCTACCCCGAAGGTGGCGGGCAGCCGTCCGACCGGGGTACCCTGAGCACCGACGACAAGAGCGTGCAGGTCGAGGACGTCCAGATTCGAGACGGCGTCATCCTCCACCGGACCGACGAACCCATCGACAAGGGCGACATCGTCCGGGGGCAGATCGACCTCGAACGCCGCCGTCGGCTGATGCGCCACCACACCGCGACCCACATCGTCGTCCACGCCGCCCGCGAGGTGCTGGGCGACCACGTCCGGCAGGCTGGTGCCCAGAAGGGGACCGACAGCTCCCGCATCGACGTCAGACACTACGAGCGCATCGACCGCGAGACGCGCGAGGAGATCGAGATGGTCGCCAACGAACTCGTGATGGAGAACACGTCGGTCCAGCAGGAGTGGCCCAACCGTCACGAGGCCGAGGAAGAGTACGGCTTCGACCTGTATCAGGGCGGCATCCCCGCGGGCCAGAACATCCGACTCATCCACGTCGCCGAGGACGTGCAGGCCTGCGGCGGCACCCACGTCAGGCGGACCGGCGACGTCGGCACCATCAAGATCCTCAACACCGAGCGCGTCCAGGACGGCGTCGAGCGCATCACCTTCGCCGCGGGCGACGCCGCCATCGAGGCCACCCAGCGCACCGAGTCGGCGCTCGCCGAGGCCGCCGAGATACTCGACGTCTCGCCCGAAGAGGTGCCCGAGACCGCCGAGCGCTTCTTCGAGGAGTGGAAGGACCGGGGCAAGCAGATCGAGGACCTCAAGGAGCAACTCGCCGAGGCCCGCGCCTCCGGCGGAGGCGGCGGCGATGAGGTCGAGGTCGGCGACGCCACCGCGGTGATCCAGCGCCTCGACGCCGACATGGACGAACTCCGGGCGACCGCCAACGCCCTCGTCGAGGAGGGGAAGATAGCCGTGATCGGCAGCGGGGCCGACGGCGCGACGTTCGTGGTCGCGGTCCCCGACGGGGTCGGCGTCAACGCCGGGGAGGTCGTCGGCGAACTCGCCCAGAAGGTCGGCGGGGGCG
>PXSM01000053.1 GCA_003023465.1 Halobacteriales archaeon SW_6_65_15 | reverse complement strand
CGCGGACGAGCGCCCCGACCTCGACGTGTCCGTGATCGAGAGCGAGGTGTACGCCAACACCGACAACATGTACTCGCTGTACCTCGCCCGGGAGGCGGTCGCGGGCGAGCCGTTCGTCCTGAGCAACGGTGACGCCGTCTTCGACCCCGGACTGCTCGCCGACCTCGTGACCGCCGACGCCGAGAGCGGGGTCGCCTGCGACTTCGAGACCTACACCGACGAGGCGATGAAGGTCACCGTGGACGACGACGGCTACGTCAGCCACATCACCAAGGACGTGCCCGAGGAGGTAGCCTACGCCATCTCCAACGACGTGTACCGGTTCTCGGCGGACTTCTCCGAGAAGCTCTTCGCCGAGATCGCCCGGACCGTCGAGCGCGAGGGCGAGTACGCCGAGTGGACCGAACTCGCCATCGACCGGGTGGTCCGTAACCGCGAGCACGACTTCGAACCCGTGGACGCCAGCGCGTACCGGTGGGTCGAGATCGACGACCGGGAGGACCTCGCGCAGGCAGACCTCCGGTTCTCGGGGCTCGGGAACCTCTCGTCGAAGGAGGCGGTCTTCTTCGACCTCGACGGGACGCTCTACCTCGACGACGAACTGGTCGAGGGAGCCGACCGCGTGGTGGACGGCCTCCGGTCCGCGGGCGTGGACGTGTACTTCCTGACGAACAACTCCTCGAAGTGGAAGGACGACTACGCGACCCGGCTATCGGACCTCGGAGTATCAGTGGCTCCGGAGGACGTGCTGCTCTCGACAGACGGCGTCCTCGACTACCTCCAGTCGGCCGACGCCGGGGAGACGTACGTCCTCGGCACGGAAACGATGCGAGAGGCGGTAGCCGACCACGGCGTCGAGGTGACCGACGACCCCGGACTCGGAGCCGACGCCCCGGAGTACGTCGTCGTTGGCTTCGACACCGAGTTGACGTACGAGAAGGCCCGGAAGGCCACCCTCGCGGTCCGGGACGGCGCGACCTTCCTGCTGGCCCACCCGGACACGGTATGCCCCACGGCGGACGGCTTCGTCCCCGATTGCGGGGCCATCGGCGCGATGATAGAGCGCGCGACCGACCAGTCACCGTCCCGGGTGTTCGGCAAGCCGAACGCCGAGATGGTCGAACACGTCCTCGACGCCGAAGGGTACGACCCGGCCGACGTGCTGGTCGTCGGCGACCGGCTGGAGACCGACGTGGCGCTCGCCGAGAACCTCGGGTGCGAGTCGGTCTGCGTCCTGACGGGCGACGCCACCCGGTCCGGGGTCGAACGTAGCGATATCTCGCCGACGCTAATCGCCCCAAGCGTCGGCGCTCTCACGCGATTCCTCGACGTCGAGGCCAGCGCAGAGGCCGAGGAGAGCGCGACCGCGACCGCGGTGAAGGGTGGCGACTCGCCGTGAACAAGAGCCGATATCTGGACAGGGGTCGATGTCTGAACAGGAGCCGGTACCGGTGAACCGGGGTGAGTCGGCGTGAGCGAGGGTGAGAACCGTCCCGGCGTCCGAACCGGCTACGTCACCCAGACCCACACCGGAACGGTGTCGTGGGAAGCGGCCGTCCGAGAGGGTGCCCGAATCGGGTTCGACTTCGTGGAACTATATCTGGACGGCGCGACCGAGCGCACGGCCCTCGACCCCGAGGCCGTGGAGTCGTTGGCCGCCGAAGTGGGCCTCGACCTGCTGGTCCACCTGCCGTTCGCGGACCTCGACGTGGGGACGCCCCGCGACCGCATCCGGGAGGCCGCGCTGGACGAGCACCGCGCCTGCATCGACGCCGCCGCCGAGATGGGTGCCGAGAAGGCGGTGCTCCACGCCAGTTCCCACGCCTCGCCGCCGGAGTGGAAGTTCGAGGAGATACGTCCCAACCTACTCCAGTCGGTGCACAGACTCGACGAGTACGGCGAGGAGCGCGGCGTCGAGATCTGCGTCGAGAACCTGCCGAGCGTCCGGTTCACCGTCCACGACTTCGAGACGGTGTTCGCGGAGACCGAGGCCGCGATGACCTTCGACACTGGTCACGCTCGGGTGGACGGGTTGGACGCCGAGGACATGGCCGACTTCTTCGAGGAGTGGGGCGAGCGGGTCAGTCACGTCCACGTCAACGACTCTCGGGAGACCAACGACGAGCACGTTCCCACGGGCTCGGGGACCCTCGACTTCGAGACGGCGCTGGAACCGTTTCGGAACGGGTGGATCGGGACGATCTCGGCGGAGGTGTACACCTTCGACTTCGACTACCTGGAGTTGAGCAAGCGAAAGCTGGACGGGTATCTCTGAACGACGGTTTGAAACGACTCCGAGAGGGGCTCAGTTAGTCTCGGTACCGACGACATCACGTACTTACGCCCCACGGGACTGGCTGACGAAGTCTGAGACCGAATTGCCGGGGTTCAGCTGTCTTGCGGCTTCCGGAGGAGGAGATACCCCAAAAGACCCGCTCCAACGGTAAACAGCACTGGCCCCGTCCCGACCGTACAGACTCGTACGTCGTCCGTCGCGTACGTGATCGTGAATCCGGTGAATCCGACGATCTCGAAGCCATCGGACGTGGTATCGCTCGTATCCCGGTCGTCGCACGTCTTCCAGAAAAACGGCGGTGCGGCGAGAATCAACAGAATCCCGACTACCGCGAACTGTCTTCGCCATTTCCGATGCACAGCCGATCGTCCCATCATATTGTTACCGTCGATATTACCTTAATATTTTCGATACTGTCGTGGTCGTTTCGGTCCAACGTATCCCTGCGTGCGATAACGACACGTCCCGAAAAGAAAATCGTGCGTCGTTACGAGCGGAGTTGAGCGTCCACGGCGCTGAGGGCCTGCTGACCCGCGGAGCCCGCATCGTAGTTATCGCCGTCAACTTGTTCGACGTATCCGCTGTGAACCGCGACCAGATTCCCGTCGTCGTCCATCCACGGGCCGCCAGAGTCACCGCCACTCGCGTTTCGGCTGTCCATGTTCACCTGATGATACACCCTGACGCCACCTCGGCGGGTTTCGACTGCTTTGTTGGAAGCAGTACAACTCGATGCTCCGGAAACGGTGCAATCGACCGGACCGTTGTTGTAAATCTCGTCAGCTAGTCCGTAGAAGTCCCACGTTCCAGTGGCGTTGGGAACGTCGATGATGGTGCGGTCAAACTGGGAGTCGTCGCTCTCCAAGGTGTACGCAGCGATGTCTTCGCCGGTCTCCTTCTGACTCCACTTGTAGAAGTTCCCGACGCTTCTAGTGCTACCGGCCGGTTGGTACATTTTCGAGGCACCTTCCATCACGTGACCGGAACCGACGAGGACTTCGTCGCCATTCGAATTGTAGCAGGGAAGCGTGAGCGTCCCTCCTGCAGACGTCGAACTGTCACCGTTGACCTTGAGACCTCCCTGGAGGTACTGGTACTCGTTGTTTCGGGTCGAACAGTCATCGAACGTCTCCGTGTCTTCCGTCGTCACCTCTATCGGGATGTCCGATACGTGTTCCGCGGCGGCTCGCCGGACTTGCGGTATCCGAACCTCGCTCTCCTCCTCTACGAACACTTCGTGTGCGAGATCGGTCGGGTCGTCGGAAAGCGGTTTTATCCCGATTCCGTTGACGCCTTCCCGCTGGAGGAACTGGTCTGGGAAGTTTTTCAGCGCCGTGATGCGCCGATGACGCTCTTCGGGAACCATCCGAACCCGGTCCGGATTCCCGTTCGCGTCGTACGTATGCACGAGGGGTTTCCCCTCGGGTTCCTGCCCGTAAACATCGGTAATCGCACGCTGGAGTCCTGCGACACTTACTCCGCCAACGCCCACGAACCTGATGAAGTCCCGACGGGACAACTGACTCAGACGGAACGTCTCTCCAAGCTTCGGTGGTTTTTTCGCCATTTTCTTCTCCCCGTATTATTGTATATTCTGGCAAGTTATTAATAATTCTATAATATATAAAATAATCAAATCAGGTCCCGAATAAATTCGGCACAAGGGAATGAGAAAGCGGAGAACGGTCGCCGGTTCAGCGTCGTCCTCAGGATAATCTTCCGTCTCGGGGTCTGTAGGAATCATACCCGAATTTTATCGCCCTGTCAGTCGTCCCGCCGAATATGAACGTCAGTTTCGACTTCGACGGCAGCGTGGCGCTCGTCACCGGAGCCAGCGGCGCGCTCGGAAGCGCGGTCTAGAGAGCATCCAGTTCTACGAGGGCGACTTCACCGACGAGGAGGACGTCGAGCGCGTCGTCTCGGAGGTCGCGGACGACCACGGCAATCTGGATTACCTCGTCAACGTCGCGGGGACGTGGCGGGGCGGCACCCCAATCGAGGAGACCGAGGTGGACGCGTTCGACTTCCTGTTCGACGTGAACCTGAAGACGATGTTCTTGGCGTCCAAGCACGCCTTACCGCACCTCAAGGAGGCGGAGGGAGCGGGCGACGAAGGGGGAGCCATCGTGAGCGTCAGCGCTCGCGCCTCGCTCGAAGGTGGCGAGGGCGACGGCCCCTACCGGGCCTCCAAGGCGGGCGTGCGCCTGCTGACCGAGACCATCGCCGAGGAGAACAGCGGGGAAGTCCGAGCCAACGCGGTCATGCCGAGCGTCATCGACACGCCGGCCAACCGCGAGATGATGCCCGACTCCGACCACGAGAAGTGGGTGAAGCCGGCGGAGATCGCCCGGACGGTCCTCGCCCTCTGCTCGGACGCGACCCCGGTGACCAGCGGGGCCGCCGTGCCCGTCTACGGCGAAGCCTGACCGGACTCCAGTTCGGCGCAGATACCCTTCGCGCTCGGGTGAATCTAACCGATAAGTATTGGTGCTTGTACACAATTAACAGGGTGTATGGGGGGCCCGGTTATCGCGGCCATCGGGGAATCGTATTCGAGAGGTCGGAGCGTCGTCGCGGAGCGCCCGCTCACGGTGGTGGTCGGGATCGCTGGCCTACTTCTCCTGTTCGATCTGGGTAGCGGGATGGCGACCGGACGGTACAGCGTCTCCCGCATCGGACGGTTCGTGTGGGACGGTCTCATGTACGGGCTGATCATCGGCTTGGCCGGCATCGGCCTCTCGCTGACCTACGGAATACTGCAGTTCGCCAACTTCGCTCACGGCGACTACATCACCAGTGGCGCGTTCATGGGCTGGGGCGTGACGTACGTGATCGCTGGTCTGAGCTCCGCGAACGTCGGCCACCTCCTGCTGGTCGCCCCGCAGGGAAACATCAGCGGCGGCCTGCTGGAGATCGGCGTCACGAGCACGCCGCTGGCCGTGCTCGTCGGACTGGTCGTCGCCGGACTCGCGACGATACTCCTCGTGCTGCTGCTCGACCGAATCGTGTATCGGCCGATGCGCGACGCCGGCGGCATCCCCTTGCTGATCGCCAGCATCGGGGTCGCGTTCGCGCTCCGGTACGTCGTCGTCCTCGTGTACTCCACCCGGACGCGCGGGACGACGCTCCGACCGCCCGGAACGGCGATCAATCTCGTGGACGGCCCGCTCCTGATCGACGCCCACGACGTCACACTGCTGGTCGCCACCGTCGCACTGATGATCGGCGTCCACCTGCTCTTGCAGCGGACGAAACTGGGCAAGGCGATGCGCGCGATGTCCGACAACCGCGACCTCGCGCTCGTCACCGGCATCCCGACCGAGCGGGTCATCCGGTGGACGTGGATAATCGGCGGCGGCCTGTCGGGGATGGCCGGCTACCTGATGGTGCTCTGGACGGGAACCATCGACTACCAGTTCGGCTGGCTGCTCCTCCTGCTCATCTTCGCCGCGGTCATCCTCGGCGGCATCGGCTCCGTCTACGGCTCGATCTTCGGTGGACTCGTCATCGGCATCGCCATGCGCCTCTCGCTGGTCTGGCTCCCCACCGGTGACTTCGATCTCGTGGCCGCGTTCGGCATCATGATCCTCGCACTGCTGGTCAAACCGCAGGGACTGTTCGCCGGGAGGACGACGGCATGAGCGCGCGCACCGACCTCCGGGAGTCCGCGCGCGACCTGCTGGCGGCCGACGCCGCGAAGATCGCCGCCGTCATGCTGGGTATCTACGTCACGTACCTCCTCGTCGGCCTGATCCTCGGCTACTCGGCGAACGGGATGATCAACACGCTCCAGCGGCTGACGTTCCTCGTCGCCATCTACGCGATGGTCGTACTCGCGCTCAACCTCCACTGGGGTTACACCGGGCTGTTCAACATCGGCGTCGCCGGGTTCATGGCGGTCGGTCTGTACACCATGGCGATGCTGGCGAAGCCGGTCGAACCGACCGGAGGCGCTCAGTACCCGGGGCTCGGACTCCCGGTGCCAATCGCCATCCTCGGCGGCGTCCTCGCCGCGGCGCTCGTCGGCTTCGTGGTCGCCCTCCCGGCGCTCCGCCTGCGTGCCGACTACTTCGCCATCGTCACCATCGCGTTCGCCGAGATCGTCCGACTCCTGTACACGGCGAGTCCGTTTCAGGAGTTCACCATCTTCGGCTACACGATGGGGACCGGTGGCGGCCGGGGAATCCTGTTCAACTTTCAGGACCCCGTCGTGACCATCTACCGGCTCCCGATCTTCGAGGGGCCGGTGACGTTCGTGAACCAGTACGTCGAGTTCGGGCCGGCGGACGCGCAGGGGGTGATCTACGTCGGCCTGCTCGTGGTCGTCCTGGCCGGCTACTACCTGCTGTTGAAGCGAACCGGCGAATCGCCGTTCGGCCGCGTCCTCAAGGCCATCCGCGAGGACGAGGAGGCGACGAACGCGCTCGGGAAGAACACGAACGCGTTCAAGATCAAGTCGTTCATGCTGGGGTGTGCGCTGATGGGGCTGGTGGGCATCCTCTGGCAGTTCCGACGGGCCGGCATCACGCCCGACGCCTTCCGTCCCCACGTCACGTTCTACATCTGGATCGCGCTCATCATCGGCGGCGCGGGCTCGAACACCGGCAGCATCCTCGGCGCGGGCATCTTCACCGCCGGGCTGTTCGAGGGACCCCAGTACCTCCGGCGCATCATCCAGAGCCAGATTTCGGTCGGCCAGCCGCCCGGCACGTTCGCCGACGCGGTCGGACCCATGTTCGCGCTGAACTTCCAACCCATCACTTCCTACCTGTTCAACAACATGCTGACGCTCCAGTTCGTCTTCATGGGCGTCGTCCTCGTCTGGCTGATGCAGAACCGACCGGACGGGCTCCTCGGCTACCGCACCGAGACGGCGGCCGCCGTCCCGCTCGGGAAGCGGTCCGACGAGGTGAGCGAGACGGTCCACCGGGCGGACGAGCCGAGCGAGACTGTCTCCGGCACGGACGGGACGAGTGAGACGGCCTCTCGCGAGGACGAGGTGAGCGACCAATGAACGAGACGATCTGCCACGAAAACGGGGTGACCGAACGATGAGCGAGACCGTTCCCCGCGAGGACGAAGCGACCGCCGAATCCGAGCGCGCCGGGGACGACGCCGACGCGGTGCTCCGTATCGAGGACCTCCACAAGAACTTCGGCGGCATCACCGCGGTGGACGGCGCGACGTTCGGCGTCGAGCGCGGCTCGATGACGGGGCTCATCGGCCCGAACGGCGCGGGCAAGTCCACGGTGTTCAACCTCGTCACCGGCATCCACGACCCCGACTCGGGGAGCGTCTGGTTCCAGGACGAGGAGATCACCGGCCTGCGTCCGTACGAGGTCGCCAACCGCGGGCTGGTCCGGACGTTCCAGATCGCCCGCGAACTGGCGAACCTGACCGTGATGGAGAACCTGATGCTTCCGGCGAAAGCCCAGAGCGGCGAGGCCCTCTGGCGCTCGGTACTACCCGGGTTCAGGCGTCAGGTCGTCGAGGAGGAGCGCGAACTGCGAGAGCGGGTCTGGGAGACCCTGGAGTTCTTCGAGATCCAGCACCTCGCCGACGAGAAGGCCAGCAACCTCTCGGGCGGCCAGCGCAAGCTCCTCGAACTCTCGCGAGCGCTGATGCTCGACCCGACGATGCTCCTGCTCGACGAGCCGTTCGCGGGCGTCAACCCCACCCTCGAGAAGAAGCTCCTCGAACACGTCCAACAACTCAACGACGAAGGGCGGACGTTCCTCATCGTCGAGCACGACATGGACCTCATCATGAACAACTGCGAGCACATCATCGTGATGCATCAGGGGCAGGTGCTCACGGAGGGGACCCCTGCCGACATCAAGGCCAACGAGGAGGTCATCGAGGCGTACCTCGGCAGCCCCTGGCCGATCTCGAACGACACCTGCCGCAGTATCTCGCCGCCCTGGTCCTCCTGGAACGACTGGGAGAACTGCTCGGAGAGCTGCTGGCCGTAGTCGTTGTTGACGTACAGCGTCGAGGCACTCTGTGCGCCGAGACGTTCGGCCGCGACCTGCGCCATCACCTGCCCCTGCAGGAGGTCACTGGGCGCGGTCCGGAAGAAGTAGCCGTCGTCCTCGATATTCGAGAGGCTCAGCGCCGTGCTAGCGGGCGAGCACTGGACGACGCCGGCCGACGACGTGACGTCGGTGAGCGGCACCGAGTTGCCCGAGGACGCGGCTCCGACGATGGCCGGATAGCCAGCGTTGACGAGCGCCTCGCCCGCGCTGAGGGTCGCCTCGCGGGCGGTCTGGGTGTCCTCGACCGTCAGGTCGACGCTCAGGTCGAGGTCCGACTCGTTTATCTGTTGGGCTGGCAGTCGTCCAGCCTGGATCATCGGGCTGCCGACCGATCCCAGGTCGCCCGTCTCGGGCAGCAGTATCGCGACCCTGACCTCGCGACCCAGCCCGCCGGGGCTCTCGTCGGCCATCTCCCCGCCGGGACCCTCGCCCTCGAACTCGATAGTATCGAAGACCTCGATCTCGTTGCCGGCGAACTGCCAGACGTCGTAGGCGGTGTCGGCGGGGTCGCCCACGTCGTCGAAGTTCACGCTGCTCGACGCGCCCTGATAGTTGACGTCCTCACCGTTGGCGACCGCCTCGGCGGCCTCGACGAACGCGCCCGGCCCGTACTCCTCGCCTTCCGGATTGGCCACCCGGCGCATCCGGTCGCGGACGGCCTGACCGTCGTTCTCGCCGGCCGCGATGTTCGCGAGGATGCAGACCGCCACCGCGTCGTACGTGTGCGAGTTGAACACGCCCGATGCCTGGTCGTACTGATCCTGATACAACTGGTTGAACGCGTCTTCGTTGGGCCCTGACGATCCTGGCGCGGTGCCGCGGACCTCCTCCATCGGGTCGCCGACTTCTCCGGGGAGCGAGGAGTCCTGCAACCCGTCCGGGACGATGATGTCGTGGTTCGGCTGGAAGTTGCCGTAGTAGTCCCGGAAGATCTGGATGCCGCTCTCCGGATAGCCGATGATGTTGAGCAGGTCCGGGCCCTGCTGTGCCTCACTTCGGTCTCCTCGTTTCACCCATCCGCTGAAACCGCCGATGGCACCGAGTGCTCCCATCCGCTGCAATACTTTACGTCTGTTGATATTTCCCGCCATGTAACGGATTACCACTCCGGAACTCATAAATGCCGATAGACGTTCACACGCCCCTCCTTACGGTCGGTAACGAGGACAGACCGGTAATGGTTCGTTTCGCCGAACGTCCGTTCCGCAGACGTCTGCCCGCCGAAATCACCCAGCAGTTCCGGGTTCGTCGCTTGTTTCGGCGAAGTAACGAGCAATACCCCACTCGTTGCGCGTCGTCTTTCGACGTAGTCGTTTCCCCCACGGGCGAACCTCTGGATGTCGGTCTCTACGTCAGACAAGTCTGCCAACGATACTGAACGTTTGTCGATCTAAATACCGTATCATATACATATAAGAAATATTTCCGGAAATGATTACCTTTCATTGCACAAACCGTGTTGCTTATACCGCGATATATGAAAGTCAACGTCACACATGGCACAGAGAGAGACGTGGGCGACGAGGGTCGGGTTCATCCTCGCCGCCGTCGGTAGCGCAGTCGGCCTCGGAAACATCTGGCGCTTCCCGTACATGACCGCCGAGAACGGTGGGGCCGCCTTCGTCGTCGTCTACCTGCTCGCGGCGGGACTCATCGGCCTCCCGGCGATGCTCGCGGAGTTCACCATCGGGCGGAAGGCGAAGAAGAACGTCTTCGACGCGTTCTCGTCCATCGGCTTCCCGGCGTGGCGGATCGTCGGTCTGCTGGGGCTGGTGACCGGCTTCTGGATTCTATCGTACTACAGCGTGGTCGGCGGCTGGGTCATTCAGTACCTCCTCGGGAGCTTCACCGGGACGTACTTCGGCGACCCCGGCACGTTCTTCGGCGACATCTCCACGGGTCCGACGACAGTCGCGTACCACGCGGTGTTCATGCTGATCACGGTCGGCATCGTGGCGCTGGGCGTCAAGGACGGCATCGAAGCCGCGACGAAGGCCATGGTGCCGAGCATCGTCGTCATCCTCGTCGGCCTCGCCGTCTGGGGCGTCACGCTCCCGGGCGGTGCCGAGGGCCTCGCGTACTTCCTCTCGCCCGACATCGACGCGCTCCTGTCGAATCTCGACACCATCATCCCGTTCGCGGTGGGACAGGCGTTCTTCTCGCTGTCGCTCGGGATGGGCGTGATGATAACGTACGCGTCCTACATCGGGGAGGACGACAACCTCGCGGTGGACGCGGGGTCCATCGTCGTACTCAATACCGCCATCGGCGTGCTGGCGGGGCTCGTGGTGTTCCCGCTGCTGTTCGCCCAGAACGTCGATCCCGGCGAGGCCGGCGCGGGTGCGGTGTTCGTCAGCATGGCGACCGCGTTCGGCGAACTCCCGGCTGGCGAGCTCATCGGCGCGGTTTTCTTCGGCGTCGTCCTCGTCGCGGCGCTGTCGTCGGCCATCAGCCTGCTCGAAGTCGTCGTCTCGTACACTATCGACAACTACGACGTGAGTCGCGTCTCGGTGTCGGTCGCGGTCGGCGCGATCATCTTCCTGCTGGGCATCCCGAGTGCGCTGAGCCTCGACACGTTCGGCCTCTACGACGAGATCGCCAACAGCCTCCTGTTACCAACCGGCGTCACGCTCATCGTCACGTTCGTCGGATGGGTGTACGGCCGAGACGCGGTCGCAGAGCTCCGGCAGGGAACCGGAGGCTTCGGGTCGTTCGCCTCGACGTGGCTGTGGCACGTCCGCGTGGTCGTCCTGACCGCAGTCGTCGGGACGCTCGTGCTCAGCGTCTCGGAACTGCTCGGCATCTCTCTGTTCGGATAACTGCGACTCGCACTCTCGATTTCGGCGATTCGGCGGTCCGACGACCATTTCTGTTTCGATGATTCGGTGTCTCCACGACGAATCTGTTTTCGGTGATTCGGCGGTTCGACGGCAGTTCGAGTCCCGAGGAGTGGTGCGAACGCTGGTCGCTCCATCCGGAGTAGTTACGAACCGTCATTCAGGCCGCGAATATTGCTCCGAAATCTACGATTTTTCACTGAACCCGAGCACATTCATCGACACAGAATCTCAAAACTCGGGTTTATACCGCGAAAGAACGTTATATCGAAGGTGTAACGATTTCGAACTCGAAACCCTCTTACGCCGGGGTTGGTGAGTGCGTAGCAATGACGCGCGAATCGTGGCGCACCCGGCTCGGCTTCATCCTCGCCGCCGTCGGGAGCGCGGTCGGACTTGGTAACATCTGGCGCTTCCCGTGGATGACCGCCGAGAACGGTGGGAGCGCGTTTCTGGCCGTCTACCTCGGTATCATCCTGCTGGTCGGCGTGCCGGGCCTGCTCGCGGAGTTCGTCATCGGACGACGGTCCCAGCGCAACCCCGCGGGAGCACTGTTCAGGCTCTCCTCGGGGTCGAAGTCGTGGGGGTCGGTCGGCCTGTTCGGCGTCGTAACGGCCGTGGTGCTGCTGTCGTTCTACAGCGGCTCGGGTCGGCGGCCGGACAGGCGCTGTTCACCCTCTCGCTGGGCGTCGGCACGATGATCACCTACGCCTCGTACCTCGGCGACGACCACAACCTCGCGCTCGACGGCACCGTCATCGCGGTGTTGAACACCGGCGTCGGCGTCCTCGCGGGACTGGTCGTCTTTCCCCTGCTCTTCCTGACGTTCGGCGAACTCACCGGTCCGGCCGCGGGCGGCGGCGAGGGCGCGCTGTTCGTGAGTCTCGCGAGCGTCTTCGCCCAGCTCCCGTTCGGCCGACTCCTCGCGGTGACGTTCTTCGGCGTCGCCACGCTGGCGGCGCTCTCGTCGTCGATCAGCATGCTGGAGATTCCGGTCGCGTACCACGTGGACGAACACGAACTCGACCGTCGGACCGCCACCCTCTCGCTCGCGGGGCTCGTCCTGTTCACCGGGAGCGCGACCGCGCTGAACCCCGGCCTGTTCGGCTTCGTGGCGGGCACGCTGGTCGATCTGATGCTGACCGCGGGGCTCGCAGGGTTCCTCGTGTTCGTCGGGTGGGTCCTCGGCGCGGACGCCCTCGCGGAGTATTCGACCGGTTCCGGGGCTCGCGTCACGGCGGTCGGCCCGGCGTGGCTCTGGAGCGTCCGGACAATACTGCCGCTGTTCCTGCTCGGAACCCTCGTCGTGAACGTCCTGTCGCTGGCGGGCGTTTCGGTACTCTAAGCCGATTTCGACCGTGCCGCCTCGGAGCCGTTCCTATTCAGCGTCTCTTTAGCAATGTTTTTCCGGCCCGTGGTCCTCAAATCGGCCAATGAGTAGCCATCGGAGGGAACGACGGCCATGACGATGGAAGACAAGATCGAGGAACTCCGCGAGTTGCGCGAAGAGGCGCTGAAAGGCGGCGGCGAGGACCGCATCGAGTCCCAGCACGAGAAGGGGAAGATGACCGCGCGCGAGCGCATCGACTACTTCCTCGACGACGGCACCTTCAACGAGTTCGACCAGCTTCGAACTCACCGGAGCCACAACTTCGGGATGGAGGAGAAGCAGGTCAAGGGCGACGGCGTGGTGACCGGCTACGGCGAGGTCAACGGTCGGAAGGTGTTCGTGTTCGCCCACGACTTCACCGTCTTCGGCGGGTCGCTCGGCGAGGTGTTCGCCGAGAAGGTCTGCAAGGTGATGGACAAGGCGATGGAGGTCGGCGCGCCCGTCGTCGGCCTGAACGACTCCGCGGGAGCCCGCATCCAGGAGGGCGTCGCCTCGCTGGCGGGGTACGCCGAGATCTTCCGGCGGAACACGGAAGCTAGCGGGGTCATCCCCCAGATATCGGCCATCATGGGGCCGTGCGCGGGCGGGGCGGTGTACTCCCCGGCCATCACGGACTTCATCTTCATGGTGCAGGACACCAGCCACATGTTCATCACCGGCCCGGACGTCATCGAGACCGTCACGGGCGAGCAGGTCAGCTTCGAGGAACTGGGCGGCGCGAAGACCCACGAATCGACCTCCGGCGTGGCCCACTTCGCCGAGCAGGACGAGAAGGAGGCCCTCGACGACATCCGACGGCTCCTCTCGTACGTCCCCCAGAACAACGTCGAGGACCCGCCGCGGGTCGAGCCGTGGGACGACCCCGAGCGCAAGGACGAGGAGCTGACGTCCATCGTCCCCGACCAGCCCAAGAAGCCCTACGACATGACGCGGGTCATCGACGGCGTCGTGGACGAGGACTCGTTCTTCGAGGTCCAGGAGGGCTACGCCAAGAACATCGTCGTCGGGTTCGCCCGCCTCGACGGTCGCTCCGTCGGCGTAGTCGCCAACCAACCCCGGGTCAACGCCGGGACGCTCGACATCAAGTCCTCCGAGAAGGGTGCCCGGTTCGTCCGGTTCTGCGACTCGTTCAACATCCCCATCCTGACGTTCGTGGACGTGCCCGGGTTCATGCCCGGCACGGATCAGGAGCACGGAGGCATCATCCGCCACGGCGCGAAGCTCCTCTACGCTTACTCGGAGGCCACCGTGCCTCTGATGACGGTCATCACCCGGAAGGCCTACGGCGGAGCCTACGACGTGATGGCGTCCAAGCACATCGGCGCGGACGTGAACTACGCGTGGCCCACGGCCGAGATCGCCGTCATGGGTCCCAAGGGCGCGGTCAACATCCTCTACGACGACGAACTCGACGAGGCCGAGGACACCGAGGCCCGCCGGCAGGAACTCATCGACGAGTACCGCGAGGAGTTCGCCAACCCCTACACGGCGGCCGACCGCGGCTTCGTGGACGACGTGATCGAACCGCCGGAGACCCGACCCCGCCTCATCGACGATATGGAGATGCTGGCCAGCAAGCGCGACGAGCAACCCGACAAGAAACACGGCAACATCCCGCTCTGACCATGGCGAGACCTCACAGCGAGGAACGCGAGGGCGAGCAGGCCGACGAGAGCGAAGTGGCCGACGCCGACGGACCCGCCGAGGGTGGTGCGCGAGCCGATTCGGCCGACGCCGCGTCGGCCGCGGCCGAGGACGACGAGGCGGAGTCGTGGGACGGCAAGCGCTGGGCCTTCGCGGGTCGCCTGCGCGGGCTTCAGGGCCGCGCGGGTCGCGTACCCAAGCGCGCACCCACGGACGCGTGGGCGGCGTCGGGGCGGACGGACCGGTTCTGACTCGGATTCCGAGTCGTTTTTGTGACGGTCCGATAATTCCGCTTCATGACCGAATCAAGCGACGGCACCGACTCCGACGGCCGCGGACTGGCGGGGCACGTGCTCGTCCTCTTTGCGCTCACGACGGCCGGGTTCGTCCTCGCGTTCGGGCTTCGGGACTTCCTCTCCGGCGACTGGCCGTGGATTATGATCGAGGCCCTCCCGGCGGCGGTCGCCGCGACGACGCTCCTCGTCGGCGTCGTCTACGCCGTCCGCGCGGGAATCGACGGGTAGGACCTCCGACAGTCGTCCGTCAGGTTCGACAAACAGCCAGCATGTGTTCGGACGTATCGACCACGCTCCGGTCCTCGCGGAGTTTCCGGACCATCTCGCGCACGTCGGCCATCGCCTCCTCGTCCACGCCCGATAACTCCTCCTGCAACTGCGACGCCGGACCCTCCAGACCGACCAGTTTCTCGACCGCCAGCCCACCGGCCTCGAGTTCTGACTCGAACTCGTCGGCGCGGAAGAAGTGACACTCGGCCCAGCCCTCGCCGTCGGCCAACTCCTCGACCGCCTCCTGCGTGTAATCGCCCGTTTCGGCGGTGTGGGCCAGCAGGCCGAATCGCTCCTCGTGCTTCAGGCCGTACCGGATGGACGACAGGCGACCGATGACTGAGACGAAGACCGGGGCCTCGGGTTTTGTAACCCGTCGGAGCTCTCGAATCGCCCGCTGGCGCTCGTCGGGGTCGATGACGTGCGAGAGAACCCCACCGAGCGAGCAGACGGCGTCGAACTGGTCGTCGTCGAACGGCAGGTCGCGCACGTCGGCCTGTTGGCAGGTTACGAACTCCTCGAGATTTCTTTTAGAAACCTTTTCCTTCGCTACCGAAACCTGTTCGCTGCTCAAGTCGCAGTGTTCGACCCGATGACCTTGCTCGGCGAGCCAGCAGACGTACCGGCCGGGGCCGCCGCCCGCGTCGAGAACCCGAACCGGATCGGAGTCGGCAGCGGAAGGGGCGTCCGCTTCAGGGAGGTGCTCGGCGAGGTAGTCCGTCGTGCTCTCGAATTCGAGTCGGGCGACGGGGTTGGAGTCGAGTCGTTCCCACTCGCCCTCGCCGAACTCGTCGTAGTAGCGCTGGGGGTCCATGTCGTCGGTCATCTTCCGATAGTCACCGAACCGGCGATTCCGCTGCCGAGCGGTTAAAAGTTCGCGTGGCCTGTTACTCGTTCGCAATCGAGTCTGAGAGGAGACCAGAACCGCTTTGTCCGTTCGACATGTTGCCGGGATTATGCCCGGCGCACGCATCGAACGCGGCGACCGCGTCGCGCTCCGGACCGTCGAGCGCGAGGACGCTTCGTTTCTCCAGCGCGCTTACGCCAACCCCGAACTTCGGCATCCGCTGGGACGGCGGCTCAAGAACGTCTCGCAGGTCGAAGCGAAGTTCGAGGAGCTGGCTGCGGACGACGAGCAAGACCAGTTCCTCGTGTGCATCGAGGGCGACGACGCGCCGCCCGGTCGGCCGGCGGACGGCGAGGTGACGCCCGTCGGGCTCGTCGTCGCGCGGAACGTGACCCGCCGACCGAACGTCGCCTTCTGGGTCGTTCCCGACTACCAACGGGACGGCTACGCGACCGAGGCGGTCTCGCTGGTCATCGAGACGCTGTTCCGAAGTTACGACGTGCCGTCTATCGGCGCAGGCGTCTACGACTTCAACGAAGCGTCCCAAGGCCTGCTGGAGTCGCTGGGCTTCACCCGAGAGGGTCGCCAGCGCAAGTACAAGTTCGTGGACGGCGAGTACCGCGATAACCTGAAGTACGGACTGCTCAGGGAGGAGTGGCGCGAGCAGACCTGCGAGTGACTGTTCTCGACTCCGGGCGACCGTTCTCGTCCCGCCCGGGCACCCCTTCTCGTCCCGTCCCCAGTACCCTTTCTCGTCAACCTCCTTCCGGCTGGAAGTAGACGCGTTCCCCCCGTCGTCCCCACTCCGAACCGACAGAATGAGGTAACCGACCCGAATATTTGCCGCCAAGGATGTTCGACAAGGTACTCGTCGCCAATCGCGGCGAAATCGCGGTCCGCGTGATGCGGGCCCTCGACCACGAGGCGGTCATCGACGCCGCCCAGACGGCCGACGCCGACGCCATCCACCCCGGCTACGGCTTCCTCGCGGAGAACGCCGAGTTCGCGGCCAAGGTCGAGGAGACGGAGGGCGTGAAGTGGATCGGTCCGTCCAGCGACTCGATGGAGCAACTCGGCGAGAAGACCCAGGCCCGCAAGACGATGCGGGAGGCCGACGTGCCCATCGTCCCCGGCACGACCGACCCCGTCGAGGACCCCGAGGAGGTCACCGAGTTCGGCGACGAGCACGGCTACCCCATCGCCATCAAGGCCGAGGGCGGCGGCGGCGGTCGCGGCATGAAGGTCGTCCGCGGCCCCGAGGAGTCCGACGACCAGCTCGAATCCGCCAGACGCGAGGGCGAGGCGTACTTCGACAACGCCAACGTCTACCTCGAACGCTACCTCGAGAACCCACGGCACATCGAGGTCCAGATCATCGCCGACCACCACGGCAACGTCCGCCACCTCGGCGAGCGCGACTGCTCGCTCCAGCGCCGCCACCAGAAGGTCATCGAGGAAGGCCCCTCGCCCGCGCTTACCGACGACCTCCGCGAGGAGATCGCCGAGGCCGCCCGCCGGGGTGCCGACGCCGCGGGCTACACCAACGCCGGCACCTTCGAGTTCCTCGTGGAGGACGACCCCGACCGCGAGGACGGCGAACTCCTCGGCACCGACGCCGACTTCTACTTCCTCGAAGTGAACACCCGGATTCAGGTCGAGCACACCGTCACCGAGGAGTTGACGGACATCGACATCGTGAAGTGGCAGATTCGGGTCGCGCAAGACGAGGAGCTGGCCTTCGAGCAGGACGACGTCGAACTGGAGGGTCACGCGATAGAGTTCCGCATCAACGCCGAGAACGCCGCCGAGGAGTTCGCGCCCGCGACCGGCGGCCAGCTTACGACCTACGACCCGCCGGGCGGCATCGGCGTCCGCGTTGACGACGCGCTCCGGCAGGGTGACGACCTCGTCACCGACTACGACTCGATGATCGCCAAGCTCATCGTCCACGGGTCGGACCGCGAGGAGTGCATCACCCGGTCGAAGCGCGCCCTCGCCGAGTACGACGTAGAGGGCATCCCGACCATCATCCCGTTCCACCGGCTGATGCTCGACGACGAGGCGTTCGTCACGGGCACCCACACCACGAAGTACCTCGACCACACCCTCGACCCCGAGCGCATCGACGAGGCACAGGAGAAGTGGGGCACCGAGACCACCTCGGCCGCGGCCGACGACGAGGAGGTCGTCGAGCGCGAGTTCACTGTCGAGGTCAACGGCAAGCGGTTCGAGGTCAACCTCGAAGAGCGCGGCGCGGCCGCCATCCCCGCCGGAGGCGCGGGCGGCGACGGCGCGAGTGGCCAGAAGCCCCAGCCGGCGGGCGGGGAGAGCGATTCGGACGCCGGAGCCGCGGTGGACGGTGAGGGCCAGAGCGTCACCGCCGAGATGCAGGGCACCATCCTCGACGTGAACGTCTCGGAGGGCGACGAAGTGGCCGCCGGCGACGTGGTGTGCGTCCTCGAAGCGATGAAGATGGAGAACGACGTGGTGGCCGACCGCGGTGGCACCGTCACGCAGGTCCCGGTCGCGGAGGGCGACAGCGTGGACATGGGCGACGTGCTGGTCGTCATCGAGTGACGGCTTGGCGACGCCCTTGAATGAAGTCTCGGCCGCCTGAAAGCTGAAATAACAGCCAAAATCCACTTGCGGCGCGGAGGACTACCCGTACTCGTGTCGCAGATCTATCCCTATCGGCTGGCGAAGTTCTTGCAGGATCAGGTCGGCGACGGCCTGCGGAGCGTCATCTACTACGAGCCCAACGAGTACGAGGTCGTCTTCGTCCGCGACGACGAGTCCGACTACGACGACGAGGACATCGACGGCATCGTCGCGGACCTCTGGGCGGACTCCTACGAACAGAGTATCAGAGAGGACCTCCGGGGTCAGGGTCCGCTGGACTGCACGGTGTGGGTGTTCGAGGAGGCCATCGAGATGCACTTCGTCGCCGACGAGCGTCAAGGGGTCGCAGTGGCGCTGGACACGGAGACGTTTCTCACCCAGAGCACCTTCATCGGCCGGTGTCTCGAAATCGCGGGTTTGGAGTGAGTCGATTGCGGCGCGGCTTCCGGACCGGACGCGCCGAAGCGCGCCTTTCTTGCCCCCCTCGTTCCTATCGCCGACCATGAACGACACTCGCCGGGGCGTCCTCGAACGCCTCGCCGACGGTCCCGTGCCCGGGCCCGCGCTCGCCGACGAACTGGGCGTCTCGCGCAACGCGGTCTGGAAACACGTCGAGGCGCTCCGCGAGGCTGGCTTCGAGATCGAGAGCAAGGAGGGCGGTGGCGGGTACGTCCTCGACGGCGTCCCGGAGTTCGGCGGCCCCGCCGTCGAGTTCGGGCTGGACGCCCCGTTCGAGGTGGAGTACCACGACGCCATCGCCAGCACGAACGACCGCGCCCGCGAACTCGCCGCCGAGGCGGCCAGCGACGCGGTCGTGCTCGCCGACGAGCAGACCGGCGGCCGGGGCCGACTCGACCGGGAGTGGTCCGGCCCTCCGGGCGGCGTCTGGCTGAGTCTGGTTCTCGCGCCCGACCTCCCGCCCGCCCACGTCCCCGCGCTCACGCTGGCGGCCGCGGTGGCGACGACCGACGCGGCCCGCCAGGCTGGCGTCCCCGCGGAGATCAAGTGGCCGAACGATGTGCTCGTTGCGCCCCCGGCCGATGCTGAAACGGAGCGCGGCGGGAAGAAACTCGCTGGCATCCTGACCGAGATGGAGGGCGAGGCCGTGGACGTGGCCCTCCCCGGCGCGCTCGTGGTCGAGACCGACGACGGGCGCGAGCGCGTTCACGCGGGCGACTGCGAGCACCTCCGGCCGGTGTGACGCCGTCGCTCAGTCCGGTTTCGCAGGTCGCCTCTCCCCGATTTTAGGTTCTCACCCGCCAGATTTCCGGTGGCTCACTCGGCGACGGCCTGTTCGATGTCCGATTCGGCTTCCGAGTCGGCTTCGTTGGGGGTTCCGCCCTCCTCCTCGTCGCCGACCTGCACGGTCAGCACCGGCACAGAACTGGCGCGGACGACGCCCTCCGCGACGCTCCCGAGGAGCAGGCGGTCGATGCCGCCGCGGCCGTGGGTGCCCATCACCACGAGGTCGCAGTCCTCGGTCTCGGCGTACTCCACGATGCGCCTGCTGGGCGAGCCTTCGAGGAGGTTGGTCGTGACCGGGACGCCGTGTTCGGCGGCGATGGCCTCGACCCGGTCCAGTGCGGTCTCGCCCTCCTCGCGGAGTACGTCGCCGACGCCCTCCCACGAGGTTTCCATCGGAAGCCCCGCGAACGTCGCCGAGTTGACGACGTAGACGCCGTGGAGTTCCGCGCCGTGTGCGGCCGCCAGTTGGGCGGCGTGTTCGACCGCGCGCTCGGTCTCCGAGGAGCCGTCGGTCGGCACGAGTATCCGGTCGTACATCTATCCGTTCAATGATAACGCACCGCACACCATAAGGGTTTGCAGTGTGAAACGCTCTGAAATCACTAAATTCGTGTGTGATATCGCTTGATTCGTTTCTAACAGCCGCGGTTGCGGTTGCTGTGTGGTGTCACTGGTTCAACGGTCGTCGCCATCGCTGCGGAATCGTCGTAGCTAAGAAAGGTTGGAAAGCCCGCGACCGGGTGGCCCCTTCCAGTCCACCCAGACGATTGACTTTTCTACCGAGCGCGTGCTACGTGGAACGGTTCACCGAGCGAAATAGATGATATAAAAACGAGTAGACCTATTTAGAAAATAAAAATATTTTCCTAAGACGTATTTTCCTATTCCGGGGCTATAGAATCACGTCCAGCACGTCGCCCGTTCCGGCGCGGCGGACCACCGCGCGAACCACGTCCTGCGCCCCGGCGAGGTTGTCGGAGTCACCGTCGAGCACGAGGAGCTTGCCCGCTTTCCCCTCCTCGATGACGCCGCAGTCGAGGCCCGCGATTTTCGCGCCGTGTAGGGTCGCCATCCGGAGCACCTCGCGGGCGCTCACGTCGGCGAGCTTGGCCGCGAACTCCATCTCGCGGAACATCGAGGGGCTGTTGAGCATCACGTTGTCGGTACCCAGCGCGACCGTGGTGCGCTTGACGAGGTCGGCGATGGGCGGAACGCCCACGTTGGTCACGAGGTTCGAGCGCGGGCACACGACCACCGGCATCTCGCTGTCGGCCAGCCGTTCGAGGTGGAGCGGCTCGGGGTGGACGACGTGGACGAGGAAGTCCGGGTCGAGGTCGAGTGCCGGGTTGATGTCGGTCGGATCGCGCTCCCCGGCGTGGATGCCGAACAGCCTGCCCGCGCGGGCGGTGGCGTTGCGCTCGCGGCCGAACTCGCCGTCGCGTGCTCCACTCGCGCCGAACCCGTCGCTGGCCTCCATCGCTTCGACGGTCTCTCTGCCCAGAATCACCGGCTCCACGTCGAGACCTTCGACGGCCTCTCGGAGAGCGTAGACCCCCTCGACGCCGCCCTCGCGGAACTCGACGAACGAGGCGGTGCCGGACTCCTGCATGAATCGGACCGACCGGTGCATCGCTTCGACTTTCTCCTCGCGGGACGCCTCGCGGAGGAGTCGGTGCTTCAGGCCGTCCGGTGGCGCGACGAGTTCGTCCAGACTCAGGCCACCCCCGGCCTCCTTGGCGATGGAGTCGCCGATGTGCGTGTGGGCGTTGACGAACGCCGGGAGGATTATCTTCGAGGAATCGACCGACGTCTCCTCGACCGCGGTAATCTCGCCGTCCTCGACGACGACCCGGCCTTCAATCGGTTCGAACTCGGGTCCCCGGAGGACGGTTCCCTCGACTATCATGTGTGGAACTTCTCTGGAACACTCTTGAAACCCTCCATTCGTTTTCACCCGACCGAGTGTGGTCCAGTCGCACTCTCACGGAGCGTTGCGATTTTTCATCAACGTTTTTCAAGCGAGGCACTCCCCGAGTGCCTCGCGCAGAAAAAGGTTGTCTAGAATTGGTCGAGAGTTGTGGGAGTGCCCCGCGTGCGAATCTCGTTGACGAGCGCGCCGTCGGTCTCCAGCCCCAGCACTCGCTCGGCGGCGTGGCCCACCGCGTCGGTGGCCTCGGCGGGTGCGTAGACGCCCAGTCGCCACTGCTCGCGCTGGACGTGCTGGAGGGCGGCGACCAGCGCGGACTGCTGGTCGAGGCGGCGAATCTCGCCGTTGACGACGACCCGGGACTCGGACTCGGTCATGCTCGGCCGGTCGAGCACGTTGACGATGACCTCCGAGGGTTCGACCTCCGCTTCGGCCGCGATGTCGTCCTCGAACTCCCGGAGGATCTCGTGGTCGGCGTCGATCACGTCGTCGGGCACGTCCTCCATCTCGGCCCAGACGGCGCGCTTGTAGAGGTCACGGTCGCTCAGTCGGCGGGCGAACTCCGCGGTCTCGGGGGTCGCACGGAGCGCGGCGAAGAAGTCGTGGTCGTCCATCCGGCGGAGCTCCTCGGCGGTCACGTCGGACTCGGTCAGCAGGCGCTCGCTGGCGCGCTGGAGGATGCCCCGGCAGATGCGCGTGACGTGGTGGTTGTAGACGGTGGGATTCATCAGCGCCCGCGCGAGCAGGAGGCTCTCGGCGGTCGGGACGTTGCCCTCGGCCAGCACGAGTTCGTCGTCCACGAGCGTCAGTTCCCGGACGAGCCGGGCGTGGTCGATGGTGCCGTAGGGGACGCCGGTGTGGTGGGCGTCGCGGACGAGGTAGTCCATCCGGTCCACGTCGAGTTCCCCGGCGACCAACTGGCCGAGCTTCCCCTCGCCAGCGATGAGGTCCGCGATGGTTCCGGGACTGTAGCCGTGGTCGCGCAACACGTCGCCGACCTGCCCTTCGGCGAGAATCTCGTGGACGTCGTCGTGGTACTTGCCGGTGTGCCGGTGGATAACCTCCTCGATGGTGTGGCTGTACGGGGCGTGGCCAACGTCGTGGAGGATGGCCGCCGCGCGGACGCGCTCGGCGCGCTTGCCCTGGATGTTCAGGTGGTCGAGCGCCTCGCAAGCGAGGTGGTAGACGCCGAGGCTGTGTTCG
>PXSM01000052.1:10202-11898 GCA_003023465.1 Halobacteriales archaeon SW_6_65_15 | reverse complement strand
CGACCGGCGAAGTTCACTCGCCCCGTCGGCCGATGGCTTGAGTGGCCGAACCGTCGTACGACCCGTCATGAAGGCCATCACGGTCGAGGAGGAGCGAATCGAGTGCGACGAACTCGAAGAGGGCGAACACGGACTGGTCCTGTACCACGACGGCCGTATCGTGGGCTACGTCCCCTACCAGCAACTCCAGTGCGTGACCGAGACGCGGACCCCGGTCGCGTCGAGTTCCATCCGAAGCCTCGGCTACAGCGGCGACGAACGAGAGCTCGAAATCGAGTTCCAGAGCGGCGGCATCTACCGGTACTCGGACGTGCCCCGGGAGACCTACGAGGGACTGCTCGGGGCGCGCTCGCACGGGTCGTACTTCCACGAGAACGTTCGCGGGCAGTACGATTACCTCCGGATTCGGTGAAGTACCGCCTCAGCGAGGTGGTGACTGCTGGGGGCCGAGATACCTTGAGTCCATTCCTCGGGAGCTGGTGTCCATCCCTCGGGAACCGGTCGGTCGCGTCTCGGTCGGCGGGCTTCCCCGTCGTTGCCCGGCCGACTGTGACCCCCCTTGCTGGTCGGCCGGAACCGGTCCGTGGTACCGACGCAGTTCGGTCTCGGGCGGCCGTTGCTGAGAGGACCCGCGCACACTCTGTCGGGAGGACCCGGCCATCCCCTGCTGGCGCGGCTCCGACACGGCTCCTCGTCGCTCGCGTTCGGCCGGACGGCCGAGCGCGCGCTCGACCGACGCGACGCGGTCGTGGCGATTCTGCCTGCGGCCACGGTGTTCGTCCACCTCCAGCGACGTGATGACCCGCTCGTCGGCGACGGCCCGATGAGCGGTCTCCGCGGCGGCGAACACCTCGCTCGGGTCGTCGGCCTCGATCACGGTGTCGGTCGGCGTCGTCTCGTAGCTCACGTCGAACCGGTCGAGCGCCTCCACCGCGCTGGCGACCGCTTCGGACATGTTCCCCTCTCGGGCCGGAATCACTTCGAGTCGTGCGATGACGCTCATGATTTTCCCGTTCGGAGTACGCCGACCACGATCAAAAGTACGATGGCAACCAGACAGGACAATCAAATTGTTTTTTAGAAAATTCTATATGTTGTCGAAGGGACGCGAGTCTGCTCGATTCTGGACGTGCCGAGCGGAACCGACGTGGCCGTCATGGAGAAGACCCAGAAAGCCCCGCCCGGTCGTGGATCTGCGACCGGGTGGCCCCTTTATCCCGACGGTGGTTTGCGGAATCGAGTGCGCGCTTCGGTGGATTGGGTCACCGAGCGCGCCCCGACTGTTGGGGACACTCTACGGGTTCGTCCGACGGCGAGGACCGAGATTTAACCCCCTCGACCGCGAAGCACCGCCGATGATCGAGAATCGGTCGGCCCTCGCCGGAACTCCCGCCCGAGAGCTTGCGCTCGACTGCGTGCAGGCCGGTATCGAAGCCGCCCACCCTCGGCGGGTCGTCCGCGAGGCGGTCGGCGTCGGCGACTCCGGCCGGGGGCTGACCGTCGCGGGCGAGACCTACGACCTCGACGAGTACGAAGAGGTCGTCGTACTCGGCGGGGGAAAGGCCGCCGTCGGCGTCGTGGCCGAACTCGAATCCCTCCTCGGGGACCGCATCGACCGCGGCGCGGTGGTGACGGACGCGCCGGAGGACGGGGAAGACGTCGACCGAATCGACGTGCTGGCGGGCGACCACCCGGT
>PXSM01000052.1:0-10174 GCA_003023465.1 Halobacteriales archaeon SW_6_65_15 | reverse complement strand
CCGACCTCCGAGCCGTCACCGCCGACCTGCTGGAGAGCGGTGCGACCATCCGCGAGACCAACGCGGTCCGCAAGCACCTCTCGGCGCTGAAGGGCGGCCGCCTCACCGAGCGCGCGGCCCCGGCCCACACCGTCGGACTCGTCCTGAGCGACGTAGTGGGCGACGACCTCGGCGTGATCGCCAGCGGCCCCCTCTCGCCCGACGATTCCACCTTCGGGGACGCGCTCGGCGTACTCGAACGGTACGACGTCGACGCTCCTCCAGCGGTCCGCGAGCGATTGGAACGAGGCCAGCGCGGCACGGAGGACGGTGGTAGGGCCGAAATCCCGGAGACGCCGACGGCTGACGATCCGGCCTTCGAGCGCGTCTCGGTCCACGTCCTCGCCAACGCCGGGACGGCCCTCGACGCGGCGGCCGAAGTCGCCCGCGAACGAGGCTTCGAGCCCGTGGTACTCTCCTCACGGATTCGAGGCGAGGCTCGCGAGGCCGCCAAGACCCACGTCGCGATAGCGGAGGAGGCCCGAGCGACGGGCAACCCCGTCGAACCACCCGCCGTGGTCCTCTCCGGCGGTGAGACGACGGAGACCGTCCGCGGAGACGGCGACGGCGGGCCGAACCTGGAGTTCGCACTCTCGGCGGCACTCGAACTCGGTTCGCTCGACTGGGACGCCGGGACGGTCGCCCTCGCCAGCGTGGACACCGACGGCCGAGACGGCGGCACCGAGGTGGCGGGTGCGCTCGTGGACGACGCGACCGTGGGTGAGAAGATCGATTCTGCGGCGGGTCGGGAGGCGCTCGCGACCAACGACTCGCTCGGCGCGTTGGCAGACGCGGACTGCGTGATTTGGACGGGGCCGACCGGCACGAACGTCAACGACCTGCGGGTGCTGGTGGTCGGAGAGCAGAACTGAACTTTAAGACGTCTCCCCGAGTGTGTCGAACTGATGTCACTCATCGAGCGATTGCTCGGCGGCGGCGATGACGACGCGGAGGCCCGCATCGAGGACGCCCGGAAGTCGGCCGACGACCATCTCGACGCTCGGGTGGACGCGGACGCCTACGGTATCGAGGACGCCGCAGTGACGGGCGTCGCGGTCGTCAACGAGGGCCCCGACGACGAACCCGTGACGGTCCCCATCGCGCGGTTCTCGCTCGGCGAGGACGTCGAGGACCCCGACTACGACCTCGTCTGGGACCTCGTCGGAGAGGCCCTGCGTGCGCTCGTCCCGGCGTTCGAGGGACTGTTCGTCCGCCACTACGACGTCCAATTCACCTTCGACGGGGACGGTCTCTTCGAGGCAGAGGAGTGTCGCCGGGTCGCGGTCCCGCCGGAGATGGCCGACCGGTTCGTCTCCGATCCGGGGTTCGGCGCGGGGACGCTCCGGGAGGCCATGTTCGACGGCCACGACATCGACGACGAGATCGCCCCGGTCGCGTGGGGCGAGTGCAAGGATTACAGCCAGAACTCCGGGATGGCCGTCGTCGCCACCTCCGCGGCGGGCGCGAGCGCGGCCAGTTGCGCGGGCGCGGGTGCTGGAGCCACCGGATGCGGTGGTGCCGGAGCAGGAGGCCTCTGAGACGCCGCGACGGTTTCAGGCCTCGATTCCGATCTTCTCGGCTCTCGCCTTCGCCTGCTCGACCACCGATTCCTTCGCCGCGAACTCGATCCGCACCTCGTCGCCGTAGGTCACGTCCTCGACCGAGGCGCGGTCGTAGAGCCACGACACGAGGCTCATCGCCTCGTCGTCGTTCGGCAGGGCGAGTTCAGCACGTTGGAGGTCGGGCAGAGCGTCTGCGATCCGGTCCCGAAGCGCGTCGAGATTGTAGCCTTCGGTCGCACTGACTGGAAGCAGGTCGGGCGCTATCTCTCGGATCGCCCGCTCGCGCTCGGCCAGTTCGGTCTCGGAGAGCAGGTCGGCCTTGTTCAGCACCGTGACGACTTCGCCGTCCGTCCCGTCGAGCAGGTCGAAGCTGGTTTCGAGCTTCCGGCGGAGCTCCGCGGGCGGGTCCTCGGCGTCGGCGACCACCAGTACGCAATCGGCGTCGTCGGTGGCCGAGAGCGTCTCGTGGAACGACGACACGAGCTCGTGTGGGAGGTCGTCCACGAACCCCACGGTGTCGGTGACGAGGGTCGGGCGGTCCTCGATGGTCGCCCGGCGCGTTGTGGTGTCGAGCGTCTTGAACAGCCGGTCCTCGATTTCGGCCGTCCCGTCGAGGTCCGCGTGGTCCGGTTCGCGGTCCCCGAAGTCGAGGTCGTCGGCGAGCCGGTGGAGCAAGGTGGACTTCCCGGCGTTGGTGTAGCCCGCCAGCGCGACGAACTCGAAGCCCTCCTCGCGGCGGCGCTGGCGTCGTTGCTCGGACTCGTCGCCGAGTTCGGCCAGCTTTCGATCCAACTCGTCGATTCGTCGTTCGATGTCGCGGACGCGCTGGCCGCCCTTCTCGTCGTGTTGGAGAAACTCCCCTGCCCGCTCGCGGGTGATCTCCTCCCGGACGCGGGGCAGGTCGTACTGCAACTGGGCGCGCTCGACCTGTAGCTTCGCGCGCTTGCTCCCGGCCTGCTCCTCGAAGATGGCGAGGACGAGGCGGTAGCGGTCGAGGAGTTGGGTGCCGTCGGGACACAGCTCCGCGAGTTCGAACGTCTGGGTCGGCGAGAGGTCGTTGTCGAACACGACGACTCGCGCGCCGGTCTCGGCGAGCACCTCGGCCAACTCCTCGGCCTTTCCGCGACCGAACTGGTAGGTGGTGTCCTCGGGCCGGGTCTGGGTCACCTCGGCGACGACCTCGTAGCCCGCGGCCTCGGCAAGTTTTCGGATTTCCTCGGTGGCCTCCGAAGCTTCGTCCTCGGGATCTGCACGCTTGGCGATCACTGCGTCTGCCTTTCGTGATTGCATGGATGGTCTGGTGGGTGTGGGCGATTGCTCGTCGCTACCCCGACAGTTCGCTCGGTGCGAGGAAATCGGACGGCACTTTCCGGAGTGCCATCCGGTCTCCGCGCGCAACTGACTCGCGGACCCGGACCGGACGACGCCCTGCGGACGAGGAGGCTGCGGCTCGGAGAACTCGTCGGTAGGATTGGCTACCGGCGCTCGGCGACCACGCGGCCGCGGACGTTCACCCGGTCAGCAGCTGAGGATAGAGGTCTTCATTCGACCGTGCAACGGAGTTGTTCGGTATCTGTAATAAAGATTCGGGACGGGTTCGACGGGTCGGATATCTAAACAATCCTTTACCGTGCCTATAGATATCTCTGACCCGCTTCGACTCGTCCGGTGTTGATTGCGCCACTCGGTCCTTTCGAATCCGGCAACCGAAGCTATGGACTTCGACGTAGTACCCCGGTCGCATGAACACCGCGGAAGTGCTCGTGGCGGGGATGGAACAGGAGGGCGTCGAGCACGTCTTCGGGATTCCGGGCGAGGAGACCGAGGCGTTGCTCTTCGCCCTGCGCGACTCCGAGATAACCTTCGTGCCGACGCGCCACGAGCAGGGCGCGGCCTTCATGGCCGACGTGTGGGGACGGCTGACCGGTGACGCGGGCGTCTGCCTCTCGACGCTCGGACCGGGCGCGACCAACCTGCTGACCGGCGTGGCCGACGCGAACCTCGACAAGGCCCCGCTCGTGGCGATCACGGGGCAGGGTGGCCTCGAACGGCTCCACAAGGAGAGCCATCAGGCTCTCGACGTAGTGGACATGTTCGACCCCGTGACGAAGTGGAACGCCCAGATATCCGACCCCGCCATCGTCCACGAGTCGGTCCGGAAGGCGTTCAAGGTCGCCGAGTACGAGAAGCCCGGCGCGACCCACCTCGAACTCCCCGAGGACGTGGCCTACGAGGACTGCGACGTCCGACCGATGGCGGCCCGCGAGCGAGTCCGGCGACCCGAACCCGACGTGCCCTCGCTGGACCGCGTGCGGGAGTTGCTCGCGGACGCCGACCGACCCATCGTCGTCGCGGGCAACGGCGCGGTCCGGACCGACGCCAGCGCGGAACTCCGGTCGTTCGTCGAGACCTACGACCTGCCGGTGGCGGCGACCTACATGGGCAAGGGCGCGGTCTCGGACGATAGCGAACATTCCCTGCTCACGCTCGACTCGGGCGACCACGAGGAGGCCTCCGACGCCATCGAGTCGGCCGACCTCGTGATCGCGGTCGGGTACGACGTCGCCGAGCACGACCCCGCCGACTGGAACCCCGAGGGCGAGACGACCGTGGTCCACGTGGACAGCGAACCCGCCGAGGTGTACGAACGCTACAACCCGACGGTCGAGGTCGTCTCGGACATCGCGGCCGCCGTCCGGGAACTCGCCGCGGCTTGCGACGACATCGACGCCGAGTTCGAGACCGACTGGTACGACGACCTGCGCGAGCACGTCCTCGAAGACGTGACCGCCGACCGCGAACCGGACGACCCGTTTACCGTCCGCGGCGTCCTGCCGGTTCTCCGCGAGGCGATGGCTCGCGAGGACGTACTCATCTCGGACGTGGGGAGCCACAAGCTGGCCATCGCCCAGAACTTCCCGACCTACGAGCCGAACACCTGCATCGTCTCGAACGGCCTCGCCTCGATGGGCATCTCGGTCCCCGGCGGTCTCGCGGCCGACCTCGCGGTCGAGGCGAACGTGGTCGCCGCCACGGGCGACGGCGGGTTCATGATGAACGCGGCCGAGATCGAGACCGCGACTCGGCTCGGGTGCGGGTTCACCATCCTGCTGTTCAACGACGCCGAGTACCAACTCATCACCGAGGAGCAGGTCGAGCACCGCGGCGAGCACTTCGGCACGGAGATCGCGAATCCGGACTTCCAGACGTTCGCCGAGAGCTTCGGCATCGAGGCGTATCGCCCCGGAGATTGGGACGAATTGGAAACTGCGCTGGACGAGGCCGTCGGAAGCCACGAGATGTCGCTGGTAGAGGTCGCACTGGAGTAGACGGCGGCGATTCCCAAACCGGCCTGCGGAGGGGTATTTTCACTTTCTGGGAACCGCGGGGGGTTTATATCGTCCATTGGGGCCAACCTCCAGATACAGATGAGCTCCAGCAACGTCCCCTCCGGCGACGGCGTGGACAGAGGATTCCGGGTCTGGTTCCGAATCCGGGTCGGAGTCCGACGACGACCTCGCTGGCTGGTTCGGGAACGTCTCGAACTACGACGGCGTGGTCGATCAGACGGGCGAGTCCGAGGTCACCGTCGAGGTGGGCGCACAGGGCAACGACGGAGCCTTCGCGTTCGGCCCGGCGGCGGTCCGCGTGGACCCCGGGACGACGGTGGTCTGGGAGTGGACCGGCGACGGCGGCAACCACAACGTCGTCGCCGAAGAGGGGTCGTTCGAGAGCGAGTTAGTCGGCGAATCGGGCCACACCTTCGAGCACGCGTTCGAGGAGACTGGCGTCTTCAAGTACGCCTGCTCGCCCCACGAGGCGATGGGGATGAAGGGTGCAATCGTCGTCGGCGACGAGGCGGCGGCCGCGGCGACCTCCTCCGGCGGCCTTGGGCTCTCGGACTACCTCACCGTGGGCTTCGGCGTGGCGCTCGTGGCCGCCCTGTTCGGACTCCCGCTGGCCGACGCGCGGCGAAAGGAACGGGCGTAGAACCTCGGTAGGCGAGCGGCGATCTGAAACCGGCGGCGGCTACTCGACCCCGATGCCGACGCTCTCCTCGTTGGCGTCGGCCTCCTGCACCCACACCGTCTTCTTGTTCACGAACTCCTCGATGCCGTGTTCGGCCAGCTCCCGGCCGTAGCCCGAGTCCTTCACCCCGCCGAACGGGAGTCGGGGGTCGGACTTCACGAGTTCGTTGACGAAGGTACACCCGGCCTCGAACCGGTGGGCGACCCGCTTGCCGCGCTCGAGGTCGTCGGTCCAGACCGAGGCTCCGAGGCCGAGGTGAACGTCGTTGGCGACCTCGACGGCCTCCGCCTCGTCCTCGACCTCGAAGACGGCCGCGACCGGGCCGAACACCTCCTCGCAGGCCGCCGCCGAATCGCGGGGTACGTCCGTGAGAATCGTCGGGGGGTAGTAGAACCCGCCCGAGTCGATGGACGGGTTCCCGGCTGATTCCCCGTCGAGGGGTTCCCCGCCGAGTTCGAGGGTCGCACCCGCATCGACCGTCTGCTGGACCTGCTCGTGGAGGTCCTCCATCAGGTCTTCGCGGGCCTGCGGACCCACGTCGGTCTCCTCGTCGGTCGGGTCGCCGACCGTGAGGGCTTCCATCTCGTCGCGGAACTTGCCGAGGAACTCGTCGTAGATCTCGGTGTGAACGACGAAGCGCTTGGCCGCGATGCAGGACTGCCCGGAGTTGATGGTCCGGGCGCGCGCCCCGGTTTCGGCGGCGGAGTCGAGGTCGGCGTCGTCCAGCACGACGAAGGGGTCCGAGCCGCCGAGTTCGAGCACCGACTTCTTGAGGTTCTCCCCCGCCGCGCTTCCGACCGACCGGCCCGCGCGGGCGCTCCCCGTCAGGGTCACGGCCTTCACGCGGTCGTCTTCGATGATGGAGTCGATCTCGTCGGAGCCGACGATGAGCGACTGGAAGACGCCCTCGGGATAGCCGGCCTCTTCGAAGACCTCCTGAATCGCCTCGGCGCATCCCGGCACGTTCGAGGCGTGCTTGAGCAGGCCGACGTTGCCCGCGGTGAGGTGGGGAGCCGCGAAGCGGAACACCTGCCAGAACGGGAAGTTCCACGGCATCACGGCCAGAATCGGTCCGAGCGGTTCGTAGGAGACGTACGTCTCGACGTGGGGGTCGCCCGCGTGGTGGTCGTCCTGCAGGTGCTCGGCGGCGTTCTCGGCGTAGTAGTCGCAGACCCACGCGCACTTCTCGGCTTCTGCGACCGCGGCGTCGATAGGTTTGCCCATCTCCTCGGTCATCAACTCGGCGTACTCGTCGGCGTTCTCTCGCAACACATCCCCGGCGGCCGCGAGGAGTTGCTGGCGCTTCTGGATGGATGCCCCCTTCCACTCCTCGAACGTCTCGGCGGCCCGGTCGAGCGCGGCCTCCACGTCTGCCTCGGAGTCGTCGGGGACGGGTTCGAGCGATTCCCCGGTGGCGGGGTTGGTGCGGTCCATGGCGAACCGATTACGCCGCGGAGCGGGTTGTAGCTTCGGGCGGACGGCGAGCGTGTAGAGCCGAAATTATTTGTGAGTCCTTTAGACATCTAAATGCGCTCTTGAAGCAGGAATAGATGTGCTTCTGGGGATGTTGCGGCTGAGAGGGACGTTGCGGCTGAGAGGATAGTCGTTTTTCTGCGTGCGCGGCGAACGACCGGGATGCCCTGCGTCGCGCTCATCGCTCACGACGACGAGAAACCCGAGATGGTCGAGTTGGCGCGCGAGTACGAGACTGTCCTGTCGGCGTTCGACCTCGTCGCCACCGGCAGTACCGGCGAGCGGATCGCCGAGGAGACCGGCCTCACCGTCGAGCGAAAGGAGTCCGGTCCGATAGGCGGCGACACGCAGATCGGCGCGGAGGTCGTCGAGGGCCGGATCGACGGCATCGTCTTCCTCAGGGACCCGCTCACCGCGCAACCGCACGAACCGGACATCACTGCGCTGCTTCGGCTCTGCGACGTTCACGACACGCCGATGGCGACGACCCGCGCCTCGGCCGAGTACTTGCTCGACGGTCTCGCCGAGGAGGCGGGCGTCGAAATCGCTTAACGACCCTTGGTCGAGGCTAACGCCGAGGTAACGGTCCGTTTCGGTTAGAGGATTTTTGGCACTCGGCGTGCTATCTCGGGTACGGGAAATCCGCAGGGGGACGGGGAGACACCATGGAAATTCTCGAAGGCGCACGAATCAGTTGGCGTAACATCCGCGAACACAAGCTTCGTTCGACGCTGACCACGCTGGGGGTCATCATCGGCGTCGCGGCGGTCATCACGTTCGTCACGCTCGGGGCGAGTCTCCAGCAGGACATCATCCAGACCGTCGCCGGGGGCAACGCCGCGACGATGTACGTGACCGCCCAGTCGCCCGGCGAAAGTCAGGTTCCGTCGCTGGGCGGGGGTGGGCAGGTCGTCTTCACCCAGTACGACGTCGATCAGATATACCAACTCGACGGCGTCGAACTCGCCGTCCCGGAGAGTGGCATCGCGGCTTCGTCGATGAGCCACAACAACTCGTCGGTCGGACGGCAGTGGATAACCGTCTCCTCACCGGGCTACTTCCGGGTCCGGAACGTCACCTTCGTGGACGGCCGGCCGTTTCGGTCGAACTCGCGCGAGGTAGTCCTGAACGAACCGTCGACCGGAATGTTCGGCGACAACGTGACGGTGGGAGACAACGTCTCGTTCACGCGGGCGGCCAACGGCGAAGTGCTGAACGCGACCGTCGTCGGCATCGTCGAACCGCAGGACAGCGGCGGCGTTCTGGGGATCGAACAGGGTCCCGAGCCTCGCGTCTACGCGCCGACCGACCCCTACTACGCCCGGACGGCCCAGAGTCCGAACGTCCGCGCCAGACAGCTCGTCTATGGTCGCATCCTCGTCATGGCGGACTCACCCAGTCAGGTCGACGCGGTGCAGGGTCGAGTGTACAACTACCTCGGGGAGCGGTCCGACGCCCAACAGCTCAAGTCCCAGAACTACAACTTCCAGGTGACGACGCAGGACCAGATCGTGAGCCAGATAACGCAGTTGACCGACACCTTCACCGCCTACATCACCGGCATCGCGGTCATCTCGCTCATCGTCGGCTCCATCGGCATCGCAAACATCATGCTGGTGTCGGTGACGGAGCGAACCCGTGAGATCGGCATCATGAAGGCGGTCGGCGCGCAGAATCGCGACGTCCTCCAGTTGTTCCTCGTGGAGGCCGTCATGCTGGGCGTTCTCGGGTCGTTCATCGGCGCGCTCGTCGGCCTGCTCGGCGGCTACCTCGGCGCGGAGACCATCGGCCTCCCGCTGGCGTTCGAACCCATCTGGTTCGCCGCCGCCATCGTGGTCGGCGTCATCGTCGGCGTGTTCGCCGGACTCTACCCGGCGTGGGACGCGGCCCACACCGACCCCATCGACGCCCTGCGGTACGAGTGATCGCTGCGAGCGAGACGGAGTTCGGTCGGTCGCGAGAAGGCCGAAAGACATTTGATTCGTTTCAGAGCGTTTCGCGCGCAAGCCTCGCTTGAACGACCACCCCGCGAAGTAACGACTCCGGGGTGTCCGTCGGCGATAGCATTCGCCGGAGTAGTCACTTGATAACAAAGGGTGCCCCGTCCCAATGGGCAGTCGAGACCGGAGCGTCCGATTCGGGCACGGGAGCCGACAGTGGCCGACCTCGGACGCGGGAGCTATCATGTCCGAACAGAACATCGCAGGGACGACGACCGTACGGGAGCAGGGTTTCAAACGGGAATTTCTCTGGCTCGCGCCTGCACTGCTGTCTGCCGTGTTGCTGTTCTACTTCTACCTTCGCTCGCACCCCTACCCCTCGTTCGGGGCGGGCCTGTACCTCCTCATCGCCGAGCGAATCTCCGAGGCGGGGTACGCCCTTCCGAAGACCATCCCTTACTACACGGAGGGTGGCGTCCCCTTCTCGTACCCGCCGCTGATGTTCTACGTGGTCGCGCTCATACAGGACCTGACGGGCGTCGATCCCGTCACCATCACGCGGTTCCTGCCGGGAATCGTGACCGTCGTGTACCTCGTGCCGTTGTACCTGCTGTCCCGCGACCTGTTGAACTCCCGACCGCAGGCCGCGCTGGCGAGCCTCATCGTCGCCGTGAGTCCGCCGGTCCTCCAGTGGCACATCTCCGCGGGGGGCATCGTCCGCGCGCCGGCCTTCCTGTTCGCGCTGACGGGCATCTACTCCGGGTTGCGGCTCTACCGCGACCGCGACCAGCGGTGGGTCGTCCCCTCGCTCGTCCTGTTCACTCTGACGGTGCTCACTCACCCCGTCTACACCGTCTTCTTCGCGCTGTCGTACTTCCTGCTGTTCCTCGAATACGACCGCACCCTCTGGGGACTTCTCCGAGGCGCGGTCGTCGGCTTCGGAGGACTCCTGCTGGCCGCGCCGTGGTGGACGCAGGTGATGGCCTACCACGGCGTGGACGTGTTCATGGCCGCAGCAGGCACCCACGGTGGCATCGGGGGTGGCATCCCCTCGGTGGCGTCGCTGGTGAACGTCCACCCCGACAGTGCGTTCATCGGAACCGTCTGGTCTATCGTCCCCGTTCTCGGGGT
>PXSM01000051.1 GCA_003023465.1 Halobacteriales archaeon SW_6_65_15 | reverse complement strand
GGAGATAGCCGAACGGGCCGACTGGTCGCTCCGGGGTGGTCCCGTCGAGGCCGAACTCCTGACGCCCACGGGCGCGGCCCTCCTCGCGCACTTCGCCGAGGGGGTCGAAACCCTCCCGTCCCTGCGAATAGAGGCGTCGGGCTACGGCGCGGGCGGGTACGACTTTCCCGACCACCCGAACGTTCTCCGGGCGATGGTCGGCGAGAGCGAGGCGCGAAGCGCCTCGAACGCGAGCGGTGAAGCCGCGAGCGAGGTGAGTTCGGATGGCCGTCTCGTTCGCGACGACGTTGCGGTCCTCGAAACCAATCTGGACGACGCATCGCCCGAGATTCTGGGCGGCCTGCAGGAGTCGCTGGCCGAGGTCGGCGCGCGCGACGTGTCGGTCGTCCCCCTGACGATGAAGAAGTCCCGGCCGGGCCACCTCGTCAAGGTCATCTGCAAGCCCGAGGACGCCGAGAAAGTCGCCCGACGACTCGCCGAGGAGACCGGTACCCTCGGCGTCCGGCAGGCGGGCGCGACCCACCGCTGGATCGCCGACCGGGAGTTCGAGACGGTCGCGGTCGAGTTCGACGGCCGGCAGTTCGAGGTGGACGTGAAGATCGCCAGCGACGACGCCGGAGAAGTCTACGACGTGAGCGCCGAGTACGACGACAGCGTCGAAGTGGCGCGGGAGGCGGGCGTAGCGGTACGCGAGGTCATGCGACGGGCGGAGAGCGAAGTTCGGCAGTCGTAGCCTCGAATAGGTATTTGATTTTCAAGAACAGATATAGTCGTTTCGAATGGTTCTAATTCTGTCTCTCGACGGCTCGTCCCGTCTCAGCTATCGCCGTTCCGGTGTTCGTCCATCGCCTCCTCCAAGGTCAAATCCCCGAACGCGACCTGTCGAGCCAACTCCTCGTCGATTTCCCGGTTGTCGTCGGCCCGCTCGCGCGACCGGTTCTTGATGACCTGTAGCTCCCCCGCGGTCGGCTCGACGTCGCGGTTCTCGACGCGCTCGCCCTCCAGTCGCGCGATGTTGACGGCGGCCAGCACGTCGCCCATCCCGCGGGCTCCCGTCCCGAGATAGGGCGTCGTCCCGGTCTCGTCCACGAGTTCGACCGGCACGTCCTCCAACTCGCGGACCAACTGGCCACCCTGCAGGCGCGCGCCGTCGCCGATGCGGACCACGGGGTCTACCGCGTCTTCGACCTCCCGGCGGACCGTCTCGGCCACGTCGGCGAGGGGGACGTGGAACGCCGCGACCACCACGCCGCCCGACAGGACCGCGATGCCGGGCCGCGTACCGGGGTCGATGCCGACGACGATCCGACCCTCGTCCTCGCTCCGGAGAAGTGCGAGGGCTTCCTCGACCGCGCGCCGGGGATTCTCGGGGTCGGCGACGACGGTCTCCACATCGACTTCGTCCGTGTCTATTTCGTCGCCGTTGGCTCGGATGAGGACCGTCGCCGAGTCCGGAAGCTGGTCGCCGGGTTCGACGGTGGTGAAGGTGACTCCGCGGTCGCGCAACTCGTTGACCACCTCGTGGTACACTTCGAAGTTCTCGGTGGCGACGACGACTGTCACGACCCGGTAGTTTGTCGTCGGGGGTGAAAAAATCGTCTGCCTCTCCTCGGGGTGGATTTGGTTCCAGAAACGAGACACGGCCTGCCGCGGATAGGGCCTGCACAGACGACCACGTCCTTCGGACGCGACCGGGCGGCCCCTTTCAGTCCACCCAAACGACCCGTACCGAGCGAGAGCCACATCCTCCCCAGCCGATTGCGTTACTCGTCGTCGCATTGTTCCTCCTGCGTTACTCATCCCTCGCGCGGTTCGTCGCGCCACGAGGGCGCTCCTGCACGCGCCGGAGGTGGATTGTCCGACCGAACACTCGATTTGCGTCACCGAGCATCTGGTGGCTGTACCGCGAGCGACCGCCGGGAGCGAGCGGCCTTTTTTGGTCCAGATTTTTTCGAGAAGCGGTGGATGCAGGGCGATGGCGCAGAGCGCCATCGCCCGAAGGAACCCGACGAGAAAAAAGGTGGCGTCGAAACCGGAACCTTTTGACCGGGTAGGCCCAAGCGACGGCTGTGAACGAAGAGGCCATCGAGACCGGGTGCAGGCCGCTCGACGACCTGCTGGGCGGCGGGTTCGAGCGCGGGACCGTCACGCAGGTGTACGGCCCGCCAGCCGCGGGCAAGACCAACGTCGCGCTCGGCGCGGCAGTCGAGGTTGCGGCGGCAGGCGGGACAGCAGTGTACATCGACACCGAAGGGCTGTCGCTGGCGCGGTTCGAGCAGGTCGCCAGCGCCCGCGTGGACGCCGCGAGCGGCGCGGACGACGTGGAGGACCTGACCTCCCGGATCATCATCAAGGAAGCCTACGACTTCGAGGAGCAGGAGGAGGCGGTCCGGGACGCCGCCGAACTCGCCGAGCGAGCCGACCTCGTGGTCCTCGACAGCGCCACGGGCTTCTACCGGCTGAAGCGAAGCGAGGACGAGGAGGCGGGCGACGCCCTCCGGCAGGTCGCCAATCAGGTCACGCACCTGCTGTCGCTCGCGCGCAAGCACGACCTCGCAGTCGTCCTGACGAATCAGGTCTACTCCGACCCCGACAGCGACCGCACGCGGGCGCTCGGCGGGCACACCCTCGAACACTGGACCGGGACGGTCGTCCGCATCGAGCGCTTCCGGGGCGGCAACCGCCGGGCGACCCTCGAAAAGCACCGGGCCAAGCCGGCGGGCGAGACCGCCCAGTTCCGGATCACGGAGACGGGACTGGACGGGACCGAAGACGGGCTAGGCGTCTGAGAACATCGACTGCCGAACTTCTACGTTCTCGAACATAAATTCTCGGGGCGATTCGCGCCGTCCGGTAACTGGCCTCGTCGGACATATACCGCGACGCCGAACGTGTTCGACGGAGCCAATCATGTGTCAGTTCCACGCCGCACCGTCGAATCGACACCACCGAACGACCCCGACGGGAGGCCGACGATGACCCGCCGCGTACTCCTCCTCGCAGTGGCCTGTTCGCTCGTCCTGTCGGGCTGTCTGGGCGGCCTGAACGCCGCTAGCTCCGACGCTGGAGTGACGACTGATACACCGGCCGAGACGACGGCCGAAACCGACGAGTCGGGACCCCAGCGCGCCACCTACGAGACGTACGAAGCACTCGCGGCGAACGCCTCGTTCTCGGTCCCCGATCCCGACGTTCCCGAGGAGTTCGCGTTTCAGAGTGGGACGCTCATGGAACTCGGCGGTGACGAACACGTCGCATCGGCGTACCACCGCGTCACGGACGGGGAGATAGAGAACGTCGTCTCGGTGCGGAAGACCGACGACGACTCGCTGTACGACCCGGCCGTCGGGAACGCGACGACCGTTGGCGTCCGCGAGGGTCGCTACGTCGAGACCGAAGACGGCGGCGCGAAACTCCTCTGGCAGTGCGACGGGTACAGCTATCGGGTGAGCGTCCAGCAGTACGCCGACGGGGTCGGCGAGGACGACCTCCGGTCGGTCGCCGAGTCGGTCGGCTGCGAGTGAGAACTACTCCTCGTCGACGAGGACGGCATTCACGTTGCCGGTCTGGCCGGGTCGGGAGGTGACGCGAGCCTTGCCTTCGGTGGTGACGATGACCGCGCCCTTGGTGATGATGTTCCGTCGGACGTAGTTGGGGTTGGCCTCGTTCTCGACGACGTCCTGGATGGTCGCCTCGACGGTGCCGTCGTCGGTGGCGACGCTTGCCACGTCGGTCGAGAGCGCGCGGACCTTCTCGGTGTTACCCCGGGCGTCGGTCGTCCGGAGCTTCACGTCGCCGACCGTCGTCTCGGTTGGCTCGCGACCCAGTTCGTGCTTCTTCTTCTTGTGCTGGGGCCGTCGGCGGCCTCCCGTGCGCTTGCGCGTGGAACGTCCTTGGTCTTGCATACCCGAGAATTCGGCGTCGGTCGTACTTATATCCAGTCATTCGCCACCGCGACCGTCGAGGATCGTCGCGGCCGTCGGGAGGGGACGCCGGTCTTAAGTTCGCTCACCGTCGAATTCGGAACGAGAGTTTCATGGCCGACTCAGCCGCGACCGAGGAGCGCGTCACCGTCTCGCAGGTGCTCGACCGCATCCCTGTCGGGCGCTTTCACCGTCGCCTGCTGGCGATCTGTGGGGCCGCGTGGGCGTTCGACGGCATGGAAGTCATCGTCATCAGCTTCACGCTTCCGGTGCTCATCGGGGCGTGGGAGCTATCGGGCGTCACGGCGGGCCTGCTCGGGAGCGCTAGCCTGATGGGCATGATCGCCGGCAACTGGCTGTGGGGCTGGTACGCCGACCGGTACGGTCGCAAGGACGCCTTCCAGTGGACGGTCCTCACCTACTCGCTGTTCGCCGGCCTGACGGCCCTCGCCGTGGGCTTCTACTCGGGGTTCGCGCTCCGGTTCCTGACGGGCGTCGGATTGGGCGGCGCGCTCGCGGTGGACACCTCCTACCTCTCCGAGCACCTGCCGACCGACCGGCGGGGTCGGTACCTCGTCTACCTCGACGCGTTCTGGCCCCTCGGGAACGTCCTCGCAGTGGTGCTGGCGTGGGCGTTCCTCTCGGCGATTCCCTCCGGCGGCACCGTCGCGCTCCCCCTCGTCGGCGAGGTCGCGAGCTGGCGGCTCCTGTTCGCCAGTTCGGCGTTCCCGGCCCTGCTCGTGTTCGTCATCCGGAGCCAACTCGAAGAGACGCCCTACTATCTGGCCACCCACGGCGACGTCGAGGGAGCCAACGAGCAGATCCGCGCCATCGCGGAGGAGAACGACGAGGAGTTCACGCCCATCACGGCCGAGTCGGTCGAGACCGGCGAGTCGGCGGGCTACTCGCGGCTGTTCGAGTCCGACCTCCGCGAGCAGACGACGATGATCGCTATCGCGTGGTTCGCCGTCAACTTCGGCTACTACGGGGTGTTCATCTGGCTCCCGGATACGGTCGGCGCGGCCGGCGTCGTCGGCGACGTGCAACTCGCGGGCGTCAGGGTCGAGAGCATCTACCTCTACTTCCTCCTCATCGGGCTGGTTCAGTTCCCCGGCTACTTCAGCGCGGCCTACCTCGTCGAGAAGATCGGTCGAAAGCCCACTCTTGGGAGCTACCTCGCGCTTTCAGGCGTCTGTACCTTCATCTTCGCGGCCTCCATGCCCGGCGTGTCGCTGTTCGGCGCAGGGCTGTCGGGCTTCTGGCCGTTCTTCGTCGGCCTGCTCGCGGCCAGCTTCTTCACGCTGGGCACGTGGGGTGCCATCTACGCCTACACGCCGGAACTGTTCCCCACCGAGGCACGAGGTACCGGCAACGGATTCGCGGGCGGCGTCGGCAAAATCGGTGCCGTCGTGGGGCCAATTCTGGCGGGCGCGCTCGTGGAGGTCGGCTACCTCGCGGCGCTCGCGCCCTGCGGGCACTTGCTTGCAAAACTTCGATGAAAAGCCCAACGCGCGTCCCTCCGGCGGCTAAAGCCGCCTCCGGTCCTTTTCTTCCGCAACGTTCTAGTTCGGCTGTCGCTCGTTATCCGGCTTGTTGGGTTGAGTGAGGGCCACGAACCGCCCGGCGTGCTCGTCGCTGGCGAGCGCGCCCGCGGTGGCAGAGACAATTGTATAATGTACCGAAAGAAATGTCCTCGTTCTTTTAGAAACGGATTCTGTTTCTTTACCTACTCTCGCTTCTCGAACACCGGCGTCCCCGGATTGCCGGTGTCCCGGTAGCCCCGTCGCCGAAGCGCGAACAGCATCTCGCTGAGAGCACACTTGCCGTCGAGGAGCGGGTCGCCGTGGTCGGTGAACTCCGTAGTGGCTCGGTTCAAGTCGTCCAACCCGAACGATTTTCCGACTGCTTCGAGCGCCTTCCCGACGATTTCGTCGTTCTCGTGAGGTAGCCGACCTCCACGAGCGCGCCCGCGGTGGCAGAGACAATTGTATAATGTACCGAAAAAATGTCCTCGTCCCAGTGTTCGACCGCCCAGATTGCGAGGTCCGGCAGTTCTTCGAGAGGCCCGGCGAGTTCGTAGTCGCGGAGGATGGCGTCGTATATCCACGGCTGGTTGCGGGCGATCAGGACCTGCCCGCTCCCGGCCTGCTCGAACCACGTCCGGGCCAGCGTCTCGTACTCGGTCGCGGAGATGCAGAGGTCGCCCTTCCGGAGGGCGTCCTCGAACTCCGTGCGGGAGGCCTTCGAGTGGGCTTCGACCCACGGTAGCTCGGCGTACTCGGCGGGAATCTGGCTCATGCTCGTCATTACGGTCCGGATGCCGTACTTCTCGTGGAGCAACTCGGCGATCTCCATCACCGTCCCGACCTGCTTCTTGTCCTACCCCGACCCCGCGACGTGGACCCACTCGGGTTCGTCGGCGTATGACTCCTCGAAGCGCGAGAAGTCGATGGGACTGCCGGTCTGGACCGCGTCGTCGAGCGCGGCGTCCACCATCGACTCCTGCACGAACTCGTGGCCGTAGTCGCGCATCCCCTCCATGTCCACGCCGGCCTTGAACCACATCCCGTCCGACAGGACCGCGTCGGCGACCTCGGTCCGACGCTGGAACTTGTTGCGCCAGCCGGTGCCCGCGTACTTGAAGGGTAGCTGGAGGTCGTGGACGTTGGCGATCACGTCCACGTATCCCAACTGCTCGTAGGTCGCCTCCCGCAGGGCGTCCAGCTGGCCCTCGCTGTACCCCGACTCGGTGAACGCCCCCTGATTGGGGCGTCCGTGCATGAACGGCTCGGCCTCGATCAGGGTCACCCTGTCGCGGTCGGCGTGGACGTACTCGGGGTCGTAGTCGGCCACCTCCGGCGGCGAGAGCAACCAGTAGACGTGGAGGTCCGGGTCGATATCTAGTCACTCTTCGACCCACACCACCGCGTCGTTGAGCGTGCCGTTCGCCGTCGCGTCGCCGGGCCGGTACCCCCGGCCGACGACGTGACGAGTTACGCCACTCGATTCGTCGTCGGTTCACACTACTCGATTGGTCATCGAACCCGTCTCGCCCGCGACGAACTGCTCGTAGTTCTCGGCGAACAGGTCGGCGCATCGTTCGTAGTAATGCGGCGTCGAGCCAGCCATGTGGGGCGTCACGACCGCGTTCGAGAGGTCCCAGAGCGGCGACTCGGACGGGAGCGGTTCCTCCTCGAACACGTCGAGGGCCGCCCCGCGGATTCGCCCCTGCTGGAGTGCCTCGGTCAGGGCGTCCTCGTCCACGATCTCTCCTCGGGCCACGTTGACCAGAACTGCCGACGAGGGCATCGTGCGAAGCTCCTCCGTCCCGACGAGCCCCCGCGTCTCCTCGGTCAGCGGGCACGCGACGACCACGTAGTCCGACCGGGAGAGCACCTCGTACAGTCCCTCGGGAGCGAACGCCTCGTCCACGGCGTCGGGCGCGGTCTCGGGGTCGCGCTTGGTCCCGAGTACCTCCATCCCGAAGGCGTCGGCGAGGTCGGCGATCCGGCCGCCGATGGCTCCGAGGCCGATTATCCCCACGGTCTCGTCCCGGAGTTCTCGCCCGCCGTACGTCTCCCAGACGCCTCGGGCCTGCTGTCGCACGCCCTTCTGGATGTTGCGCTCGAAGACCAGCATGTACCCGAGCACCTGCTCGCCGATGGGTTCGGCGTGGACGCCCGAGGCGTTCGTGAGAACGACGCCCGCCTCCGAGAGTGCGTCGTGGTCGAAGTGGTCCACGCCCGCACTGATGGCCTGAATCCAGCGGAGCCTCTCGGCGTCGGCGAGTCGGTCGTCGGGGAATCGTCCAGTTACGAGTACCTCCGCGGTCGGCAGGCGTTCGTCGGTCTCCTCCGGGGTGGCGGTGATCGCGAGGTTCGCGTCCGGAAGCAGGTCGAGGATTCCCGCTTGCAGGCCGTCCCGCGCCTCGTCCGAGAGGTAGTGAGGAATCAGGATTTCGGGTTCGCTCATGGATTCCGCATCGGGGGACAAGGGCTAATAGCTGGTGCCTCGTGCCCCGACGGCCGACGGGGACCCTCCCAGCCCGTCCGGTTCGCCCGTCGTCCCAATCGATTTAGGACCATCCGACGTAGCCGGGGTATGCGACCCGCGATACAGCTTTACACCCTCAGGGACCTCGACGATTCGCTCCCCGACCTGCTCGCCCGCGTGGGCGAGACCGACTTCGAGGGCGTGGAGTTCGCCGGTCTCGGCGACAACGAACCCGAGGCGATCCGGGACGTGCTCGACGACGTCGGCCTTGACGCCGCAGGCGCTCACGTCGGCATCGACGCCCTGGGCCGCGTTCGCCAGCAGGGAGACCGTCGCCGACACCGCTCGCAGGCTCCAAGAACTCGACGGCCGGTTGAGCGACCGCGACATCGAACTGGGCTATCACAACCACGACCACGAGTTCGCCGCGGTGGACGGCGACGCCGCGTTCGAACTCCTCGCCGCTGAGACCGACTTCGACCTCGAACTCGACGTAGGGTGGGCGACCGCCGCGGGCCACAACCCCACCGACCTGCTCGACCGCCTCCGGGGCCGAGTCCCGCTGGTCCACCTCAAGGACGTGGCGGGCGACCGGTCGGTCGAACTCGGCGAGGGCGACCTCGACGTGGAGGCCTGCGTCCGGGCGGCCCGCGAGGCCGGCACCGAGTGGCTGGTGTACGAACACGACGAACCGGACGACCCCGAGGCGTCGCTGGCTCACGGGGCCGAAACGCTGGCGGGTCTGCTCGACTGACAGAGTAGCGCTCACGATTATTTCAGCGATGAAGACGGCTGTTCACCGGCCGAGACTTACGTAAGACGGTTGGTAATGTACAAGGTTGCTTTATAGCCTCTCCTATCTGGTAGTAGAGGCTGATTCTATTTCGATCTATGATGGCATCGGGATTTAGGAAGTAATACGTTTAATGACTAACTATACTATTTCAGTAATTAATATTATAGTGATAACTCTCAATATTATTATTTCTATATTAGAATTTAATATATCAGTATACGAAACGAAAAGCCTGTACGACCACTGTTTGTCAGAGTACAACGATGGATGGCGTGCAAAGAAGAGGGCGGAAACCTTCATTGAGGGGGCACTTAACCGATGGGGTTACTCGGTTAATTTTGAAGATACGACTGATCACATTGCTAACCCAGGAACAGAAAAGAGAGATGAGACGTTCTCTGATGACTGTACCCTCTGTGACCCCCAGGGCATAGATTGCACGTATCGAGTGCTCGGCTGGTTCAAGGAGTGGGTTGAGTGTGGAAGGCCTGTAGGAGACCAATCTTCCATTTTACTATCGAATACCAGTTCGCCAAGCGGTGGGAGGGCGTATCGAAACGGTAAGCACGCTCATGGGCCATACAGCCCAGAACTCCACCTCAGTGCAGTCCTCTCTGGAAGACACTTTGATGAAGGTGAACGATTAGAAGTGGACCAATCGACGTCAGGCTCACAGTTGGTATAGATGTCGTCGACAGAAATGCGCCTAGGAACAACCCAAACGAGACGCATCAAAAAGTCCTCTCAACCTTCAGAACACACGACCGCGCAAACAGTTCTGCTGACGACAGGTATTTCAGTCGGGCCGTGCGATTTTAAAACATCCATGGCCGCGACGCTCATGGACGCATCATCATCCAGCCCCTCACCGGGGCAGTTCACCACTCATGGACGACACAGCGAAATACGTCATTCACGCCGACATCACCGCCGACGGGGTGGTAGAGCGGAGTGACGTCGTCGGCGCGGTCTTCGGCCAGACCGAAGGCCTGCTCGGCGACGACCTCGACCTGCGGGACCTCCAGCAGTCCTCGAAACTCGGCCGCATCGACGTCGACGTCGACAGCGAGAACGGCCAGTCGTTCGGGACCATCACCATCGCGTCGAGCCTCGACAAGGTAGAGACATCCATCCTCGCCGCCGCACTGGAGACGATAAGCCGCGTCGGCCCGTGTCGGGCCACCGTCTCCATCGCGGGCATCGAGGACGTGCGCGCCGCCAAGCGCCGACAGGTCGTCGAGCGCGCCAAGCAACTCCTCACGGACTCGTTCGACGAGGACGTGATGAGCAGTCGAGAGATCATGGAGGAGGTTCGCCAGAGCGTCCGCGTCGAGGACATCGTGGAGTTCGAAGGCCTGCCCGCCGGACCCCGGGTCAGCGACAGCGACGCCATCATCGTGGTCGAGGGACGCTCGGACGTGCTGAACCTCCTGCGCTACGGCGTCAAGAACGCGGTCGCGGTCGAGGGGACCAACGTTCCCGAGGCGGTCGCGGACCTGACCCAGAACCGGACCGTGACGGCCTTCCTCGACGGCGACCGGGGTGGCGACCTCATCCGGAAGGAACTCGCGCAGGTCGGCAACCTCGACTACGTGGCGTTCGCGCCGGCGGGCAAGTCGGTCGAGAACCTCGCGCGCCAAGAGGTCATGTCCGCCCTCCGGAGCAAGCGACCCTTCGAGGAGTCGATGGTCGGCGACGACGCACGAGACGACGGGGACGCGCCCGAAGGGGACTCCGACACCCCGAAGGAAGAGGACACCCCGGACGCGGACCCCGACGCGCCCGTCTCCGAGTCGGCCGAGACCGGCCCTGCTGCGACCGACGGAAGCGCCCGTCCCGCACCCGAACTCGACGCCGGTGGGGACGCCCCCGCGTCGCCGGAGACGCCCGACGAGACGGTCGGCGGACCGGAGACGCCGGACGACCCCGTCGTCGTGACCGACTCGGAAACCGAAGCCGACCCCGAGGCGCTGGCCGGAGACGCCGAGACCGAGAGGGCCGACTCCGTGGACGTCTCCTCGGAGGCTGATTCCGAATCAGAACTCGATTCCAAGCCGGAGTCCGACGCGGAACCCGAGGCCGCACTCGACGCGGAGCCCGACGCCGAACCGGACTCCGACGCCGCGCCGGAACCTGCGACCCTCCGCGAACACGTCGCGGCCGTCGTGAACGACGAGACCGGAACCGCCCGGCTCCTCGACGAGACGTTCGGGACGCTCGGGGAGGTGGCCGCCGAGAACGCCTTCGACGCCATACTGGACGCCGACGAGGTGCCGTACGCGGTGGTCCTCGACGGGACCCTCGAACAGCGCGTGCTCGACGTGGCGGCCCAGCGCGGCGTCGGCCAGATCGTCGCGGCGGAACTGGACGAGTTCGTCAAGCAACCCGCGGACGTGCGGGTCCGGACCGCCGACCAGTTCTGACGCTCCCTGATTCCATTTTACAACCCCCGACCCAGCACGATTCCCTCGCTCCCGTCGGCGTAGTACTCTTCTTCTCGAGACTCCTCCTCGAAACCCAGCGACTCGTAGAGCCGTCGCGCCGGGTCGTTCCCGGGGTGGACTGCCAGCCGGACGCGCGAACAGCCCTCGCTTCGTAACCGGTCGAAGGCGGCTCCGAGGAGTCGCCGCGCCCGACCCTCCCGCCGACGTTCCGGAGCGACCGTAATTTCGGCGACGTAGCCCGCCTCCTCGTCGTGGAAGGCAACGAGGTAACCGACGGGTACGTCGTTCTCAGTGGAGACCAGCACGAGCGGCGGCCCCTCGACGGCGTAGTCCAGCAGGGGCGGATTCGGCTCGCGGAGATGGGTCTGGAGTTCGCGCAACTGGTCGCGCTCGTCCGACCGCGCGGGACGGATCACGATACGACGACCCCCGTCACGTCAGGACGACCACCGCGAGGCCCGCGCCGACGAGCGCGCCCGTGAGCGTGGCGAGGAAGTTGACGCCCTGATTGCCGAGTCGGTCGCCCTCCATCGTCGCGCCGAGCAGGCTGTCCATCGTCATGCCGCTCGCGCCCGCGAGGGCGATGACGGCCGCGCCGACCGGGTTCACGCTCTCGAACAGTCCGGCCGCGATGGCCGCGACGACCGCCGCGCCAGCCAGCCCCGCGAGTTCGCCTTGCCACGTCACGCCGCCGTCGGTGCCGGGTTCGACCCGTTCCAGCGTGGTGATGAGCCGCGGGTCGTCGAACACGCCGCCGATCTCCGAGGAGAGTGTGTCGCTCATCGCGGTGGCGATGGAGCCCGCGAACGCGAACAAGAAGATCCACCCCTCGACGGGGAGGCGTCCGCGGGCCGCGTAGGCGAGCACCGCCGCGAGCGCGACGGCCGCGTTCCCGAGGACGTTGCCGCTACCGCGCGCGCCCTCGTTGTCCTCGGCGACCCCGCGAGCCGCTTTCTCCTCGTAGCGGAACTTGGTCGAGAGGCTCCCGATGCCGAAGAAGGCGATGAGGACGGCGAACCACTCGTAGCCTCCGAGGACGATGGTGAGTACGGCCAGTAACGCGCCGGTCAGCATCCCCGGTATCGAGGCGGCGTCGAGCGCCCACGAGACGTAGCCGAACAGCGCGGTCACGGCGATGGCGACCGCGACGCCTTCGACGGTCACCGTTACGGCGGAGCCGGTCGCGGTGAGGTCGGCGAACAGCCACAGCAGGAAGGCGACCGACAGCATCACCAGTGGGTCGTCCCGGAAGAAGAGGACCGACCGAAGGAGCCCCGCCAGCAGTGCGCCGCTGGCCGCCAGAAACACGATCTCGGGGAGTATCGACGTGACGGCGGCGTTCTCGACGGTGAGCGCGGTGACCTGCCCGGCCACCGCCGCCAGTAGTGCGCCCCCGACGAACGCGCCGGTCCGGACGATGGGTTCGGCGTCGAACTCCCACGCTGCCTGCTGGGCGAGGTTGCCGTACCCGACGACGAGGACGCTGGCCACGAGGACGCGGTTCGGTAGCCCCGCGAACGACGCGAGCAGGGAGATGCCCGTCGCGGCGAAGGCGAACGCGGCGAGGCCGTGCAGGCGACCCTCCTGTCGGTCTGCGGGCCGGGCGAACAACTCGAACACCGGCCCCTCGGTGACCGACAGCGCACCCACGGCGATGGCACCGAACGCGGCGGCCGTCGCCCACCCCAGCACCGGGGCCGCGAGCGACAGCGTGGCGACCGCGGCGTAGCCAGCCGCGCGTCGGACTCTCGTGGTCACGTTACTGCCCCGTTTCCCCCGACGCCTACTTAATCCTCCCGAAGAAGCGGGCGTCTCGCGGTCCGTGTCGCCCCGAATCGTCAGACCCGCGTCGGACGGATTTGGACGGAATCGGGTGGATTTTTCGAAGCCGTCCGACGCCCGTCCGACTGTCCCTCCGAGGGTCCGCTCTGCCGCGCTGGCGCGACCGCGCGGTCGCGCCAGCGCGCACTGCCCGAACGAAATCAAAGACATACAAATGATGTCTAAAAGTAAAAATAAATATGTTTAGAAAAGACGTAGTTAGCCACGTCGAGCTATCGTCACCTCCGGCTTGCTCGCACCCAGTGGGACAGTCCGCCAGCGACGCCCGGTGAACCAGCCGCCGTCGGGTGGGACTGAAAGGGGCCGCCCGGTCGCGTTTATCGTGGTCGTCTGACCGACC
>PXSM01000050.1 GCA_003023465.1 Halobacteriales archaeon SW_6_65_15 | reverse complement strand
CGGGTCGCTTGGTCGTCGTACATCATCTCCAGCAGCGATACCGAGTCCAGCACGAGTCGGGTCGCGCCGAACTCCTCGACGAGTCGCGGCAGTTCGTTGCGGATGGAGGTGAGGCTGTTGGCCATCTCGATGGGGTCGAGGTCGATGACCGCGAGGCTCCCCTCCTCCTCGTAGGCCTCGAAGTCCCAGCCCTTCTCGCTCGCGGTGTCCACGATGCGCTCGTGGCTCTCTTCGAGGGTGATGAACACCGCGCTCTCGCCCTGCTGGAGGCCCTCGTGGAGGAACTGGAGTCCGAAGGTGGTCTTGCCTGTCCCGGCCGACCCGATGGTGGTGACCAGCGAGCGCTCGGGCACGCCGCCCTGGATCATGCTGTCGAGGCCCTCGATGCCCACGTCGATGCGCGGGATGGACGACTCGAACTCCTCGTCGTCGAACTCCTCGCTCTCGAACGGTTCGTCGCCACCGCCGAAGCCGCCACCCATCCCGAAGTCGTCGCCACCGCCACCCATTCCGAAATCGCCGCCACCGCCAGTCTCGCCGCCGAAGCCACCGCCCGCGTCGACCCCGCCGCTCTCGCCGAATCCGCCACCGCCGCTAGCGTCGTCGGTCTCGGACGGGCCGTCGCCGGGCGCGTTCTGGAACGCACTGCCGAAGCCCTCGTCGAAGAGTTCGTCGCCGTCCTCGTCGGTGCTGGCTCCCGTGGAGTCGGCCTCCGCGACGCCGTCGTTCCCGGACTCGGACTCCGGCGAGCCGTCGGCGAACGACCCGTCAGGGTCGCCGAACTCCGACTCGGCCTCGTCAGTTTCGAGATCTTCGAAGTCGGCTTCCTCGGCCTCGGCTTCGGGCTCGTCGGCTCCGGACCCGTCGGCTCCGGATTCGACGTCCTCGCCCTCCTCGTCCTCGCGGAGCGCGCGCTCGAACCAGTCGTCGTCCTCGGTCACGGGAGCCACCTCCTGGCGAGTCGAGCGCGTTGCACGTCCGGCAACTCGGACCGACCACATTTGAATGTTTCTCGCGGCGACCGACGACTCGGCGTCGGCGGACTTTTGGCGGGCGGGCGAGAAGTGCCACCGATGAGAGTCGGCATCGTCGCCCAGAAGGGCAACGAGAAGGCCACCCGTCTGGCCGACCGGGTACGCGAAACGATGCCGCCGGAGGTGGCGGTCCGACTCGACGCCGCGACGGCCGAGCGACTCGACGCGGAGGGCTCCCCGGTCGAGTCGATGAGCGACTGCGACCTCGTGGTCTCCATCGGGGGCGACGGCACGTTCCTGTTCGTGGCCCGGGGCGCGGGCGCGACGCCGGTTCTGGGCGTCAACCTCGGCGAGGTCGGGTTCCTCAACGGGGTCGCGCCGGAGGACGCGGTCGAGACGGTCGAGGCGGTGGTCGCTGGCTACCGGGAGACCGACACGATTCCCGCGCGCGAGGTGCCCCGCCTCCGGGCGACCGGCGAGGGCGACTGGAACCTCCACCCCGCACTGAACGAGATCGTCGTGCAGGGTCCCCAGCGCGGACACGGGCAAGGCCTCGACTACGAGGTTCGGGTGGACGGCCGCACCTTCGCCAGTGGGCACGGCGACGGCGTACTGGTCTCCACGCCGACCGGAAGCACGGCCTACAACCTGAGCGAGGGCGGCCCGCTCGTCCACCCGGACGCCGACGGCCTCGTGATCACGGAGATGTGCGCCGCCGAGTCGATGCCACCGCTGGTCGTACCCAGCGACAGCGAGGTCGAGGTTCGAGCCGAAGGAGCCGACTTCGGCTACGTCAGCGCCGACAGCACGCGCGAGCGGTTCGAGACGCCCGAGTCGGTGACGATCCGTCCAGCCGACGAGCCGACGCGAATCGCCGAGCCGTCCAGCGACTTCTTCAGGGCGCTCGGAAAACTCGACTGAGTTTTCGTCCGCATGGAGGCGTTCGGGGCTCGATTGAGCTTTTCCGGAAGGGAAAGCCCTAATCCGGCTGGTTCGCTAGCTTCCGGTAATGGACGAACAACTGCCGGACGTTCAGGCGTCCGAGCCCGACGTGACAGTCGGTCTGAACCGCGTCGGCGTGACGGGCGTCACGAAGCTGGTCGAACTCGCCCGCCGGGACAAGCGGCCCATCGTGCTGACCGCGGAGTTCGAGGTGCTAGTGGACCTGCCGAGCTGGCGGAAGGGCGCGGACATGAGCCGGAACATGGAGGTCATCGACGAGATTCTGGAGGACGCGGTGAGCGAGCCGACCTACCGCGTCGAGGACGTGTGCGGCGAGGCCGCCGAGCGCCTCCTCGACAAGCACGAGTACACGAGCAAGGCGGAGGTGCGGATGGAAGCCGAGTACATGATCAAGGACCGGACGCCCGAGAGCGACCGGCCGACGCAGGCCACTGCGGACATCATCGCCGGGGCGACCGCCACCGAGGACGGCACCCGCGAGGAGATCGGCGCTCGCGTCACGGGCATGACGGTCTGCCCCTGCTCGCAGGGGATGATGGGTGCGACCGCCCGGGAGAAACTGGAGGAGTTGGGCGTCGGCGAGGCGGAAGTCAGGGAGTTCCTGCAGGAGGGGAGGTCCCGCAGGCGGGCCACTCCCAGCGCGGGCACGCCACCCTGACGGTCGAGAGCGACGGCGCGCCCGAGGTGGACCTGATGGAACTCATCGAGGTCGCGCGCGACTCGATGAGCGCCCGCATCTACAACCTCGCCAAACGCCCCGACGAGGACCACATGACGTTCGAGGCCCACGCCAACGCCAAGTTCGTCGAAGACTGCGTCCGCGACATGGCCGAGGGCGTCGTCTCGGAGTTCGCCGACCTGCCGGACGACGCCGTGGTGACGATGAAGCAGAGCAACGACGAGTCCATTCACCAGCACAACGCCCACGCAGAACGGGTCGCCGAAGTGGGAACGCTTCGGGAAGAACTCGCCGACGACTGACTCGGCTTTCCGAATCTGTTTTCCTTCGGTTCTTGCTTCTCGACCACCTGTACCTTTGCGAATCGACAAAACCACGGGACGCGCCACGAGCGCCTCGTGCCCGAACCCCGAGACGCCACGCGTCTCGGCACGCGAACGGCGTTTTCCTGAGCCGAGCGAAGGAAGGCTCGAAAGACGAGCAACGCGAGTCTTTCGGCGAAGCCGTGAGCGACGCGGGGAGGAAGCGAGGGGAACGTGCGGACCTTGGTGGTCACGCGAGCGAACGCAGTGAGCGAGGGTGACCTCGGCAGTCGCAGCCCGCACAGCGAAGCGAGCAGGACCGTCTGCCGGCGGATGAAGTGCGAGCGACGGTGAGGGAGCGACGCGGCCGAACCGAGCGAGGGCTTCTTCTCATCGGTTTCGGAAGTAGCTAGCGTTATGCCGTCTTCATCGGTAGTTCCTAAGGAGAAATGGAACGACGTAGTACGTGCAATCTATTCGTCACTCGGACACGTTGGCGACCGCGTCCTCGACCGCTTCGTAGTCGGGTTCGACGCCGGGGTCGTCGCTGACCCAGTCGTAGGCGACCTCGCCGTCCTCGTCCACGACGAACACCGCGCGCTTGGCGACGCCGTAGTAGCCCATGTCCGCGAAGTCCATCTCGACGTCGTAGGCGTCGATGACCTCCTTGTTCGTGTCGCTGATCAGCCCGAAGCTGAAATCCTCCTGATCCCGGAACTCGTTCAGCGCGAACGGCGTGTCCACGCTCACGCCGAGGACCGTCGCACCCACGTCCTCGAAGGCGTCGAGTTCCGACTCGAAGGTGCACAACTCCTCGGTGCAGACGCTGGTGAACGCGCCGGGGAAGAACGCGAGGACCGCAGGGCCGTCCGCGACCTCCTCGGGGAAGGTGAACGCCTCGACGTCGCCGTTCGCGAGCGGTGCCGTGAATTCGGGGGCCTCGTCGCCAACTTCGACCATGTACGTACCCCGCTTCTCGGGTCGGAGAAAAGACAGTTCCGAATCGGGGCAGGTCTCGCGTCGGTAACGCACTTTCTTTCTGCCGTTTGTTCTGGCGTTTCCACATTCACTCGTAACGGCTCGCCGGAAGCTGTTGGGACCCTCCGATTGGACCGCCGTCGCTGAACATGCCGGGTGCTCGGGAGCAAAAAGCCTATAATCCAGAATCAGCTATCCTCAGTTAGAGATGGAACAGATGATTCCACTGTTCGGACCCGTGCCGGGCGGGATGGAGATGATGGTCATCCTCCTCATCGCCGTCCTGCTGTTCGGCGCAAACAAGATTCCGAAACTTGCGCGCTCGACCGGCGAGGCCATGGGCGAGTTCAAGAAAGGACGTCAGGAAGTCGAAGAGGAGCTCAAGGAGATGCAGGAAGGCGACGTCGATACCGGAACCGACGTCAGCCGTGACGCCGCGACTGACTCGGAACCGGTCAGCGACACCGGCTCCGCGTCCGACGCCGAGACGGAAACCGAGACCAACGAATAATCCGCTTTTTTCGCGGGGCGTGTGGCCTAGTGGACAGGGCAGGAGGTTCCTAACCTTCTGATCGCGGGTTCGAATCCCGTCACGCCCGCTGAACTTTTACTGCGCGAGCCACCCTCCGGGCGGCTCGCTTGCAAAACTTCAATGAAAATCCCAAGGCGCGTCCCTTCGGGGGCTAAAGCCCCCTCCGGTCCTTTCTCTGTGTTCCACCGATAGCGTCGAGTGTAATCTGACGGTGTCTACCCGTCACCGTGCTCGTCAACGATGACGACTTCGCCGTCCTGCACGTCCACGTTGATGAGCGTCTTCCCGACAACCTTTTGCTACGCTGCGTGCCCTTCGGGCACTCGCTTGCAAAACGTTGATGAAAAAGGTCCACTCCGTCCTTCGGGCGCTGAAGCGCCCTCCGACCTTTCGACTCGCTATCCGTCGCCGTGCTCGTCAACGATGACGACTTCGCCGTCCTGCACGTCCACGTTGATGAGCGTCTTCACGTCGTAGCCGGAGTCGTCGAGTTCGTTCGGGCCGACCTTCTTGATGACCGCGAGCACGTCGGCCACGTCCGCGCCGATGTGTTCGAGCGCCTCCGTGATGGCCTTCATCGTCCCGCCGGTGCTGAGCACGTCGTCGAGCAGGAGGACGCGGTCACCCTCGCGGACGTTGTTGACGTACATCTCGTTCTCGCTGTAGCCCGTCTGCTGGGAGAGCGCGACCTCGCCCTCCAGTCCGTACTCGCGCTTGCGGATGACCACGAGGGGGATGTCGGTCATCAGCGAGACCGCCGTGGAGATGTGGATGCCCATCGCCGCGGGCGTGACGATCTTGTCCACGTCCTCCAGTTCCGCCTTCCGGATGATCTGGATGACGATCTCCCGAAGCAGGCTCGGTTCGAGCACCGGAATCCCGTCGCTGATGGGGTGGACGAAGTAGTGGTAGCCGTCTTTCTCGATGATCGGCGCGTCGAGCAGGGACTGCTTCAGCTTATCCATGTTGGGGGTACTCGACACGACAATAAAAGGTGACGGTCTTCGTTCGAGAGGCGTCGCTTTCGGTGTGGTAGCAGGGGTCTCGAAACGACCTGATACCTCGGATAGATTGGAACTGGAGAGACGCGTTCGAGACGGAACCACCACTGAGGAGGCCCGGCGAGCCCCGTGCTGGTTGCCGACTCGAACGACAGAAAACCGGTCAGGGGACCGGCTTCCAGTCGGTGTCCTGACCTACGCCCCGGACCCGGAGTTCGGAGCCGCCGTCGTCGGCCTCACGGACCTCGATCTGGCCGTCGAACAGCTGTCGGAGGGTGCTCATGGTCTGCTGGTCGTGGGCCGTCGAGTCGATGACGAACACGCCGAGGGCGTCGGCGCTCTGGACCCGGCCGGTGAAGACGTGGAGGAACCGGAAGACGGTCTGGAGATTCGAGTACATCAGCAGGGTCGAGAGCGAGTGGAGGAGGATGCGGTTTCGCTTCACGCCTCGCTCCTTGTAGAAGCCTTCGAGGAACTCCGAGAGCTGGATGCCGATGCCGGTCATGTCCTTGGGCGAGGAGGCGTAGGCGATGTCGTCGCCCGGCGAGGGGTTCATCCCCTGCTGCTTGGAGACGCAGTCCACGATGCCGAGAGGCCCGCTCTCGTCGCGGTCGAGCAGCTCGCGGAGGGCCTCGCGCACCGACTCCCCGCCGTCCTTCGTCGTGACGACGATAGTGCCGTCACCCCGACGGCTGCCGTGCGCAAGAACCTCCAGTGCGAGATTCCGTTTGCCCGTCATCGGCGGCCCGGTCACCAGGAGGTTCGTCCCCGGCTCGACCTCGACCCCCGGACAGACCTCACCCAATCCGTACATGGCGGTTCCTCTCGGTGAAACTTCGACCGGAGCGGGACCCCGGCAGGTCCAGTCCCCGATGTCGTCTGGCAGTAAAATATCCTGTTCTGCTTATATTCTTTTTGATTACTATCGAGAAATTGGGATGCGAGTCGCTCAGCCCGGCGTTCATCGCGCGAGCCCGTCGATTCGGTCGAGTGACTGCTGGCGAATGTACTCGACCGCGATGCGGGTGAGGTGGTCGTCGGGGTCCGCGCAGTCGTCCGCGCGGTCGAGGTACGTCTCCACGATGCGGCAGATGCGCTCGACCCCGATTGCCCTGTCGTCGGCGACGTTCAGCTCCGCAGTGACGGGCGTGAGTTGGGTGCCGCGGTCCTCTGGGTAGTCGTCGGTGTCGTCGAGTCCGATCTGCGCGCCGACCACCATCAGCACGATTGCGCGCTTGAACCCCTCGCCCAACTCGACGCCGAGGTCGGCCTCGTACATGTTGAGCATGTCCTCGTAGAGGATGCCGACGCGGGCGTACTGGGTGGCGAAGTACGGCAGGTCGGCCTCGTCGTCGAACAGGTCGCCGTCTTCGACTTCGGCGAACTTGTACTGCTCGCGGATGGCGTCGGCGGCCGCCGCGCGCTCGTCGTCCCCTTCCGCGTCGTGGAATCGGTCGAGGAGTTCCCGGAACGCCCGGTCCTGTTCTTGGTGGCGCTCGGAGAGTTCGACCGCGTGTTCGTAGTGGTCGCGGACCGCTTCGGGGGTGTCGTCGCGGTCGAACCACGCTTCGACGCCCTCCTCGAGGCTCTGCTGGGCGAGCTCGGCGACGCGCTCGACCGGGCGGAGGTTGGTCTCGAAGTCCTCGTACTCGTCGTCGTTGATGGCGTCGCGCATGTCGCCGTCGAGCAGCGCCCGGACGACGTTGCGGGTGGTCTCGCGCCCGCGCGACACGAACTCCTGATCGACCTCCCGGCCGACGCGCGCGACGGGAACGTCCCCCGCGAGGACGTGAATCCGCCCGAGCGTCAACATCGCGGGCAGGACGAGTCGCGTGTCGTAGTCGAAGCGAGCCTCCTCGTCGGCCGCGCCCGGGACGGGGTCGAGTTCGCCGTCCTCCCGCGCGCGCTGGAGGTCGCGCTCGACGCTCAGGAACAGGCGCTCGGTCATCGCGTCGATGTCGGAATCGACCTCGTTGCGGAGCAACACCATCGCAGCCACTCGCGGGTCCCGCGTCTCCGTGAGGTGCGCCGCGAGCGCCCGCGCCGTCGCCGGAATCCGTGACCGAACGCTACCCATGTCTCGGTCAGAAGGTCTCGCGCCGGGTTATATGAGGGTTGTGGAAGGGGTCTCCCGAGGCGTTCGAGGTCCTCGACGCCGGAGAGCCGACCCGGGGCGCGAGGCTGGCCGCCCGGACCGCGCTACCGGTGGACACCAATCCGGTTCCCGCCGAGTGGACGCACGTCACCAAGGTCGATCCCGAGGCGGCGAAGAAGCTCCCGCTTCTCTTCCCGCTCTACCTCCAGCACACCAGCGCGGTGTCGGTCGGCGGGTCGGCCGACGTGACCCCCGAAAACACCGAGGAGACGTTCGACCTGCTCGCTCCGGCCTCGGTGCCGGTGTTCCACGAGCCGAGCGGCCCTCGTCACGTCACCCAACGGACCCGCGACCAAGCCGACTTGCTCGCCATCCCCGAGGTGCTGAACGGCGACTCCGAGTCGCTGGTCGGCCAACTGGGCGCGGGGACCGAGTACATCCGCGAGGAACTGGTTCCCGACCTGCTCGACGACGAACTGCCGTGGCTCCCCGACTTCGCGGCCGACCCCCTCGCGGACTGGGCGACCTCGTGGCTCCTCGCCGAGGCGGTGTTCGAGGCCTACATCATCCAGAACCCAGACAGCGCGGCGGCCCGCGAGGCGAACGTCTCCGGGGACGACCTGCTGTCGCCCCGCGAGGCCAAGCAGCACGCCATGGCGGCCGAACGCCACCTCGAAAGCGAACTCGTCTACCTCGAATACTCGGGCACCTACGGCGGGAGGCGATGCTCGACGCTGGCGCGGACGCCGTGGTCGTCGGCGACGTCTTCCACCGCGTCGCCGACGAGGAGGCCGAAATCTGCGAGCGCGCGGGTCGAGAACTGGACGCGGACGCAACTTCGACCGCCGACGAAGTGGACGACGTTCGGGACTGGGTCCGCGAGAACGTGACGGTCGCCGACTCGGCCGCGGCGGCCTACCTCGCCACGATTCCCTCGGTCGGTGACCCCGAGCAACTCGCCGAACGGTACCTGACCGCGACGATTCAGGCGTGGCTCGTCCTGCGAGAGCTGTCTGCTGCCGACGGAATTGAAGGGAGTCGTGGGGCACCGTCGGCGTCGGAGGTGGCCGACCGCGCACTCGGGGCCGACTCGCCAGTCTCACTCCGAGACGGCGACGCCGAACTGGCAGGCGGCTGTCTCCACGCACTCCTCGCCGAAGAGGACGCGACGGCCGACGAGAGAGTCGAGGAGCTCAATACGAACCACTTCGCCGTGTCGCTCCGGTCGCAGTGACGGGCTCTCCGCCAGACCTCCAGTAACCTTGGCCAGAAGCCTTATTCGGGGCGTTTAGAGAAGGCCGTAAACCGGCGTTTCGAGGGGTGTGTGGGGTGTTTTCGGGCGGGAGAATGAAAACGCCCTTTAACTAGCTCGTGCAATTCGGTGGTATGCCCCTCGCGGCAGGTCGAGTATGAGTCTCGCCGACAAACTCGCGTGGATGGTCCGCGATCCGGACGCCGACCCCGACGAGACCTATGAGTGCAAGGACTGCAGAACTCGATTCACGCTCGACAGGCAGACGTGCCCCGACTGTGGCGGCTGCACCATCGACCGCATAGACTGGGAGCACGTCGCCGAGTGAGGCTTCGGGACGCTACTGCACGCCCGGTGAAAACCATGGCGTTTAAAACGACCAAAGCAGTACCATCTGTTGCGGGCGCTTAGCTCAGTCTGGACAGAGTACTTGGCTTCGGACCAAGCTGTCGTGGGTTCAAATCCTGCAGCGCCCACTCGTTTTATGACGAAGTACCGACGACCAGTACGAAGAAAAACTCTATTGTTACTTCCGCCGCGTCTTCACCGCGGTCCCGGAGAGGTTGACCCAGAGCATCCCCTCGGCCATCTCCTCGTAGTCGAACGTCGCGCCGACTACGGCGTCGGCGAACTGCGCGCCCCCGCCGACGACGTCTCGGATGCCCGCGGCGATGTCGCTGACGACGTTCGCACCGATGACCGCTTCTCCCGAGACGACGCCGAGGTACTCGGTCACTTCGCGTCCGTCGAGACCGTCCGTGGTCGTTATAGTGAGTTCTGCCATGCGCGTTGGTGTGTGTCGGGACTGTAGATAAATGTGGAGTTCAGGAACAGACAGAGCACATTAGGACAGTGGAATCTACATCCGCCTCTGACCTTGCAGTGCCATGATAGTCCTACATGGATATATTTCTTTTAGACATATCTGGACACTTTAAAACCATCTGTATATTTCTATATGCAGGTCCTTTGGGACAGGCCGCTTCAGCGTCCCCGCCTCAGAAGTGACCACCCGAGCAGCGACGCTCCGGCCGCAATCCCAGCCAGGACCAGAAACAGCCCGCTCGACGTGGCGTAGGTCAGGATGAATCCGGCCATCGCGGCACCCAGCGCACCGACGCCGAACACGCCGAGGTAGGTGTAGCCGTAGGAGAGGCCCCGAAGCCCGGCCGGGGTGTACTCGGCGACGGTGGCCTGATAGAACGGTTGGACGAAGAACAGCGCGAACCCGCGCCAACCCGCCGAAGCCCATCGCCAGCCCGCGCTCGGTCCGCATCCTGTCGGTGAGCTTCCCGCCAGCGTACTGGCCCGCGATGCCGACCACGAGCAGTCCGGCGTAGAGGTACCGCGAGGGTTCGAGCGTCCGAGCGCCGACGGTGACGGGGTCGAACAGCGGCAGGTCGCTCAGCAGGTCCGGGAGGAAGGTGAGCGCCCCGCGGTAGTACAGCCCCGAGAGCATCACGACGGCGAACACGCTGACGAACCCGACCGTGAACAGTCGGCGAGACTCGGAGACCAACTCGGAGAGCGACGACACGGTGTCGGCCTTCGAGTCCGCGCTCGTGCCGCCGTCGGTAGCCTCGACCGACGCCGTCTCGTCGAAGTCGACCACGAGCGCCAGCAGGACCGCGAGTGCGGCGGGGACGGCCAACAGCCCCGCGACCGTCCGCCAGTCGAATGCGAGCAGGAGGACGGCGGTCGCCAAGGGGCCGAACGCGATGCCGAGGTTGCCCGCCATACCGTGGTAGGCGAACGCGGTGCCGCGCTGGGAGACGCCCTTGCTGATGAGCGAGAGTCCCGAGGGGTGGTAGACGCTGGCCGCCGCGCCCCAGACGAGGAGCGCGACCGCGACTAACCCGACCCCGGGCGCGACGCTCAACAGCAGGAACGAACCGCCCATGCCGGCGAGGCAGGCGATGATGAGGGGACGAGAGCCGTAGGTGTCGGCGAGGATGCCGCCGGGGAGCGCCCCGAGGCCGAACAGTGCGTAGCCGGCCGAGACGACCAGCCCGATGGTCGCCTCGGTCACAGAGAAGACGTCGAGCCAGACGGTGACCAGGATCGGAATCGACAACTCGTAGGTGTGGACCATCGCGTGGGCGAGCATCGCCACGCCGACGATGGACCTGTCGTTGCTGTTCATGGCGAAGTGGAGTCCGTACTCGTACCGTCGGTCGTTCGTCCGTAAACAGTCCCTCGATTCGTCCCCGTCGGTGAGGCAATCGTCGCGAAGTCGTCGCTCGGTCGAATCCGTCGGATCACGGCGTGCGTCCTCGGTCGGACCCACGGGCCTCTCGTTCTTTCGGCTTTCGGTGTCGGAAATCTGCGTTCGCCGAGAGATCGACCCCCGCGTTCAGCGAAGCGATTCGGCGAGTTCGCGCACGCGGTCCGTACCCGCCTCGACCAGTCCCCCGTGATAGCAGAGCGTCCGTTCGAAGTCGAGGTCGGCCAGTCGGGCCACCGAGTCGCGGGCGTCGTCCTCGTCCGCGACCTTCGGCAGGACCAACTCGCCGTCGGGCGCGGCGAGGGCGTCGGCCGCGACCAGCAGGTCGGCGTCCGGGAAGTACAGCGAGACGTGACCGGGCGCGTGTCCGGGCGTGAACACCACTTCCATCGGTCCAGCGCCGGTGCGGAACCGCACTCCATCGACGATCTCCACGTCCACGGGCGGGTATCGCTCCGCGTCGTAGTCGAGCAGGGGCTCTCGGCCGTCCACGTGGGGCGCGGCCCGCTCGTGGGCGTAGACCGGCGCGTCGATGCGGTCGGCGATCTGGGCGAGCCCTCCCGCGTGGTCGTTGTCCTGATGCGTCACGACGACGGCGGAAACGTCGTCCCACCCGTACCCCCGGTTTTCGAGGTGGGACTCGACCTGCTCGACCGCGTTCGGGTGGCCGACGTCTAGCAGGGCGAGCCCTCGAGGCGTCTCCGCCGCCGCAGGGTGGTACGTGTACTCGGTCCCCTCGTGGACTATCGTCTGCGGAAACGCATACAATCCAGATGATAACTCGGCGAGATCCATCGTAATTTACTAGATGAGCTCCGATATTTAGCTTCTGTGAAAACGCGGACGCTTCTATACGGCGATGCTTTAGGGCGTCCGGAGCCAAACCGCTCACATGGACGACCGCGACGAACTCCTCATGACGCCCGGACCGACCGCGCTCCCGCCGGACGTTCGCGAAGCCACGAGCCAACCAATGACGAACCCGGACGTGGAGGCCCAGTTTACGGAGTACTACCAGTCCCTCCTCGACGAGCTGGCGACCGTCTACGGCACTGACGACGACGTGCTGGTCCTCGCGGGCGAGGGGATGCTCGGGCTGGAGACCAGCGTCGCCTCGCTGATCGATCCCGGCGAGGAGGTGCCGACGCGGGCTTCGACCCGGCAGACGTGAAGTCGCTCGTCGAGGACCACGACTTCGCGGCCGCGACTGCGATCCACTGCGAGACGCCGACGGGCGTGTTGAACGACCTCGAAGAGATTCTCGCCACCCTGCAGGACGCGGGCGTGCTGACCATCGTGGACGCCGTCTCCTCGCTCGGCGGGACCGAGGTGCCGGTCGAGCACGTGGACGTCTGCCTCGGGGCGTCCCAGAAGTGCTTCAGTTCGCCGCCCGGACTGACCACCCTCTCGGTCAGCGACCGCGCGTGGGAGAAGGTCGAGACCACCGATCAGGGCACCTTCTACACCAGCCTCGAACCGTGGCGGGATGTCGAATTTCCCGAGGACGAGCCGGTCCACCCGCCCTACACCCACTCGGTGTCGAACCTCTACGCGCTGGAGGCGTCGCTCGACAGGATACTCGACGAGGGCCGGGAGAACGTCTTCGACCGCCACGAGTCGGTCGCCGAGCAGTGCCGTGAGCGCGGGCGCGACCTCGGCCTCGAAATCTACCCCGAATCCGAGGCCCTCGCCTCGCCGACCGTCACCGCGTTCCGCGTCGAGGGCCGCGCGACAGAGGTTCAGCGACGACTCGAAGCCGACCACGACGTGATCGTCGCCACGAGCCTCGGCGACCTCGCGGACGACGTGCTCCGCGTCGGCCACATGGGCTACAACGCCGACCCCGACCGCGTCGAGCAGACGATGGACGCCCTCGCGGACGTGCTGGACTGATTCATACCCCGTTTAGGTTCTACTGGTACCGCCAAGAACCGCACCCGGTGCGACAAACCAAGGGGCCGCCCGGTCGCGTTCAGCTTGATTGCCTGACCGACCCCTATCCGAGGTGAGCGAAGCGAACCGAGGATATGTCGGTCAGCGACCGCGACCGGGCGGGGGCTTTCTATCCGTTCTTCACCACTATTGGCGTCCCTGCTACAGCAGAATGAGCGAGTAGAGTTTCTCAAACTCGTTCGACTACTCCTCGATGGTATCCAGAACCTTCTGCGAGAGGTCAATGTCGGAAAGGTCGCCCTGTTCGTGACCGACCAGCCAGTCGCCGTCGGCCCGCCACGTCCCGCGCTCCTCCCCGTCGATTCCGGACACCACGCCTCGCACGTCGGTCGGGTCCCAGCCGTCGCGGTGGGCCTCCAGCAGTCGGTTCAGCACGCGACCCACTTCGCGCTGCGGGACGCCCGCGCCGGGCGTGGCCGTCTCGTAGGCGATCCGGAGCGTTCCTTCTTCGGTTTCGAGGTCGGTGACGTAGACGCCGTGGCTCATCAGTCGCTGTTCGAGTCGCTCGCAGAGGTCCGTCTCGTCCATACCGGCAGATACGGCCCGAGGAGGGTAAACGCCTCGCTACCAGAAGTCGTGTGAGTCCCGCGGCGCGACGCAGGCGCAGGTCACCGTCGGGTCCAGTACGTCTTCGACGGGTAGTGATTCGCCACACTCGGTACAGACGACGTTCGCGCTCTCGTCGCGCCGGTATCGGCGCAGAACGTGCGCACCGACGACCGCTCCGGCGGCGAGGCCGACCGCCCCCGCGAGCGCCTTGTCGATCAGCGCAGTCTCGCGTGCCATGCGCTCCCGAGGTTGGCCCAGTAACTTAAACCCATTGACGGCGGAAAACCAACAGAATCCGGTCGTGTTAGAGAACGCCCATCTTTTTGTCGGCGAGTGAGGTAGGTGGTCGCATGGCACCGTCACCAGCCGACGACCTCGGGGAGAATACGCTGGTGAAACTCGTCTCCATCGCCATCGTGGGCGTCGGTCTCCTCGCGCTGTTCACGGGCCAGAACTGGTTCTGGATGGTGTTCGCGCTCGGGTTCGCGGTGCTCGTTCCCATCGTGAAGCTCGTGAGCGACGAGTTCGACGTCGGGGTCGGCACGAACAGGACGGGTCGAACGGAGAGCGAACGAATCACTCCGGAGTCGAAGCAGGACGAACTCGACACCCTCCGGGACCGCTACGCCCGCGGCGAACTGACCGAAGCCGAGTTCGAGCGCAAGGTCGAGACGCTGCTGGAGACCGAGACGCTGGAGGACGCGCGCGAACGCGTCGACCGCGTCGGCGACGGCCGCGAGGATCGCGACGCGACCGAGCGCGAACGACGCTAAAAGCCCGATTACGTCGGGGAACGGCCACAATAACGGTCGAGGCCCGCGGGTATGCGCCACATATAAAAGGTCGGTCGATGCAAAGATACGTACATGGCACTCATCGACTTCGTCATCGGGTTCATTGTCAGCCTCCTCATCGGGGCGTTCGGCATCTACGTCGGTGCGCGAGTCATCGCGAACCGGGACGACTACGAGTACGCCATCATCACCGCGATCATCGGCGCGGTGGTGTGGTGGGTCATCACGGCGATCTTCTCGCTGATCACGTGGATTCCCATCCTCGGCACGCTCGCGTCGGTGCTCGCGTCGCTGCTCGCGCTCATCGCGTGGATATACGTCATCAACGCCCGGTACCCCGGCGGCTGGGGGAACGCCATCGGCATCGCACTGGTGGCGTACGTTACCGTCTGGGTCGTCCTCTGGCTACTCGACTTGCTCGGCATCGTCTCGCTGGGCGCGGTCGGCGTGCCGGTCTGACCGGAATCGACACGACTCAGCGTTCCAGAATCGGTCGCCGACTCACCGTTCGTATCCTAACTCCTCGCTCACGAGGTCCGCGGCGTTCCGCAAGGCTCCGACCGACGAGAGGTATCCGGCCCCGACGGTCGTCTTCAGGGTCTTCGCGGCCCGCCCCGTGAGCACCGTCGGTCCGAGCTGGGCCACCGTTCCGTCGCCGAGCCGCAGGGTGTTCTTCACCGCAGGGCGCTCGCCGTCCAGCGCGGCCGGACCCCGGATGCCGCCGGTCCAGACGAACTGGTCGTAG